>PMMG01000011.1 GCA_003162335.1 Dehalococcoidia bacterium
TGGCTTCTCAGGCATCTCCTTTTAGGAGATGCTTTTTTTTGGTAATAAATCAGTAATAAACGCTGATAGAGAGCACATTCCTGTCAATTACATCGTGGTAGAGAAATTTATTTGAAAAGCCAAATAATAAAAGGAGGAAACAACACAACCAACCGCGACAACAGAAACTTCCGGATTGCCAGAATGAGGTTGCCGCGCAGCTCCAAAGGGAAAGCCGTAAAGGAAAAATAAAGCCGGCAGACCTTTAACCAGGTGCTCGAAAGTCGATTACCAGGATTCCCACAATAATTACATGAATTCGATACTTGCTTCCAGACAAAAATCAAAAAGGAGTCTAAAATGAAAATCAAATCGATAATAATACCACTAATTTCATCTTTGCTGATTATATCGTTGTTACTTGCCAGTTGCTCGACGACGCAAGCTACAACGACACCAGCCACAACGATTACAACAACTAAAACCACGACAACACCCCCCGTAACCACGGCGGCAACAACCACCACCGCTGCAACAAGCACGACACCTGTCACCTCAACAGTACTAACGGTGGTAAATGGGACTACTACCCAAAACTACACAATATCTCAATTAAAAGCTTTGCCGCCTACTACAGGTTACGGCGCCACGAAAAACAAGGCAGGAGCNNCTTATGCCCAGGTTTATCAGGGCACTTTTAGCGTCTATGATAAAAACGGGAATCCGGCTACCGCTGGTACACAGCCTTTTGTGTCGCTTGTCTACTCAATGGACGGGAACGACCTCGCCACGACAATCGGTCCTGTCGAGATGGGTATTATGACTGCGAGCGACCAAGCATCTGACGCTTCGATGTGGATCAAACTCACCAATAAAATAGAAATCATTCCCACAACACGGACGGTCATTGACAGCACCGGGGCAACGATAACGATTCCCTATGTTGTGAACAGAGTAGCCGACGCGTGGCACGCCAACAACGAAATTGTCTTTCTATTGGGCGGAGCAAGCAAATTGGTGGCTACAACGACCATATTTCAAGCTCTTCCCTGGGCCCAAAAACTTTACCCGCAGATAATAACAATACCCGCGCCGTTTACTGCCACGGCAGGGCAGGTCAACATGGAAACATTGATTGCAGCGCATCCGGACGTGCTGTTGGTCAGTGCCGGTTCATTCACTGCTGACAGCATGGCGCAATTTAAAACTGCCAATATACCCGTAGTGCAAATGCCCGCGGCTACCTTTGATGATTTGAAAACGACTGTTCGCATTACCGGTGATGTACTTGGCGGTCAAGCAGTCAGTATTGCCGCAGACTATATCAATTATTTGAATACCAACATTCAAAAAGTGACAGCTGTTACTTCAACAATTCCGGCGGCGCAAAAGCCTAATGTATTCCACACCAGCCAATATTTAATCCTTAGCACTGACGGCGCTAACTCTTTGATTGACGCATGGATCAACTATGCCGGCGGTATCGACGTGGCATCCAAAGACATAACCGGAAATCAAAAAGCAGTTACTGCCGAGCAGATTGCGGCATGGAACCCGGACATAATCATTGTAGGAACAGCGCCAAACAGCGATAATGTAAAAGCAATTTTGTCCGACCCGAAATGGAGCAGTACTAATGCCGTAAAAAACAAGAAAGTAATCGCTAATCCTACCGGCGTTTACCTCTGGGACCGCTACAGTGCCGAAGAAGCGCTGCAAATCCTGTGGGCAGCCAAATTATTATATCCTGATAAATTCACAAACATAGACATCAATCAGGAAACCAAAAACTTTTATTCCAAATATTTCCATTACACGCTGACGGATAGTGACCTGAACTCAATCATGAACGCTACGGCACCGTAGTCAAGCCGGAAATGTAAGACCGGCGGGCGATGGACTGAACCCATTAAGATTCAATAATCAGTTCATCACCCGCCGGTTGCGGAGTTTAAATTGTCCAAGAAAAAAATCATCATTTTGATTATTGTGCCGCTGGTCGTGTTTTATGTCTCCCTTTTTGTAGGACGTTATTTTATAGATCCAGTAACTGTCCTCCGTATTTTACTTTCTAAAATATTTCCCATTAATCATAATTGGACATCAGCAGCCGAACTTATAATTATTCAGATCAGATTTCCACGAGCCGTGTTGGCAATGTGCGTTGGGGCAGGTTTGTCCATCAGCGGTACAGCTTATCAGGGAATGTTTCGTAATCCCCTGGTAAGTCCGGATATTTTAGGCGTATCGGCCGCTGCCGGTTTCGGGGCAGCGTTAGCCATTCTGTTTTCNNGCAAACGCTTTAGAACTGCAATTGGCTGCCTTTGCTTTCGGAATTTTGGGAGTAATATTAACGTACATGCTGGCCCGAATCTACAAAAGCACCCCGACTTTAATGTTGGTGCTCTCAGGAGTGATAGTCGCGGCTTTCTTTAGTTCCCTGTTATCCGGGGCCAAATACGTTGCCGACCCGGAGTCTAAGCTCCCGGTAATCACATATTGGCTATTGGGAAGTTTAAACAAGGCTTCGCTCAAAGACCTGGTCACCGTAGTGCCGTTGATCCTGGTAAGTTCTGCCGGGCTCATTCTGGTTAGCTGGAAATTGAATGTTCTGGCAATGGGCGATGACGAAGCACGCTCAATGGGTGTTAAAACCGAATCGTTTAAAGCATTTATTATTATTTGCACTACTATCATTACAGCCTCTGCGGTTTCTGTGTGCGGCATCGTCGGTTGGGTGGGACTGATAATACCCCATGTAGGACGGATGTTTGTCGGCCCAAATCATCGGGTATTACTTCCGACATCGATGGTATTAGGGGCGGTTTTCCTGCTTATAGTCGATGATATCGCCCGAACATCGACTGCCCAGGAAATACCCATCGGGATACTCACCGGCGTCATCGGTGCGCCGTTTTTTGCCTATCTGCTGCGAAAAACAAAAGGTGGTTGGAAGTAGTGGAGACGAAAATCCAACTGCAGAATGGAGCTTTCAGTTACGGCGAGCATGAGGTGTTCAGCGGATTAAACCTCGAAATTGCGCAGGGAGAAGTGCTGAGCATTCTTGGTCCAAACGGCTGCGGCAAAACCACTTTGCTGCGTTGTCTCAGCGGGGCTCTCAAGCTTAAAACGGGGAACATCATCTTGAATGGGAAAGACATCACTAAATTTGACGTGATCGAACTGGCCAGGAACATTGGATTTCTTTATCAGGAACACGCTGCTTCCTTCCCGTTTTCGGTGCTGGAGGTCGTCAGCATGGGACGCACTCCCTATCTCGGAAGGTTTGCGTCCCCTTCGGCCAACGACAAGGAACTTGCCGAGGTAGCTCTTTCCAAAGTGGGTATGCTTCATCTTAAGGACAAACCATATACCGAAATCAGCGGTGGGGAAAGACAGCTTATCCTTATTGCCCGGACACTGGCACAGGAACCGCAGGTTATTTTGTTCGACGAACCAACTTCGCATCTTGATTTTAAAAACCAGGCACTTTGTCTAAAAATAATTAACAAATTAGCCGACCAGGGAATTTCCATGGTAATGACAACACATAATCCTAATCAAGCGCTGCTGTTTCCGAACATGGCGGCAATGATGAATAACGGTAAATTTGTGGCTATTGGAAAAGCAGACGAAGTGATTACAGAGGATACGCTCAATGAAATTTACGGCATTGATGTCAAAATATTTTCTGTACCGGATCCCAACGGCAAGGGAACATTGAAAATGGTCAGTCCGTGGTTTAAATAAAGCAATCCAGCCCTAAATCTATAGCTGCAAAAAACTATTAAATTTAAATGTCATGCAATTGTTA
>PMMG01000159.1 GCA_003162335.1 Dehalococcoidia bacterium
CAACTGCGGTCATTACTTCTCAGGTCACCTGGGCCAGTTCCAATAGTACTGGCGCTACCATATCTTCAACGGGTTTAGCTACCGGCGTAGCGGTTGGCACTGCCAATATTACGGCAGCATTATCCGGCGTAAGTAGCCCGCCTGTAATCATAACTGTTGCGACTCCTTGATGTTGAATGAATTTATGAATTAAATTAAGACGACCAAAGGACTAAGAATTGGCTCCAGTTGTAATATGGCAATATATAACCTGAATTATAGCTGGAGCCAATTATCTTTTTATGGGTAAGCCTGGCGCTTCACATGCAGTATGTCTACTATCTCTACTTGTTTTTTACTATCCATAACGGCCTTGATAGCTTTTCGCCGAAGGTCTTCCTGGACAATTGAAGGAAGAGATGGGCGTTTTTGATTTCCGTGCTTTAATTCCAAACTTTAGCCTCATTTTGCAGTCTATTTATTGCACTGGTTATTAACATATAATTAACTATCCTTCTTTGAGTTGGATAACGCCAGGGCAGCTTATTCCGGTAACGTTGAGGTATTTTGCTGAAGCACAGCTGAAGCACATCGGATTCTTTGGGATTTCTTATTAGCTCGATTACTTGCTATAATTAACGTTGCTTCAATCCGATGCAACTTCTATAATGTGGTTTTATTAAATAATTGCAAGCAGGTTTAATTATGTTCGAACCGGATACCGTCAGCAAGGACGAAAAACCAAAATTCATACTATCAAAAAAAGAAAAATGGATAGCTATCCTGGTTCTGATGGTATTAATTTTACTGGTGGGTATATCTTTAGTATTCCGGAAAAATATTGACGTACTTAATATCGTTAATCATTATAGTTTGGTTGGAGTTCTGGTTATCAGTGTGGTCGCCTGTAGTCCGACCGGCGTTTTCGTTCCAATTCCATATTTACTGGTGATTTTAACTCTTCCAGGTGTGTTAGCAGGAAAATGGGGGGTAGTTGCACCTGTCTGGGTAGGAATAACGGCAGCTTTTGGCGCGACAATAGGACAATTTTTATCCTTCATGATCGGTTACGGCAGCCGGAATATCTCGGAAAGTCTTTTTGCCAGAATCAGTGCAAAGGCATATAACAAAGCAGTCGCATGGATAAAAAAATATGGATCGGCAACTGTTTTTGTCGTTTCAGCAGTACCCAATCCTGTGCATCTACCGGTAACGGTTACGCTTGGAGCTGCCAGGTTTTCACCAAGTCGTTGGGTTTTTTTATCCCTCTCGGGTAATTTGGTTAAATGTTTGTTCATAGCTTTTGCCGGGTATTTTAGTATGGGTTTCGTATTGCGTCTGCTAGGTTCTTGACAAGGAATGTTCTTTCATATAGATGCTTGCTTCATTTAAATGCCTGAATTAATGGAAAAGCAGGGTGTTGGAATCGGAGCACTCGGCTGGATTTTCCCGGTATGAGGCGTCTTTGTTTTATTCGTCAACCTCCGTCCGTCAGTGATGTTGAGTATTGAATAAACCCCTATCAAGTTGTAATGCATTTGGTATATTTTTCCCTTGGAGTTTATGCCTTTGTAATTATTCGCGGGGTACAATGAAAATCTATTCTTGATATCTAATTATGAATACCGGGGATTATTTTCCCTGGATAGTAAGGAGAAAAAATGAATGAGTTAATAGGTAAATGTCCCAAATGCAGAACCAGCTATTTCGGCTATGCCCTCACTAACCCGCCAAGACAAAATTGTTCAAAATGTGGGAGCAGTCTCGAAATATCTAAAAATGGTATTCCTGTGATGGTATTTAGTGGTTATTTTGCGCCTGTAGAAAATAAGATAGGGCGGTGAAGTGTCATGGTGGTTTGGCCCACTATTCTTGATCTACCCGTGGATTAATATCTATAACACCAGTCCCCGCAGCAAAAAGTGGTAAGCAGGTAAAGCTTCTATTCCTTTTGCCGTTAGTTTACATAATTGAATAGCAGCTTTTAAGTATTTTGTGAATAAACGATCCTGTTGTCCATTCGCCTATAGGGTTTCAAAAAGCCGGCCCAGACCTTTCACCGGCAACTTGATATTAAGTGCTTTCAACCCTGCCCAGATATAGTTGGCATCGTCGATGATAACCGGCTTGCCAAATTCGGCTTCCAGACATTGTATAACGGGCGGACCGCCCCACACACTGCAGGCAATGTATATTCCTTCTGCCTCAGGCGTTTCGAGTATTGCTTCTCGGGCTAAATCATACGGCATATTCATCGGTAATTTCGCTTTTCCGAGCGTGGTCGTTTTCGAACGGGCGCTTTTAGTGTTGACCACAGTAAAACCGTTTTCTTCGAAGTATCCTTTCATACGTTTTACCCAGATATCCTGACCGTCACTGGCACCCGGCTCGATAATAATAATTTTTTTTATTGCAAGGGAATTGAATCCATTAATTGTAGCCAAAAGCGAGGTGGTTGAAGGTACTCCGGTAATCTCTTCCAGACGTTTTTTAAACTGCAGATTATGGTCAATCCCATCCACCAGTGTTGAGGGCGGCCCTCCCAGGCAAACGAACTGCGCGCCCTGGTCGGCCAGTGTCTTCGCAGCGCTGGCAAGCCCGGGAAGGACTTTACCCATGTTATCGTCAGTCACCCGGACAAGTCCCAGCGTGACTTCCATCATTCCCACACCCTCAAGACCCAATCTGTAAGCATATTCCGCTCCGCGTGACAAAACAACTGCGGGGTTGATAAAACCTAGAACACCTCTCCAACCCCAGGACGCTTTCATTTGAGTATCAAACATTTCGTTCCCCTTTTCAGGCAAATTCCAGATTACCCTTGATATGATGATCAAAATCATTTAAAAGTGAAATCGAGTTCGAACAAAGGCACAGGCTATTCCAATTGACATTATTCAACGGCATTGATTATTTGTTCCATTATCGCAATCAGCTGGCGGAGTTCGTGTCCGCATAAAATGGCTATAATTTTTTTATTGACGCTCTCTTCAGGCTTTTTTATAAACGGTGGCGATATTTCTATCAGTATAAACAATGGATGAACAGGTTAACAAGTATGAAGGGATGTGATATATTAGCCAACATCGCAATTCATTGGTTGTTTTGTTTCATTAACGGTACTTATGGCCCGAAAAAATTATCCTTTTATTACTTATACCAGATTGATTTTTGTTTCACAATGAACATAGTACGTGTAAGGTGGCGTTCAAAGCGTCTTCTCGTGACTGGGATAGAAAACTGAATCGATGGTATTACCTTAGTACTTCAGGTTTTATTGGCGTGTAAAAACTACAACTCTCCGATTCCTTTTTCAGAGATAAAAATGAACGGGTCAGACAATACTAATATAAAAGCTTCCGAAGAACTTAATGCGGCGAGACAGCGCATCGCGCAATTAGAAGCGCTTGCGGCTCAGCGTCAAATTGATGATGAGTTTATTGATATTAAAGCGGAAGGATTATACAAAGCCGTCTTTGAATCTGTTAACGATTGTATTCTTATCATTGACAAGAAAGGCAAAATAGTAGATTTCAACAATAGATTACTGGAGATCGGCGGCTATACCAGAGACGAAATAGCCGGGAAAAACTTCAGGAATCTTACCGGCATGGTGCCCCCGAAAAGCCTTGTTTTAATGATTACCAACTTTTTGAAAAGCATGGCCAATATACCCGTTCCTCCGTATGAAGTCGAATTGCTTAAAAAGAACCGGGAATTGATAACCGTTGAAATAAATACCTTTCCTTTGCGAAAAAACGGCAAGTTAATCGGTGATTCGGTGCTTTTTCGCGATATTACCGAGCGTAAGAAAACAGACAGCGAAATCCATCAAAAAACATCTGAAATCCAATTAATCAACTCAATTAATGAGGCAGCGAACCGCGGTCTCAGTCTCAAGGAAATTATTGATGCTGTGTCTGACGAGATAATGAAACTCTACGGCGGTTTTGCCGCAATTACTTATTTTCTCAGTGAAGACAAACAATATCTGGAAGCTGCAAATTTTAAATTCCCGTCCAAAATGGTAAATGCGATTGAAAAATTGTACCACATCAAAATGTCAGCAATACGTTTTCAACTTAAGGAAGACGGTGTTTACCGTGAAATTTTAAAAACAGGGAAAGCACAGGTGAACAATGACTCTTTTGTTATTCAGCAAATGGGTACAGAATACACCGATGATAAAACCCTGCATAAGTTTCTTCCAACAGTGGTCAGGATTATGGGACTGCGTTCGGTGATTAGTGTTCCGCTGGTCAGTGACGGCGAGTCCATCGGATTGCTGGATATTGCCAGGCATGAACCTTTAACCGGTTGCGATATGGAGCGGATACAAACGATCGCCAGCCAATTTGTCAATGTGATCAAACGGAAGCAGGCAGAAAATAAATTAAAAGAGAACGAAGAAAAATACCGTCTGATCGTAGAGAATACGCGCGACCTGATTTTTACAATCGACTCTGCAAACAAATATATATATGTTTCCCCATCTATCAAAACGATGCTCGGATACGAACCGGCGGAAATTGCGGGGCAACCGTTTATTTCATTAGTTCATCCTGATGACAGGCATATTATTGATGAGGAAGTTCGGATCAGTTTACTGCCCGGGTACCGGATGAGCGGCAATTGTGAATATCGCGTGCGTCATGCATCAGGCGGGTGGCGCTGGCATAACGGCACCGGTAGTATCGTACGAGATGAAAACGGCAACCCCCTTTATTTCCTTGGTGTTGCCAGGGATATCACCGAGCGTAAACAAACAGAAGAAGCACTAAAAGCATCGGAGGAAAACTTCCGCAACTCGCTGGATAAATCGCCTATTGGCGTCCGTATTGTTGATGCCGGGTGGAATACTTTATACGCAAATCAAGTATACCTGGATATCCATGGATATAAAAACACTGCTGAAATCGACATGGTTAAGCCGGATAAACTCTTTCCGCCTGAGGAGTATAAACGCTATCTGCAGCGCAGGGAGAAAGCTTTGCGCGGGGAACCTGAGCCGGATAAATTGGAAATGGATATTTATCGAAAGGACGGCGCTGTCAGGCGTATACAGGTTACCAGATCGGAAGTGCTTTGGGACGGAAAGACACAGTTCCAGGTTCTCTATCGTGACATAACCGAGTATAAGAAAGCCGAAAACGATTTAAAAGAAAGTGAAACCAGATATCACGAACTTGTAAATACCATTACCAGCGGAGTTTTCATTTATACGGCAGTCGATGATGGAGAGGATTTTATTTTTGTCGATGTGAACAGCGCAGCGGAAAAAATGGAAGGGATTAGCCGCAAAGACATTATAGGTAAAAGAATAACCGAGGTTTTACCCGGGGCGAAAGACTTCTATTTTTTCAAGGTATTCCAGAAAGTCTGGCAGACTGGAATTTCCGAATATTTTCCATCGGGTGAACGTAAAGACGAGCGGGCTACCGGTAGATGGCGTGATAACTGGGTTTACAAATTGCCCAGTGGTGAAATTGTGATCGTTTACAACGATATCACGGAACGCGTACTGGCAGAAGAAGCTTTAAAGGAATCGGAGGAGAAATACCGGACCATTTTCGAATCTGTAAACGACATCATTATTCTGATGGACGGTGACGGCACGGTGTTGGATATTAACGGTCGGGTTACCGACATTGCAGGCTATGAACGGAAAGAACTGATCGGGAAAAACCTCAAAGATATGAATCTTGTAATGGATGCAAACAACCTGGCTGCTGCCACCGTAAAATTGGCGGAAATAATCACAAGTAAGCGGGTGGTCACATATCAGTATGAGCTAATGAAGAAAAACCATGAACCTGGTTACGTGGAAGTTAATGGAGTAGCTATCCGCAAACAAGACAAGATAGTCGGTATATTGCTGATCCTGCGCGATATAACCGAGCGCAGAAAATCGGAATTGCAGATCAGAGAACAGAAAGCGCTCACCGACCGGGTGCTGGGAAGTACTCCTAATGCTGTGGCTGTAGTGGGACAGGA
The DNA here is from genome assembly GCA_003162335.1 of Dehalococcoidia bacterium. GTDB lineage: Bacteria > Chloroflexota > Dehalococcoidia > Dehalococcoidales > Fen-1064 > Fen-1064. The sequence goes on from PMMG01000159.1 coordinate 5,974, forward strand.
TCTTCGTATTATTATCGTAAATAAAGCTTTTGAGCGCACTTTTAAATTATCCGAAGGATTTGCAGCGGGTAGAGAAATCGGAGAAATAATCCCTCACCCTCACTTGATTGAGGCGATTTCTCAAGTTTTCGCCAGTGGAGAGTCCCAACAACTCGAGTTCAGACTAACCGGGAGTGCGCTCGCAATGGTTTTAACTGCCAGTATCATCAGCACACAGAAGAATGAAGTCCTGGTCATGCTGCGCGATATCACCGGGGAGCGGGCATTACAGGAGAGGTTATATCTGACCGACCGGCTGGCTTCTGTGGGTGAAATGGCCGCCGGCATCGCGCACGAACTCAATAACCCGCTGACTGGGGTAGTTGGATTATCGCAATTATTGTTGGAGAGCGGTATCCCCGAAGACATAAGAGCCGATATTCAGTCTATAAACAGTGAGGGCCTGCGTGCTGCTGGGATCGTAAAAAATCTATTGTCTTTTGCCCGCAGTCACACGCTAACCTCAGAACCAACTAATCTGAATACTGCGATCGGCGAAGTGCTGAGGCTGCGTGCTCATGAACATAGCATGCAAAACATCGAGGTGATTACCCATTTGGCTGATATCCGGAATATCGCCATAGACTGTTTTCAGATGCAGCAAGTGTTTCTGAATATTATTCTCAATGCAGAGCAGGCAATGGCAGACTCACATCAGAAAAAAACGATAACGGTCACCACCGAAGCGCTTGCCGGGATTATCAGAATTTCATTTGCCAACAGCGGCCCGCAGATTCCGCCGGAAATCCTGAACCGCATTTTTGACCCTTTCTTCACCACAAAAGAAGTAGGTAAAGGTACAGGATTGGGACTTAGTATTTGCTATGGAATTGTTACCAAACAGGGCGGCAAGATATATGCACAGAATCAGGATGTCCGGGGAGTAGCATTTATTATTGAATTACCCCTCGGTGATCACTAAAGTAAGGAAAAACTGAAATGAAAATTGATGTGAGAAAAAAGAAAATTTTGGCAATTGACGACGAGCCGATAATTATCCGAATATCCGAAAAGGTCCTGACTGCGGAAGGATTTGAAGTAGATGTAGCTTGTAACGGACTTGTTGCCAAAGAAATGATCAGCAAGAAGGAATATGATTTCTATCTCAGCGACATCAGAACCCCGGCGATGAACGGTATGCAATTCTATGAATATCTATGCCAGCAGCATCCCGGTCAGGAGCGTAAAATAATCTTTACTACCGGTGATGTGATGAGCCTGGATGTCAGGAATTTCTTAAACATGCGGACGAATCTATTCCTGGCGAAACCGTTCACGCCTGATGATTTACGATATGTAATCAGAAAAGCGGTTGCGTTGTCCCCGAAAACAAACGCGTTTTGATCTAAGATTAAAATATAAACATTGAAAATTGATATTTCAGCTTGATCGTCAGTCGTTTACCGGTGATTGATAAGCCGCCTGGTTGTCTGTAATGATAACATTATTAATAGTGGTAAACAACGGTCAGTGTTGTAGTTGCGCCGTTCAATAAATTGACATTGGTAAAATCAACAGTCGCAGTTCCAGCCCTTTAGTATGTAAATAGAAAAATTGGCGCAAATATTGAAACCTACGGTTCACGTTAATTGGCAGTATTCTCTTTTGTTTCGTTTTGTTAAGGATAAGCGGTAGTTTTTCTTTACAACCGGGATAGTATCGCATATTATAGTTTTTATAACCGGGCAACATTCAGTACGGAAATCATTACGAATCAATGTGGATAATCGATGATGAATTTTAAGGAGCTAACTTGAAAAAGAACGTAGAAACTACCGGTCACAGGTGGTGGGATAAACTGGGTGAACCGCAGTATGGCGGCGAAATAATGATCCGGGCAACCAGAAATCTTACCAGTTTTGACCCGTGGTTAAGTGAGAAACTGACCAGCATTTACGGCGGGTGGATGGAAAGGCTGGTTTCTGATGATTGGACTTTGGATCCGGCGGTGTGGGACTATAGAACTCCCTGGCATCCCGCCAAATACATGAAAGGCCAACTGGCCGAAAGCTGGGAATTCCCGGAACCTGGTACGCATGTTATCCATCTACGTAAAGGTATCCACTGGCAGAATATTCCGCCGGCTAACGGGCGTGAGTTCGTAGCTGACGACGTGGTATTTCACTATAATCGCATGTATGCACTGGGCGGTGGTTTTACCAGGCCCAGTCCGTTCCGTCAGGACATCAGTTCTAAAGACCTGATATCGGTAACTGCCGCGGATAAGTATACGGTGGTATTTAAGCTCAAGATCACCAATCCTGAATCGATCATGGAGAGCGTCCACGGTGTGGGACAGGGGCCGTGTCTGGAAAGTCCGGACGCAGTAAAAAAATGGGGAGACCTCAACGATTGGCATCATGCCATCGGCACGGGACCGTTTATCCTGAAAAATTTTGTCGAAGAAAGTCATGCTACGCTTGTGAAAAATCCGGATTATTGGGGTTTTGACGAGCGTTATCCGCAGAACAAGGTACCTTACGTGGATGGTATTCAATATCTGATCATGCCTGACGACGCGGAAGCCATGGCAGCAATGCGCGCCGGAAAGATCGATTTGATGACGGGCGTAAAAGCTGAGCATGCCCTGGCCGTACAGAAAACGAATCCGGAGATCGTGCTGTTGATGAACCCTCGTCCGCAGGCATTGACCCTGCAGCCGGCCAATAACAAACCGCCTTTTAGTGATATCCGCGTCCGCAAAGCCATGCAGCTGGCGATTGATTTAAAGGCCATTGCCCGGGATTATTATCACGGCACGGTTGACCCCTATCCCTCCGTGGTGACATCCAGAGACATGAAAGGGTGGGGTTTCCCCTATGAAATATGGCCGCAAGCGTTGAAAGATGAGTATGCATATAACCCTGAGCAGGCCAAAAAACTGCTGGCGGACGCCGGTTATCCGCACGGATTTAAAACTAATATCGTTGCTGATATCGAGTGGGATATGAAACTGCTGCCCATCATCCAGGCTTACTTTGCCGTTGTCGGGATCGATATGGAGATCAAGCCGATGGAACACACGCCCATGCTTAAATTCGTGGAAATCGATATGCAGCATGAGCTGGTCTGGCGTGAATATGGGCCGCTTGGTCATAACTATTCCCCGCTGGGGGCTATCAACCGTTTTCATTCGGATCATGAACCGAACTGGTTGGGCGTCCACGACCCGGTAATGGATGCTTTCTATCCGAAAGCCCTGGCGGCAACAACCGAAGACGAGCTCAAGCAGGTATGCAAAGACGCCAACGAGCGCGTCGCCCGGCAGCATTATGTTATTTCTTTGCTGCAGCCGGTAACTTATGTTCTGATGCAGCCGTGGCTTAAAGGCTATCACGGGCAAATCCATGGGTTATGGATGGGAATGGGCGGCCCGAGTAGGTTGAGTCTGTACGGCGCCCGCTGCTGGATCGACGGAACTCTGAAAAAATCTCTGGGGCACTAAAAAAGCCGAACCTAACGAACGGAATGATTAAATAAAAGTTTACATAACGATAGCAGAATTGGACCGAAATAAAACTATTGCTATCCGCTAGTGATCCTGGCAGCGATTTCAGATTGCACGGTCAATAATAGGAAACAGCAGTTAATCTGCGTGGAATTTAGCCGACTGGTCGCATTCCTGACAGCGGTGAAAGCCTTTTTTCGTGCAGCCCGCCGCACCGCCTCCGGCACAAGCGCAGGCGCAGGCACAGGCGCAGGAGACACAAGCACAAGCACAGCTGTGGCCGCCGCCAAAAGCTGTGGGCGGCAGGTTGGGTCGGTTCGCGTTTCTGTTAATCACCGCAGCCCAGATTACGGGGGTGATATAGTTACCGTACCCGCGGTCGTAATATCTGCCTTCGGCATCCGGAGTGAGGCCCTGTTTGTCAACGTATGTTTCGAACCCTTTTTCGGCCTGTTCTTTCTTGGCCGGGTCAGCCGCCATTTCTTTTTCGGTTTCCTGAATAAGAATCGTGTTGGCCTCATCGCGTTTTTGCTTGGCGCGGATACCTGCCCAGATTATCACCATGATAAAAATTCCCGCCAGGACCATGACCACAATTAGAGTTGCCGAAATCCCGGGAGCGCCGGTTGTTGAACCGCCGATGGTGGTGGCAGGCGCGGTCAGGAAGCTGCCGTCAGGGCTTTCTACCAGGACGGTCGTATGTGTTCCCGGACTCAGATTGGTTTTATCCCAGGTGAACACGTTTCCGGCGGTGGAAGTGGGCAGCGGTACGATCGAAGAGTAGGAATTCACATCGACCGGTGAAACCATGGTTATCTGCATGTGGTCGATGTAGCAATTGTCGTACCAGCCGGGGGTGTAGGCGATGCGCCATTGATTTTGCTCGGGTAATCTTTCCAGCAGATTGCCTTGCAGCACCGTAAATTTGATATTGAAGGTCTGTCCGGGCAGGTAGGTTTTATCGAGGTCGATGCGCACACCGTTGAAACCACCGGAGTTATCCGCACTGATGGTTTTTACCGCGCCGTTTTCGCTTTCGATATTAAAGTGAGAATTCGGCAGGCCGACAGTGATCCAGGGAATATTACCGCCGGTGACCTTCCAATCCTGCGAAACAGTGATCCTCACCGTGCCGTTGCTTTGCGGTTCCAGCTTTACCGTATAATCGGTGATTCTGTAGGTGCCGGTATCAGCAAGCGCCGGCGTTGCCGCCAGACAGGCGATAATTAATGCGCATATTCCAACGGACAGCCACCGCAGCATTCTGCTAAGTATTCGCATTCCCGGCATTCCTCCCGGTCTTTCAGGTATTTTTTATTACGTAAATCGACGTTGATGGGATTGTTCCAGATCTGTTCCCAGGACTCTCTCAAAATATTCCCCGTTTTTTCCTTCAGCCAGGATTGACACGGTATCACCGCGCCGTCCGGTTCGATCGTCATATTGTATTGCGCTGCCGAGCAGGACTTGGGTCCTAAGCCGAATTCGATCGGGTTAAATTGCTTATAACAGGTGGGGGAATACCATTCCAGACGGATTCCGGCTTTGTGCGCGGTTTCCTGGGCTTTTTTGATCGCGATTTTCAACTGGTCGAAGGGCACGCCCTCATTCTGACGGCTGCAGGTTCCTCGTCCGCTGCAGAGCAAAGTGTTACTGGCCATTGTTTTTAATCCGAGGCTCGCGCCGAATGCGATCGTCTCGGAGAAAGTGTCGATATTGTCTTTGGTCAATGTGGTATTGGTGATGACTTCCAGGCCGCTGTTTAAGGCCGCGGTGATGCCCGCAACGGTTTCTTGCCAGGCGCCCTCAACCCTGACCATGTGGTCGTGGATCTGCGGCGTGTTTGCTTCCAGGCTGACCTGAATGTAATCGAGGTCTACTTTCTTCAAGTCGGCAGCGAGGTCCGGCAATTTCCGGCCGTTGGTGATCAGGCCGGTGACAAATTCTTTGGCGTGGTCGACAAGTTCCACCAGATCTTCGCGCAAGGTGGGTTCGCCGCCGGTAAACACGACCTGTGGGACGCCGTTATCCCAGAGCTTGTCCAGGATCTGTTTCCAGCTGGCGGTATCCAGTTCGGTCACTTTCTGGGGGCCGCCGGTGTAACAGAAATAACAGTTGTTGTTGCAGCGGTAGGTCAAGGCCAGATCCATGCGCGGCGGGGCCGTCCATTTTTGCGGGTTCACCGCGCGGGTGTCCAGCTTCACATCGGATACGGGACAACTGCCGCTGCCGATCTCCAGTAAGCTGCCGTAGATGTTATCAAAGTCGTTCAACAGGACAGCAGCGGGAGCGCGCGGGTATTTCTGCTGCATACGGGCTATCAGTTCCTCTTTGAAACGGCGGTTATCCAGCTCTTCCGGATAATTCGCCATCACCTCGATGAACGCTTCGATGAAATCGGACGCAGTTTCATTCAGTATCAACAGGTTTTCGCCGTTTACCCAGAGCATGTCCGGCTCACCCCGCCGGAGATGGAGGCGCAGCCCGGGAACAGTAATGTGCTTGATGCGGGAATATGCCATGTTTGACCCCGAATTTCTACCAATATCAAGCAGAATAATACCACAAGGATAACTCCAATTCAACAGAATGGAGAAATTATTTTAACTGCAAAGAATCATTTCATTATATCCTCTTGACAACAAACAGGCAGCGTATTATATTGTAAAGAAATCATATATATACGACAGATAAATATTGTAAAATGTGCAAGCAGCTTTGTTAAATCTTATGAAACGAAAAATAAAGGTGATTATTTATTCGTTCTGGTATATAAGTAAATCATTGATCAAGTATTTGTTATGAAATCCCAAACTCCCAAAATTAGCCCCTTCCCACCTTGATAAAGCTAGCTGTCAGCAAGCAGATTTCAGCTATTAAGTATGTCCACCAGGATAGCCTGGGCAGCACTTCTACCATGTCTGCTTCCACGGGCAACGCGATCAGCTCCATTTCCTATTTTTTGTTCGGTTTGACCGGGACGGGTTCCTTTAATACCACTCTACTATGTATTGTGCGTTGGACAACATCAGCTTGGGTAAGGAAGCGGTAACGTTTTTTAATGGCTGTAACAATGGACTTTATAATTCGATCCTGGATAGACCGCTTAAGCCGATTATCATACGAGGGATTAACACTTAGAGGTTTTAAAAAACTGTCCGCTACCTTATACCATATACCGCAACGGCATTTTCTCCCGGTACTATAACCCTTCCATTAACAACCAGTGGAGAACTGAACACAACTGCATTACCTGCGGCATCCCCTGGCACCTGCGCACTATTATATAATTCGTGACTGAGATCGTTTGCATCATAGGCATGGAGGATAGATGGCGCACTTCCAATATTTGTATTGTCCAGTGCCCAAACGATTCCATCGTCAGTGCCATCGGAGGAAATTACCGGATTTGCACCTTGCCCATCTTCGCCCCCGTTCCCAAATATATTTTGAGTTGCAGAAACCGGATTTTGACTGAATTTACCGTCTAATAGCTCAAAAGACTCAAGCGGCATATTATTCGCTCCAACGTATAATTTACCATTAAAATAGGCCATATTGTTCATGATGGGATTATTATCCGTTGTTATCTCTTGAATATCATCGTTCTTATTTTTGCTAAAGCCTCCTAACTTATTCTGGTTCAAAACGTAAATAACCCCTTTTTTGTCGGCAGTTATCACCAGCGATGTCGAACCAGACTGAATGAGCAGAGGTTCGGCTGAGCCAAAATCGTCATCATTGTTATTTAGCACCGTATAATTGTAGGCTGAGAAAGAGTCGATTATTTTTAGCGTGCTCGGTGACAATTTGAGCACTGAATCGCTGTAATCTTGAGTTGAAAGATTAAAGCTGCCGTTAGCTATCGCTGCAAAGATATAATTGCTATTCGAAGAAAGGCCGCCACCTGCCATCCAGATACCGCCATATGAGCCATTTGGGGTCGTTATCAATACCCCAAGTTGCTGGCTTACATCATGAACACTATAGCTCATTACCCAACCGTGATAATCTCCGTTATCTCCATGTGATGCCCAGGCAATATATACAGCCCCGTCCAAAAGCAGCAATGCTGAACGCTGGTTCCCCAGTAATGGATCAAACGAAATGACTGTTCCATCGGGATTTGTTATGCTTGCCGCTATCAGTTCCGGTCCGTTAAATTTCTCTTTACCGGAAGCCAGGTCAATCGCATGAAGATACTGAGCATAAGTGTTGTTATTAGTTATTTTAACTTTGGAGACCAGGTAGATGGTCGCTGTGCTCGCATCAATAACGGGGGTTCCAATGATACCCACTTCAGGAGCAATATCAGTGCTGTTAGTATCGGCTGATGGCACTGGTATTACACCGTTACTCGGACTAATAAAGCTGTCATGCCATAAAACTTCCCCATTGTTTGCGTCAATAGCATAAAAACTATCATGGGCAGTGGCTACATACATCACGTCATGAATTGTGCCATCGGGCATCAAGAGATTAGCCTTATAAAGAGGTTGAGCATAAACATCGCCATCAACAAGTGTGCTGAAAATTTTACCGAAAGTGGTTGCGTTTACATTTTGCGGGGTTAATATCGTCTCATCCGTGTCAGCCCCATCCCGTAGATTATCATAATGATATGTCAGCACATCTATTTTACCAGGGGCCGTTGTGGTTGTGGCCGTCAAGATAGTTGTAGCTGTTACAGCCTCCCGGCAACCAGTTGTTAGCAAAAGGGCGAACACACTGAAAGAAATTGCAATAATGTCAGTCCATTTCAAATGCGTTCTAATCAGTTCCATTTATTTCAACTCTTCTCATAATTCTTGTGACATCATTTTCTGCTTTGTAGCCGTACACAAAAAAGTCGCGGAACTTATAATCGAATCGAAAGAAATTATGGTGATAATCAACTTACCATAATTGCTGCACTTATCAGTATAGCTTCCACACATGAACACAACATGAACCGTTTGTGAATGAAATTTAAAAGGCACATGTTAATTAAGGAACATGATTTCTTTAAATCACGATCTCGTCATAGTGTATGATCAAAAGCGTGGATAAACTGATGCTAAACAACCGGAATAATCCATCATTAGCAAGATGGATTATGGTTTAATTGGATCAATCCCACTTAAAATATTTAACCGTCAAAGCTGTAGCGGCAATTGTAATGCCACCGACAATCAGCGAAGCATGGACCTGCCAGCCAAAGCCGAGCCATGGGTCCTGTATCAGTTCAATTACATACCATATTGGCGTGGCGTCTCCAACGTAACGCATGACCGAGCCGAGTACCTCGCGGGGTGGCCCGGCCCCACCCACCATCATCATCACAAAAAACAGCATCAGCCCTACCCCTTGTGCTGCGCGTGTGTTCGGAAGGATGGCGCCCAGAAGCACGCCCAGTGATGTGAAGCAAAGTGTTCCTAATATGAATGCAGGTATTAACAAATACCACATTTTAGGGGCGTCTGATTTGTAAACGATAAACGAGACAATAGTCAATAAAATACTGCTGATGATTGCAAGCCCAAAAGCAACCAGAATCTGGGATCCGATTACATCCCGGAGCGACAACGACGATGCATGAAATCGTTTTAATACCCGCCTTTCCCTGTATGCCGCTAGATGGACGGGCATAGTGACTATGCCAATTGAAGCAAGCACCAGCGCAATATAGGCTGGATTATAGTAATTTACAGCGCCGACGCCGCGGTAGATATGGAGCGTGCTGGTGTCCGGTTTATTACCAAACACACCGCCCAATACCAATAAAAAGACCACAGGCAATGCGAATGTGAAAACCATCGTAAGTGGTTCACGGAAAAATAACTTTAATTCGACCCAGGTCAATTTTAGTAAAGATTTCATGTTACTATTCGACTCCGCTCAGTCCGGTGATTTTCAGAAAAACATCTTCCAATGTCGGTTGTTCTTTACGCAGATCAACCGGTACGATACCGCGTTTCACCAATTCCGAAGCGACTAAAGCTAAAACAGGGCCGTCTCCTTGAACTTCGATTTTATGTCCCTGGCGGGAGTAATTGTGGACATGAGAGACAGCTTTTAACCAATCCAGGTCCGTCTGTTCAGAACTAAACATAACCTTAATAAGCCCGGCATAGGTAGTAATCAGACTCTGTGACGTGCCCATAGCCGCGATTTTACCCTGGTTCATGATAGCCAACCTGTCACAGAGTATTTCGGCTTCGTCCATAAAGTGGGTGACGAGGATAACCGTGGTACCGCGGTCGCGGATTGCCCGGATAAGTTCCCAGGTCACGCGGCGGGCGGCCGGGTCGAGGCCGGTGGTCATCTCATCGAGGAATACTACTTTCGGATTATTTACGAGTGCCAGAGCTATTAAAAGGCGTTGACGTTGCCCACCGGATAGCGTACCAAAAGCAGCATTGCGTTTTTCTTTTAGTCCCCATTGCTCAATTAGCGTTGCCCAGTTAATAGCATTAGTGGTTGCGGCAAACAGGTCAAGGGCTTCCCACACTTTGATCCTGTCGGGCAGCGCCGATTCCTGCAACTGGGACCCTATTTGTTTTTTCAGATTTGATGCATCTTTTATCGGGTCAAGACCCAACACACTGATTTTTCCTGAATCAGGATGCCTCAGCCCTTGAAGACATTCTACTGTTGTTGTTTTTCCCGCTCCGTTGGGACCGAGCAACCCGAAGATTTCCCCATTATTTACCTGAAATGAGACGTCATCAACGGCTACGGCAGATTTATAAGTCTTGCGCAGGTGTTCCACTTCGATTACAGAATTTACAGCCATAACCATTAAATGATACTGATATACCGCTGACTTGTCAAAAAATAGTTTTTTAAGCCTATTAGAACACCATCTCGTTATAGTGTTTGTTTAGTCGTTAATGGAGAGAATATTATGGCGGTAAAGGTACTGATAGGTTACTCGTTCCTTTATATATAGAGAAACATTTAACAAAACTTTAAGGTAAATATAAAGTTTCCTTAACCAAAATTAGGACATTACCTCTTGATTTTTTAAAATTATTTATTATATTATTCAGTAACTTGTTTTTCGATCTATTATGAAAAAATATTTGCAGAGTAAATTATCTGGAATAGTCTTTTGACCTTGATTCAGGAAAGAACTTAATTCAAATAAAGACTAGTTCCAGCTTGCAAAGAAAGCTAATAGTGCTTTATGGAAGTGAGTACTACCTCTTGTTTAATAGTGTTGGCGGTTATTGCGGAGATGACGTTATGAATATTGGATATAATCGACCTTCGGTTATAATAATTCCTGTCTTGTTAGCGGTTACGTTGTTCGTTGTGGCATGCACATCCAGCGAAATAGCAAACTCTACAATTAATACCTCGACCCCTGTTAATACTTCTACCTCTGTAACAATTGTAAATACGACAATCACCGCGAACCCGAGTTCAACGGGGATTGCAGCCCATTCCATTGAAATGGGTCCTGATAATAACATGTGGTTCGTTAGTACTGGTAATAAAATCGGTAAAATCTCTCCGTCTACGGGAGAAATTACCAAATATATTGTTCCTGGTTATGGGGGCAACACCCTCCCTAAATTATTGGACGTTATCCATAGCATAACTGTCGGACCTAATGGCAACCTTTGGTTTACTGAATTCAATGGGAATAAAATTGGTAAAATCTCTCCGGTGACAGGTAATATCAATGAATATGGCTTATCTTCTGGTAGATCAATGCCTAACGTCATTGTTGCCGGTCCAGATGGTAACATGTGGTTCACTGCTTATTATGGTAATGCGATTAGTAATATCTCTCCGACTGGAGTTATCACCGATTACCACATTCCTACTAGTGATATTCTCGGCACTCTCCCAGTAAGTATTTGTGTTGGTCCAGATGGTTACTTGTGGTTTACCGAGTACGAAGGAAATAAAATCGGTAAAATCTCTCCAATAACAGGCAGTATTTCCCAATATAATGTTCCTTCTAGCCAAGCTGGAATAAGCGATGTTACTTCTTGCTCTGACGGTAATTTGTGGTTCACTGAAAATAAAGGGAATAAAATCGGTAAAATCTCTCCGACGACTGGTGACATTACGGAGTATGAAATTCCAACTGTTGGCAGTGGTGTGCTGGGCATTACAACTGGCCCCGATGGTAACTTGTGGTTTACTGAACTCCAGGGGGATAAAATCGGTAAAATTTCGCCTATGACAGGTGATATAACTGAATACCCTATTGAAAATTAATGATGCAATAATGCTATCAGTTAGGAGATTTACACCACAAGGAGGACATTTCGATGTATAAACTTGCGCTAAAATTAGTCATTACGCTATTGATTATTTCATTAACCTTTGTCTCAGCAATTCCACTAGTAAAAGCCGCAAGTGTCGATTACGTCAAGATTGACAGTTCTTTCACTTTTGATCCTAATCAACCTGGATTTACGCTACAACCTGAATCTACAATTTATCAACTTAATAATGGAGTAACAGAAGTTTATGGCCCCGATGGGAATTTGCAATTGAAAACTATAGATTCCCAATGTAGTATTGTGCATCTACCCGACGGTAGAACTCTTACGGCTAATCGGGTTTACTGCTTCCCCTCAGGCTGCTTAGTCATTCCTAAACCAAATGGCTATGATATTTTAAATGACAAAGTGTTGTTATTAACTGTGGTAAATGTAAGCACGCCATTAACAAAATCGACTTCATCAGCCGAGAGTTCGATAACGACTCCAACGGTAGAAATGAAAAACGTCAGCAGTATCCTACCTTTTAGTATTCAGGCTGCATATCCCAATAGTTTTATAGAACAAGCTAATGATTGGAATGGACCAACTGGAATGGCGCAGGGCCTTTCTCTTACAGATTTCAGTGTAAATTACGTGGTGCCTCTAGGTCCGCCCAGTAATACCAATTGGACTAAATATTTTTGGAATGGCTTACAATCACTCACGCAGGGTTTGATACAGCCGGTGTTAGAATGGGCTCAAACTGGGAACTCTTGGTGGACTGCATCTGATTGGTATTTACCGACTCAGGGTGATGCATGCAGATTCGGCACCATGAACGTTACTCCACAAGATATATGTCACAGTTGGATTACTTACGATCAGAATACAGACATATATTGGACAAAGTTCAAGGATCTAAATACAGGTAATGAATCGGACTATGGTATTCTCCATTGGGAACCCCTGGGCCTTGTACCTCTTATTGTTTATGAGGGTGGTTTTCAAGATAAAAATGTGAACAACGATATCAATTCACCCAGAGATTGCGCGTTCTATAATATAAGCACCCTTAATTTTGGTAACCAAGTAGCTGTCCATTGGTTGAATCACTATGATGACCAATTATGCTCACCGAAAATAGACCAAACTGCCCCTTTGAGCGGTTTGGCCGTGGTAGGAGCCTATCAAGGTTCCACACAAATTACTCTTAGAACTACATATACTCCCGCATTATCAGTTTTGACAAACGCCCCAACCAATATTGCCCCAGATTGGGCCACGTTGAACGGCAATTTAAATGGATTGGGTAGCGCGAATAACGTACAGGTTTCCTTTGAATGGGGTCCAACCAATTCATACGGTAATGCAACTGCAGCTCAAAATATGACCGCTGCAGGCACTTTTAGCAGTAATACTCCTGCCGGACAATTAAGTCCGAATACTACTTATCATTATGCAGCGGAAGTTCAAGGTAACGGCACGATATTTGGCAGTGATCAAATATTTACTACTGGCGCACAGACGCCGGTAATAACTGATGCAGCCGCTACCATAACCGCCACGAGTGCTATTCTTAATGCTCGTATTACCAATGGTAGTGATTTAATAAGAGGGTTTGTTATCGACACAACATCCCATCCCTCAACTCCTTCCGGAGCTTTTGACACTCATGTCGGCACTGGTGGCTATGATTTATGGCGTTGGTATGAGAAGCCTTGGTATTCATTATCTAACCCGTGGCAGATGATGAGTGATCTAATGTGTACCGGTACAATAAGCTCAACAGACCTTACGTTTTTCGGATTGCAATATGGGTGGACGATGCCTTACCCGCTCTATTACAGGGGAGATACATGTGAGTGTGGTGGTACAATTGGTTCAAGAGACCTTACAGAGCTTGGTTATTATTACGGTACCACAGTGACTTATACTCCGTTTTCAACTGGGTCTTTCTCAGTTAACTTAGCTAGTCCGAAAACTTATTATAATGGAGCAAGCCAACCTTGGGGGAGTACGTTGACACTTACTAGCGGGACTACTTATTACTATCGGGCTTTTACTTATGACAGTTTGAATGGGTGGACTTGGGGAAATGAGGTCAGTTTCACTACAAATTAAGCTCAAATATGGCGAATAATAACCTTAACCAAGCTATTGGTATGGCCACAGAAAATCGCAAGCGCTAATTTGGCCTCAATCTTCAAGAGCGTATCGATAAAGGCAAGTGGAAAAATTGGGGTGACCCGCCCAGCGGTACTACTTGTTACCTCATGGCAGCAGTTAATATAGCCTCCGGTGCCGGTGGCTGGTAATTCTTGACACTGTGCGGTCGGATTTGACTATATTCCCCCAGCTACGGATTTATTAACTTGAAGGCATTCCTAAACACTTTATATAATCATTATATATGAAGCAAGTATCTTTATGAAATGGCGAACATCCTATGTTATTTGATCGAAAAGCTAAAAGGTATCAAATAATCATGCTCATGGCTGGACAATGATCCCCCTGGACATCATACCATCTCGTCATAGTGTATGATCAAAAGCGTGGATAAACTGATGCTAAACAACCGGAATAATACATCATTAACTACGCCGCCAACCAGGGGCATGGTGACTCGCGTGCAGCAGATGAAGGATGCCTCCAATTCCATCAGTACGTACACAACCTATGATACCTACGGCAACGTACTGACAGGCACCGATGGTAACGGCAACATGACCAAATACTTGACTATTTCGATTCTTGCGGACAGTTTCCTCCGTATAACAATAGTGAATGGTGATATTAGTTAACCTAAAGGAGATGCGAGTGAGGATTTTCATTACTGGAGAATTAGATGAGAAGATAGGTCATGACTTCGGACAATTATTGCGAGAGTCAGATGAATTACTCAAACCGCTCGAGAATAATGATTATGGATCTGAATTTGCTTACATCGGAATAATACCGATAATTATTGATCCTAAGAGAGGGCTTTTTGAAGCTGGTTTTTTTAAAGAACGGAAGCTTATCAAAAGAAAAACAAGAGAAGCCGATATAAGACTGAGAACAGATTTTGACAAATTTTACACTGCTGATTATACCAAAAAGCGGTTGTTATTCGTTGATAATATTATAAGGTCAATCAGAGTGATAGGTGAAAAATCAAAGTCCGATTTTAATTCAGAGAAACTTATAGCAGACATACTAAAAGTCTTTAACATTAATGAGGAAGACCTAGTGGGTTTATGATTTTCAAACCTCTCCCTTAGCACCTTAACAAATTCATAAAGCTTATAGCTGTCAGCAATCAGCTGTCAGCTGCAGAAGAACGTCCACCAGGACAACCTGGGCAATGTAAGTTCAACCTGCTGCGGCGGAATAAATACCATCCTCTCTCCATTTTAGGCTGGAGGTCGCAGCCAGAAGTACTTCCGCAGGCCGCAGACATAGGTACTTTGAGGAGTTATTCGGAGCAAATGTATAGGAGTAATTCAGAGTAAACGTAGAGAGATTGAAACTACTATAGTACTTTATTTTGTAATCAATCACTTCAAAATAAATGTAAATAGTTGTACAGGGTCAGGACCTTAAGGATCCGTTAAATCGCACTGACCCGACGGGCCATTGGCCGAACTGGTCATATGTAGGCAAATTTTTTAAAGGGGTTGGCGAATCAACTATTGGCGCTATCGTATCTAGTTCCCTACCTGTGGAATTGTATAATTATACTATCAAACCCATATATCAGTTAGCCACCGATGAAAAAAGTATCCAAGATTTTATGACTCCTTCTGCCTCTCCAACTCAGATAATTAATGGTATCAAGGACTATTATGACGTAACTACTCCTGAAGGCGCAGGGCATCTTACCGGTACTATTGTATTTACGGCTGCAACGATGGCAATCGGAGCAGCAAGTGCTGGTAGCGGAGTAGAAGCTGCGACTAGTAATACCGCAGATGCTGGCGAAACATTATACAGACCATACTTAAGAGTATCCACAATAGATGCAATTAAGGCTAACACTCAAACAATGGATGGTAACTTTTTAGATCCAAGAGGCGATATAATTGAAGGAGATTATCAGATTGGACATAAGTATGGATATGAGTTTTATAAATTTAAGTCATGGGCAGAGGGTTTAAATATGAGCCAGTTAGATTTTAATGACTATATGAATAATCCTGACTTTTACCAAATTGAGGACCCTCTTTCCAACATGAGTCACAAATATGAAGCTCCTCCCGATGTATTTTATGGAGGGAATTGATCAGTTGACTACAGATTTGCCTAACATTATTCGAAACGGAGATATCCTGCGTTTAAAGGAATTAATTACGGCTGATAACCAGATTGTAAATGAAAAATTCAAAGCCAATCAAACATCCCTGATGGAAGCTATCATTTTTAGACAGGAAGAAATCGCTAAATTACTGATAGAAAACGGAGCTGATGTAAATGCTCAGGATGATAAAGGATGGAGCGCATTACATTTTGCCGCTCAATCTTATCTTCCAAACACAATAAAATTACTAATCGCCAAGAAGGCAAACATCGATCTTCAAGACTCTTTGGGTAGTACACCTTTATTTCGAGCTGTAATTAATTCCAAACGCGGAGGAGAGATTATTCGCATATTGTTAAAGGCGGGAGCCGACCGAAATAAAAAAAATAATTATGGGCATTCTCCTTTAGAAATTGCACAAAAAGTGGACGACCATAAGATAATAGAATATTTTGAGAAAATAGATGAGTGAAGGGTAAATGGATAAAAAGTTCAAGCTAAACGCTAGTCAAATAAAGAGGCTAACTCCGAAGATTGGTTATTGTTTTGCCACAGATGAAATCACTGTTCTCGGGGAAAAAGTGGGTTACATGTATCGTGAAAAACCGAGTGACGCAAACGATAGTGGTTGGCGATTTTTTTCTGGTAAAGAAGCAAGTATTTATGTAGACAACCCCGACAATACACATATTTTCGACACGAATACAATCGCAAATTATGATCAGGATATTATCCCTTTTTTGAATTCACCATTTAACTCGGCTTTTATTCGTGACCCGTTAACAAAAAAGTTCGTTAAAGAAAAACTGAAAATTGGATATCAATGATAGAACTTTAATATTATAAATTATAAGGGTGAAACGATATAAACGACCAAAGCGAACTTTGAACACATCCTCGAAGTTTTCAAAATTACCCAAATTAGCACCTTAACAAATCCATAAAGCTCTCAGCAGTCAGCTTTCAGCTACAGAAAGTATGTTCATCCGGATAGTTTGGGCAGCGTAAGTTAAACCTGCTGCGGTGAAATAAATGCCATCCTCTCTCCTTTTTAAGGAGAGATTGAGAGAGAATNNTCACCACCTCCTACTATCTGGGTGGGCAACTGGTGGCGTAGAACACCGGTACCACATTGAAGTATGTTCATCCTGACAGTTTGGGTAGCACCTCCGTCATGTCTACGTCCACTGGCACTGTAGACAGTACGATTTCGTATTTCCCGTTCGGCTTGACCTGGACAGGCTCAGTCAATACCACCAAGGAATTCACCGGCCAGCGNNTAATGCCCGTTACTACGACCCGCAGATCGGCAGGTTTATCAGTCCGGACGCTACGGGCCAGTACCTTAATAATCCACAGACGCTGAACCGATACTCCTATTGTCAGAACAACCCGTTAAATCGCACGGACCCGACGGGACATTTTAGCTGGAGGACTGCGTTCAAAGTAGCAACGGTAGTGCTTGCCGTAGCTGCGGTTGTGGCTGTTTCAATTGCAGTCCCTGCGTTGGTAGTGGCGGCTGCTCCGGCAATAGCAGCCTTTGCGCCGGTTATAACCGGCGCCATTGGCGGGGCCGTCAGTTATACGGCCACGAAAATCGCGGTTAATACGGTTGAAGAACGTCCTGCGCTGGAAGGGTTTTCGCCTCTAGCTTGCGCAACTAATGCGGCGGCAGGAGCTTGCTTTGGTCAAGCTTTCAATATTATCGGGAACGCGATTTTAAATCAACCAATTGATTTGGGAAGTGGAGTGGTGGCTGGAAGGGAAATTGGAACCTATGATGAGGTGAAAACCCCGGGGTTTGAAACGCATCATTTAGTTCCAGTATGCTTCACCACGCAGTTGAATGAAGCTGGACTTAATCCAGACGAAAACCCTTGTACACCTTTGACTCATACGGATTATGTGCCGTATACGAATGCTTGGCGAGAAGAAATACCATACTCAAATTCAAGTAGTGTATTGAACACAAATACTGCTACAATACCCGATATTTGGAATGCAGCTCAAAAAATTTATTCAGAAGACCCAGATTATCTTGATGCCGTTAATCAATACTTGCATCCGTGGCAATGATTAAATCTTACGGGAGAAATACATGGAAGTTTGGCATAGAATTTCATTTAGTAAAAAAGACAATATAGATGACATCTTGAATTCTCTTAAAATTGAATATAAAAAAAATGCACTTCCAAGAGGATATACTATTAATTTTGATATCGCTGAATCTGATTCTCATTGGCCGCAGATAATGGCGCTGACTAGAGAAAAGAATGGATTCGATTGGTATAATACAATTTTTACAAAAGAAGAGATACTCGATGCTGAATGGGTACGACTGATGCCTGCATTCGAGGGCGGATACCCTCAACCTAAGAACTATAGAAAGTTTATTCAGAGTACTTATGAGATTGGCTGCCCGAGATGCGGCGCTGGAAATCGTCAAAAAGTACCTATTCGTTTGGTAAAAGAGCCAAATTTAGTTGAACATGATTTTATGTCTGTTTTTTGGACATATTCTCTATTCTGTGGCCAGCACGTATTAACCGAATTACAAAAAAATAGAATTCAGGGTTATGAGATATGGCCCGTGATAGTAAATTCGACTAATGATCATTCTAAAGTAATCTCTCAAGTCTTATTCCCTAATATTGCGCAATCAGCCCTTTCGGATGATGATAAAATTGATCCAGAATGCTGCCTGACTTGTGGCACTCCTAAATACGCTTATTTGCGAAGAGGATATATGCATCTTAAACGTGACGGTTTAATTAAAGAAATTGATTGTCAATTGACTTTCGAATGGTTTGGTGGCGCTAGATTCAGAGAAATATTAATATCCCATCGTTTTGCTAAAATAATCATAGAAAATAATTGGCAAGGTGTTAGTTTAAAACCAATCAAACTCATATAAATTAAGTCTATTACTCCTTCCTAGCATTCTTAACATCTTATCAGGCCATGTAAACTATAAAAGAAAAAACACCCGGTCCGGGGATGGTCCGAGTGCTTCTTCTTTGGTGTGAAGAGATGTTCAACTTCTTCATTGTTAAGTTTATAATGCAATCAAAAATAAGACAATCACCCGATCCTCCTATTGTGGTAATGCATGAATTGGGTAAGTTGGGCAATCGGACTTAAAATAAACGGCCGCAATCGATTTACAGCTTATATTGCTTTGTGCTTTTATATTTTATATGCGGTTCTCATTTGCTGCTCATTAGTTGCCTCGTTAAAACTGGTATTTCAGAATCGGCACAAAACATGTATTCTGTCTGGGGCTCCGGAGATGAACAATTGTTTTCTCCACTAATTGCGTGATTCGTGGAACCTGCCGGTGATCGCTTGCCTCCCGTGCCATTTTCCCATTGACTCCTCAATTTCTTTTCTGTTACCATCTCATTAGTACATATGTTCTATTTTATTAAACTGGTATAGTTGAGGAATGAGAAATGAAAAGACAGCGCGGCGGTCAGCAAGGTAATCAGAATGCCCGCAAACACGGTATATATTCATTCAGCCTTGGCCCTGCTGAAATGGATATGTTTAGACAGATGATGGCTCAGGGAAATGTTGAACCTCAGGTAGCCTTCCTGTACGTCAAGTTGTTGAATACCCTTCGCCATGACCTTGATAACCGGCGCGCCATTGACGAAATCTCCAGGTTATTTACTAATTGGTATGCCAACAAATTTCACTTGTATGGGGATTCCTATCACACATTTAGGAAATTTATTGATTCGTATATTGATAATTTTGTGCAAATGCGCCGCCAATTTAACTTGCAAGTATCTGAAAACGAAAAAAAACTTCCCGAAACGAATCGTGGCTGTTTTTTCGCTGATTTTGACCGCCTTACGCACGAAAAGTAATAAAAAGGTCGAAAAATTTGAAAATCTACACGAAACGAATCATTCCGGCGGCAGACAGCAAATCAGCACCATCCTGGTGCCGTCGATATTCCGGTTCTCCCCTGCTGACAATCTCCGCCTATTCCATTTTTTGTGATTTAGTGATATTATCTCGATAACAGGCTGCTCATATTTCAGAGTCGCCTCTAGTACATATGGAACGTGGTGATGCTTTATTTAAGATTGTGGGATGTTCAGGTCGGTAACGCCGCCTACATTAAAACGCCAAACGGCAAGCATATTGTCCAGGACCTGGGCACAGGCGCTTACGAGACCGGTTTGGCTGCGTTCAGCCCGCTGTTCTTCTTGAAAAACCGCATGAATGTCAACCAACTGGACGAAGTGATCATCACGCACCCTCACGGCGATCACATCCGCGATATCATGAATTTTGATACATTGAATCCGCAGATCCTTTCGCGTCCCAAGCACCTGACACAAAAGGAGATCCATTCCGGCAACCGGCTTGAAGATCGCGAACTGGTAGATAAGTACATCGAGATCAGTAACCGCTACAATGAGGATATCTCCGCCCACGAGAGCCCGCTGCACGTGCAGAATAACGGCGGCGCGATTATCCAGGTCTTCATGCCGACCCTGAGTAACAACTCGAATATTAACTATCACAGCAGTGTGACCGTCATCGAATATGCGAATTCCAAAGTCATTTTACCCGGTGACAATGACCGTGAATCCTGGCAGGAACTGCTGGGGCAGAAGCGTTTTAAGGAAACAATTGAAGGTACCGATGTGTTTATGGCGTCACACCATGGTTTGGAAGCCGGTTTTTGTAAAGAACTCTTTGATGTTATTCATCCAAAACTGGTCGTTATTTCCAATGGGAGATTCAATGACGCCAGTGCGCAGCAGCGTTACAGTGAGGTAGCCTCCGGCTGGGAAGTGCACAAGCGCTACGGCGGCATTGTGGAAAAGAAATGCCTCTCCACCCGGAACGATGGCAACATAGAAATCGCCCTGGGCTGGATCGTCGAAGGCAAGAAATCATATCTTTCGGTCACCGCTGACTAGCTCATTCCCTGATTGTGCCTTTCGCGAGACAGAACATGCCCGTTAAAAAAGGAGCATCGCTTGATCAAATCAGTATTCATGTTGCACTCGGCGGACTTACCGAATGAACTGCCGGCGTTTGAACGCTGGCTATTACGCTACCACGCGCCGGAAGTAATGGCCAAGGACATCGGCCTGCAGGTGCGGTTTATCAGCTACCGTCCGATTCCAGTTATCCCGGAGGTTTTAAACTACGGCTATTATAATATGCGCGTTACCGAAGTCTGGTTCCGCAGCGCCGCTGAACTGGAAGAACTGGAACCTTTGAAGCATGCGCCGGGCCGCACCGACCGTGTGCTGGGATTTACATGGCAAGCTCCCTGGGCCAAACAGCCGATCAAATGGCGGGAAGTAAAACCGGGTGTACCACAGCGCGTGGCCTTCAGCGTTTTCACACCGCCGACGGATATTTTCCTCGGCGGGAAATACTGTGCCGACGAGAAATCGATCATCCGTTGGTATACCGTGATGAAGTACCCGAAGGGAGTCTCGCGCGAAGAAGGCGAGGACTGGTTCCTTAATACCCACGTTAAAGAAACATTGCAGCAGCCGGGATTGATCGCTTATTTCAGCTCGCGGGCCTGCAACATGCCTGGACGTTATCCTGTCGAGTGGGTGCGTTTGACGGAGCTGTGGTACGAAGACTTCAATAGTTGGAAACACGCGGTCATCGATGCGCCCCCGAAATACACTAAACCGCCGTGGGCGAAATGGGATAAATATCCATTTCTGGAACCGTATGCCGATTTTACCAGCACCTTTATCCTGGAGCGTCCGGACCACGATTATATGCGGGATGCCCATCCCTATCCTTAGCCGGTTATTTCTTTCTTTTCGTGTTATGTGGGGATAGCATCTTTATTCCTTCAGCTGAAGGATTAATAATCTGAAATGAAATGTGGCGCCCGACAACCAGGTAACAAGGCTGCCCTGCTAAAACCTGTGTCGTGAGTTGCTAATCGCCTCTTTGTTTGCTCCAGTCTTCGTTTGGCGCCGGCTTAACGCGCACCGGCACCAGTTGGTTCGATAGGTTCCTGAGTTCTTTACGGTGGCTGCACTGTAAACATTGCACAAACCAGCCGTCGATATCGCGGTCAATAAATAAATCTCCCCCGCAGCGCGGACAGGATTTAATTTTCCAGTTTAACATTTTATTTTCCCCCCTTTCACCACCCGCACCTTTCCCGAGTGTTTTGCAGTAATATGAACTGATGTTCACTATTTTTCGACTTACTGATTCCAGTTTATCATGTCAAGATGAAATGACCGTTAAACTTTTATGAATTACAGATGAATAACAGAATGCCTGCCCGGTATAATTCGGGCAGGCACCATTGAAATAATGAGACTATTTTTAACTGAATGGGACGACTAATTTAATTGTTACTTGATTTGAAACTTACCTCTGATTTCGTCCAACTGCTCGTCGCTTATACCTTGCGGCAGGTAACCGGAGCTCTTACAGATGAAGAATAATTTCGCTGATTTCTCCATGATATCGATGTAATCGAAGGCTTCGGCAATGTCGGCGGCAACCGCGGCGCAGCCGTGTTTTTCCCATAAAATGACATGATGTTTCTTCAATGTGGCGACCGTCACGTCTGCCAGTTCTTCGCTGCCGGGACAGCGGTAAGGCGCTACGCCGACGCCGTCCGGAATAACTATTTTTACCTCAGGGTGCATCGTGATCAGCAGATGGTTGATGATATTCTCATGCAGGTATTTTTCAATCTGTGAAAGGGCGATCAAATACGGCGGATGGGTGTGCAGGAAAGTGGTCAACGGCATATCGTTCTGACGGATATATTGATGAATTTTGAGGTGTGAGATAAACTCCGAAGTAGGTTTGCTGGCAGTCCCTTCTCCGCCCCATAGCACGTGATAACCTTTCAGATCGTGTGCGATGGTGATTAACAGCAGATGTTTTTTCGGTTGTTTGGCCACATTACGCATAGCTGCGCCGGTGACCTTGACGATAAAACTTCGGCCTGCCAGTTCCGGTTGTGAAATAGGCATCGCTACTGATAGAAATTGGTTCCCCAGTTTCATGTCGGCTGGTAATAAAGTAGTCACGTCGACGGTGAAATTACCGGCGTTCCGTTCGGCCCAGCCGCGTTCCCACATATAGCCCGAAACATCGGCAATCTCGTTTACGACATCCTGTAGTTTGCTGTTTAGTGATATTTCTAACACTTTGTCTCCATTTAAAATTTTTCCTGTGCTATTAAAGACCGTAGTGAGTCCGCGATAATTAGAGAGAAATACTGCGCGGTAATATTTTAATATTAATTGACGTTGCCAAAACGGTGCCTGTGAATAGTCACATAGTAATTATACCAGATGCATGAAGTCCTTTTTTAGTGCAAGGTCAGGCTGATCGTCAGGATGATCAATACAAAAATCGTGATCATCATATATTTGAAGTTCTTCTCACGTGTAAAAAATACCGCCGACAGAATTACACGAACATATGGCGTCAGCAACAATACGATTACACCGAGCGTGATCAGCCGTAATGGCAGGCTTTGAACGCCGCGGCCGGTTACCTGGTCGTAGATAAAGCTGAAGAAGTCATGACCGCGCACAAAAACAGACTGGTCTTGTGAAACAGACACGCCGCCCTGTTGATGCCAGAACAATACCATCCCGGCGACCAGTAATACCAGGCACAATAAAACACCGCCGATCAGCAGGTAGCTGATGGCATTCTCCATCTTCGATTGTCCGTCCGGTTTCTGCGGCGGTTTCATAACGAAATGATCCCTTTGTATAACATAGTAATGATCAGGTATATCACGATCGCGAAAAACAGTACCTGCAGCCAGCGGTCGTGAATCCTGTTCAGTAATCTGCCACCTACAATTGCGCCGACCGTGGTTCCGGCGGCAATCGGCGCCATCAAGGTCAGGTTCAATAGTCCGGAGAACAGATAGACACTCACCGCTGCTAATGCGGTCATCCCGATGATGAAGTTGCTGGTAGTCGAGGAGACCTTGGGCGGGAGGTGGAGGATGTTTTCGTGCACGGTGACTTTGAAAGCGCCGGCGCCGATGCCCAGCATACCGGCTGCGATCCCGGCGATGAACATGCCTGCGCCGCCCCACAAAGCGTGGTTGGCCTTATAGGTGACGGTCTTCTGATGTGCTTCATCATAGTAGCTGCCCTGCAGGTTAAGCCAGCGTGAGACCCGGTCCTGTTTCTCCGAAGGCACGAATTCCTTCCGGATATGGCGTATCCGCAGGAACGAAGTGGATAAAAAGGCAGCGAAAAAGAAATAAAGTAAAACCGGGGAAATAACGGTGGTAATGGTCGCGCCGATGATCGCGCCTGTAATCGTAAACATCTCCAGGAACATGGCGATATTAACGTTGGCGATACGCGCCTTGACATAAGAGGAGGCGGACCCGCTGGAAGTGGCAATGATAGCCACCATCGCCGAAGCAATGGCCTCCTTAACCGGCACACCGGCTAAAACCAGCAAGGGCGTAATGATACTGGCGCCGCCCAGTCCCGTCAGCGAACCCAACAAACCTACGAGGGTGCAGATTAACATCAGCACCACCATGTTCTGTATCATGCTTTCTATTATATGACACTGAATCCAAATTGGGAAACAGAGAGACGTAGTGGGACAGTTAAATAATTATTTGATTTTAACTCCTTGACAAACACAGGAAGAAGTAATATATTTATCACTAAATGTGATATAAATATTACATTATCACTTAAAACGAGGTAATAAGAGGAATCTTCTCTCCCATGGTTAACTTGGGAGAGATTGGAGTGAGGAGCTCACAAGATGCCACAGCTTTGCGCGGAGAAAAATAACATTCGAACGATAATAATCAATCCATCATCAACATTGACAACTAATTTCACTTATGATATTATCGAACTTTCTTATTCCTCATGCAATTTGGGAATGTCGGGGTGAAAAATGCCGATCATTAAAGTTGATAATCTCTATAAAGAATACCACCAGCGCAAGGGCAGGGAAGGATTAACGGGGGCATTCAAAGACCTGTTTAATCGTCAATTCAAGACGGTTAAAGCTGTCGACGGCGTCTCATTCTCCATTGAAAAAGGGGAAATTGTCGGGTACATCGGGCCGAACGGCGCCGGCAAATCGACGACGATCAAGATGCTGATCGGCATTCTGGTTCCCTCCAGCGGCAAAATCGATGTTAACGGGATCGAGCCTTACAAGCACCGTGAGTTGAATGCCAAAAGGATCGGAGTGGTTTTCGGGCAGCGCACGCAATTGTGGTGGGATATTCCGGTCTCGGAAACACTCAGTCTGATGCGCTACATCTACGATGTCCCGGAGCAGCAATATCTGGAAAACCTGAAAATCTTTTCTGACATCCTTGGTCTGGATAAGTTTTACCACACTCCGGTCAGGCAGCTCAGCCTGGGGCAAAGGATGCGGGCGGATATCAGCTGCGCCTTATTGCACAATCCGGATATTTTATACCTGGATGAACCGACGATCGGGTTGGATGTGGTGGTGAAAGAACGAATCAGGGAATTTATCAGGGAGGTCAATAAATCGCGAAATACAACTATTATTCTGGCCACTCATGATATGTCCGATATCGAGCGGTTGAGTTCGCGGGTGATGGTTGTCAATTCCGGTAAAATCATGTACGACGGCAATTTGAATACCTTAAAAAGAAGATACGGCACCGAGGAAACCATTGTCGCCGATCTGCTGGGGAGAATCGATGATACGTCCGAACTGAAATCAATGGGGGTGGACAAAATAATCTACGACAATAATAAAATTACGATCAAATACGACAGCGTGAAAATCAATTCTTCCACGGTTGTGAGGTGGCTGGTGGAAAAAGTAGAGACCAAGGATATCAGCATCACCGTCACCCCGATCGAGGATGTCATTCGCAAGATGTATGCGGCTAGAAATTAAATGGTCTTTTGATTAATTAAAATGAAGAAGTACTTAAAATTTATCCAAATATCATTCAATAACGGACTAGCC
The DNA here is from genome assembly GCA_003162335.1 of Dehalococcoidia bacterium. Taxonomy (GTDB): domain Bacteria; phylum Chloroflexota; class Dehalococcoidia; order Dehalococcoidales; family Fen-1064; genus Fen-1064. The sequence continues at coordinate 31,919 of PMMG01000159.1, forward strand.
TATCGGGTGGAGTATTTTGTCGGGACATTCCGCAATCTGGTAATTCTTTTGGTACAGTTGGCTGTTTGGAAAGCTTTGCTTACGGCCGGCCCGGTTACTACCGGCTCAGGTGTGGTAACACTGCGGGAAATGACCACTTATGTGGTGATCAGCTCCATGATTGGTACGCTGCTGACGGTCGATGTTATTTTCAATATGAACGACCGGATACGGAATGGGCAGATTGGCATGGATCTGGTGAAGCCGGTGAATTTCCAGACCTATACATTTTGTAACATGCTTGGGCAAAACATGTTTAGCTTCCTTTTTCAATTATTGCCGATATTAGTAATCGGAGTGATTTTTGTTGGGATTGAGCTCCCGTCTATATTCAATTTTTTACTGTTCCTGGTCACTTTAATTAATGCTATCGTTATTATGTTTCAGATGAATTATGCCCTGGGATTAGTCGCTTTCTGGTATATGCGCGGTTGGCAGAGCACTATCGTCTGGATACTGAACCGGTTGTTCTCCGGCAGATACATTCCGCTGTGGTTTTTCCCGCCTATTCTTGTCACGATCTCGTATTTTCTACCGCTCCGGTTAATGTACTTTGTGCCGATATCTATTTATCTGGGCACAATGGCGCCGCTTGATTGCCTGTATAGCATTTTACAGCAATTTGCCTGGATGTTAGTTCTTTACGGTATGACCAGGTTAATGTGGCGGGCGGCGATTAAAAAACTGGTAATTCAGGGTGGCTAAATGAGAACTTTAAGACTAAGTTTAAGATTTTATGAAGCTACCATCAAAAGTATGCTGGAATACCGG
>PMMG01000077.1 GCA_003162335.1 Dehalococcoidia bacterium
TCCGGCGATAATCCATTCGATAATAAACCTTTTGCGATTATGAGCGCTTCGACCGGGATGCTAGGCGGTGCCCGAGCGCAATATCACTTGCGACAGTCATGCGTTTTTCTTAACATGCATCCGGTGAACAAACCGGAGATATTCGTGACGCTGGCGGCACAAAAATTCGATGAGAAAGGAAATTTGACCGATGTTAAAACCAGGGACTTGATTACTTTGTTACTTAGTAACCTGATATCGTGGACGAGACAGTTACAGGCGGCGGTTTAAATATTTTGGTTGATACAGGTAAAAGGAGGAGAAAGATGACTTCAATAAAGATTTACGATGTAAAAGAAAATAAAATCTCAATGGTAGATAAGGTTGAAAAACCTGACGCAGAATGGAAAAAACTAATGAGTAAAAAACAGTATGAAATAACTACAAAGAATGGCACGGAAGCGCCGGGGAGCGCTACTTTTGACAATGTACATGAAGCCGGTATTTTCAAATGCGTGCGCTGCGGAACTGATCTTTTCCGCAGTTCCACGAAATTTGAATCAGGAACCGGATGGCCAAGCTTTTACGATCCGGTTTCCACGCTAAACGTAGTGGAGCAACAGGATAAAAGCTTTGGTATGGTAAGGACGGAAGTTTTATGTGCCCGGTGCGGTTCTCACCTCGGCCATGTGTTTGATGACGGACCAAAGCCAACAGGTAAACGCTTTTGTATGAACGGATTTGCGTTAAAATTTGTACCGGAGCGTGAATTATAAAGGGAATTGGAAGTTAAAGTTATGAACTTAATTTGTTCCGCGTTATTGTGGTGTTAACGTGTGTTGAAAATATACCCCGTTTTGGGAACGGTGCTGATTATCCGAGGATTGGCGGGTTCCAGTTCTATTTTCTGACGCAAGCGGCTGATCCATGTGCGCAATATTTGCACATCATCGCGATATTCGGGTCCCCAAACCCGGGCTAATAGATCATAATAAACCATCAGATGTCCCGCATTTATGGCTAGTTCGTTCAATAATAACCATTCTACTCTGGTTAATTTCACTTCTTTCCCACGCACAGCAATGCGGTGTTCATTCAAATTAATGTTAACATCGTTTATCACCAATTCGTGGGGAATTTCCTTCCTTTCCGATAAACTCAACCTTCTTTTTAGCGCCTCGATGCGGGCAACAAGTTCGTTGGGATTAAAAGGTTTAGGTAAATAATCATCCGCGCCTAATCCCAGACCTTTTATTCGATTAGAGTCATCGCCCATCGCGCTAAGCATAATCACAGGAACAAAGGAAATAGTGCGTAATTCTTTCAGCGTTTGAAAACCATCCATTTTAGGCATAATCACATCGAGAATTACCAGATCAGGTTCCTGTCCATGAATCTGTTCGAGCGCTTCCACCCCGTTATTCGCGGTGATCACCTCATAACCCAATGATTTCAGCTTTGTTTTAAGAAAATAGAGGATACGCTCTTCATCATCTACTAATAGAATTGTGAATTTATTTTTTTGCAATGTAATTTTCTTATGTACGACGTGCCCGGTGTATTCTATTTGAGAATCTTTGACTGATAATGTCATATTGTCCCTCTCAATCCGGATTTAAATTATCTGCTTACCTTTTGCAGTTTGCTGATATTAATGATAATGCGATGTCGGTCCAGTTTAATGACGCCTTCATCGCACAGAGACTCCAGCGAATCATGCACTAACTTCCAATCCAGACCCATTTGCACGGCCATATTCTGCTGGTTAAACTTATGGAACGGTTCTGGACTTTCACACCGGTCTAGCAAATTCCTTGCTACCAATGTCCGCGCTTTCACCAACGGGTAATCTGCAGATAGGGTCACTAATAAACCTCTTTTAATATCATTACTTTGCAATACTAAATGATAAAGGGTGGCAAAGTCATAAAATAGGGGACAAAAAAGTTACAAATCTGTGACATTTGTAAATCGCGGTTACAAGCATTGCCAGACGATTTTAACGAATGCAATATTATTGAAATGAAAATCACTGAGAAGGGAACAAAAAGAAAAGAATTTCAAGTTTCATTAGGTATAGAGCTAAATGCGCTGTTGAAATAAAAATGTAGAGTAATTTACCAGCGAGAACCGATATCGGCTCTCAAATCCGAAGGTTTAGCGTAGAGAAAACACTCAGTATATTGGACGAGCGAGGGAGAATCAGCAAAGTAAAGCTGACCGTTAGTCGCTTCAAGAGCAAAATACATCCCGGTGCTGTTGGGAATCATTAGCCAGGCATGATTACATTGTCCGAAATTTTCACCGGTCATTTCCAAATTACCCGCCGCAATCAGAGATCTAATCCCCTGCTTCTGCAGTATGTCCCAGATTTCACAAGCCATATCCACACAGTCGATTTCATTCGCGATGTATGCATGCGAATTATAGTACGCAACATTGACTGCCTGGGCAATTTGCTGAAGTTCGTAATCTTTACCGGCCCAAGCGGTATTCCAATAAGCCGATTCGACGGATCTATCAAACGGTAGCATCCGGATGTTTGCGACCATTGTTGTTATTTTATCTTGAGATGCGGAGATTTGCAAAGCAGCGGCATTTTTAAGTTGAGCCGGTACAGAAGAGACTATAGAAGTGCTTATGCCGATGTTGTGGGTAGGCATTTCTGGCGTAATAATATCTTGCAGAGAAGTAATTTGAGAGTTCGCTGCTGATAGTTGCGTCTTCAATAAAGAGCTCTGGTTATTAGCCGATGTAAGTTGAGATCGAAGATCGACAAAGATGTATCCAACTATAATTGCAACTAATAATAAACCAGTGGTAAGAATAGCTCGAAAATTCACTTAAAAAACTATGTTCCTTCCTAATGTGCCAATGACAAGATATTGTAGCGGAGTTGTCATCCACTAGTGCGTGATACCCGATCTAATTGCATATAAAACTGTTTGCTATTCCATTTTATTATAACTTTTTATTATTCACAGAACAAATGAAAGCAGTATTACCTTTGGGATACTTAGTGGTATGACTTTCGTTTTTTATGACGTGCGCGGAGATAATAAATAGAGATAAATCTTTACCAATATACTTGCAGGAAGCAGAGTGCTGATAAAGTGAGTTGTTTACCTATGCCCGAAAACGTACTAGTAATACTTATCGATGCCGCCGTAGCCGATTATTTTATTCTGGGCGGTTTTGACAATGAAATTTTCCAACCGTTTTTTGAATTCCTGCGGCCTTTTACGGGCACCATCGATATAGGCAATGCGTATCCGCTGATAAGAAGGTGAAAATTTCCGGTAATTTTGCCATGCTTTTTTATTACTTTTTAAAGCCTGAATGATATCCGGAGGAAAGACAAATTTCGTTTTCAGAGCCCGATCAACTACCGGAAGCACTGAGGGATGCAATTTACCTTCTCTAGCCAGCCATTTCAGCCTTTCGATGTTGGCTTGAGAATAAGTGCTGCGGGGATTGCGCGGCGTATACCGTTGTGCCGAGGATTGATCATCATATGGTTTGACAGTGCTGTCGATCCAGCCAAAAGAGAGCGCCTCCTCGACAGCATCGTTGTATTCAACGCGCGCATTACCGGAATCTTTAGACGGAGAGATCAACCATATTTCTTTTTCCTTATCAAAATTGGCGGCTAGCCATGCCCGCCATTCGTTCCGGTTTTTTGCGTAAAAAGTGTTTCCTACTTCCATATAAATTAGTTTACAGCACATTTAGCGGGATTGACGAACAATCCCGCTTCTTATTAACAATGAACGATATGTTCAAATCACTACTATTTGGCAGGCTTTTCGGGCTTGGCTGCAGGTTTCGCTTTTTTTCTAGTGGTCACATTGACCTTCTTCGGTTTGATCTCAACTGATTTGGGCAGATCGATTTCCAGGACACCTTTGTCAAAATTTGCTGAAATGTTATCGATGTTAACAATGGATGGGATAGTAATAGAACGGGAGAAACTGCCGTAAGAAGTCTCGGTATAAGAATAGCCTTTCTTCTTGACCTCGGATTCGGCCTGTTTCTCACCTTCTACGACCAGTATGTCACCCATAATAATGACATCGACATCTTCCTCGTGAACACCGGGGAGCTCAACTTTGGCAATGAACTTATCGTCTTTTTCGACGACGTCGATGNNAGCGGCTGGCCGAAGATATCAGACGAACGGTTGGCTAAGGCTTGACGGTTGGAATGAGTTGTTTTCTTTACCATACTTTTTTCGTTTTTTTGCTTTTCGTTTGCCATTGAGGTGCCTCCTTTTTGATACTATTTTTAATTAATGCCTTTTATATTTATTGGATAAATGTTTATAAAAGATTATGCTTTGAGTTTGGATTCCCATTTTTTACGAAACTTCGCGACTTTCGGCGCGATAATTACCTGGCAATAACTCTGTTGAGGATTCCGTTCAAAGTAATCGCGATGATAATCCTCAGCACTGAAAAACTTTTTGTATGGTTTTAATTCGGTAACTATTGGCGAATTCCAGATGTGTGCTGCATTAATTTCCTTGATTACTTGCTCTGCAATCATTTTCTGCGCTTCATTATGGAAAAAAACAGCAGAACGGTACTGGGTTCCCGTATCATTCCCCTGCCTGTTTATGGTAGTGGGATCGTGGACCGTAAAGAAAATCTCCAGAATTTCGTGATAGGAGATAACATCCGGGNNTTTACCGCCGGTATATCCGGAAATTACTCTCTGGACGCCTTTTACTTCTTTATACACGGCCTCCATACACCAGAAACAACCGCCGGCCAAGGTAGCTATTTCTTCTCTCATTGTCACCTTCTACGATTTCACCGCGTTATTTTGATTAATGTCATTTTCATCATGCCAACGATTATTAATAAATAAACGTAATGCGATCACCTGGAAACAACAGCTCAGATAAAGCGGATGCATCCTAATCAACGGCATACATGGAGCAATTACATCGTCTGCATAATACTATAGATGGCAATTTCGCCGCCATCCATTTGCGGACTGGTTTTAGCGATGTCGATCGCCGCATCCATATTAGCGGCAGAAAACACACTATATCCGGTTACTTTTTTACCGGTAATGTTTTTGATACCATCCGCATATACAAGTTTGCCAGGCATCGTCGGATTACCGGCATCCACAATCGCCTTACCCTGTTTACCAAACCATGCCATCCAGGCATCCATCGATTTTTTCTGTTCTGCCGGAGTGGCAGCCATTTTCCCGCCATAATAAACAAATAAGTANNATATTCCCATATATATAATAAAATAGTCATAAAATAGTTGTTAAATAAGTTACAGAAATATGTCATATTTATTGAATTAAAGTTGATACAATAAAAACGAAAGAGAAGATTCTGATTCAGTTTTAGATGTAATGACGGGCGTACAGAATCCTGAATTTGTTAAATTTGAGCGAAATCAATATCCGGCAATTGTGCAGCCAGTTTATCCAGCGACTGATTCCATCCTGACGCGGCATTATCGTAATCAGTAACAGGAACGCCGTGATAAGTAAGCTTCAATTTAGTCTTTTTCCGGGACACTTCTTCGAAATGAATGGTGATTTTTGACTCCAGCGGAAAGTCCGGGCTTAAACCGTAATAAGCGGCGGAAACCACCTCTCCCATCTCATTTGCGAAAGAATCGGTTATAACGAGACGCTCAGGGTCAACGATTTCTCTATAGGTGCCAGTACTCCAGAAATTTTTACCATCCGGTGCGCGCATACAATAAAAGTAGCTGCCTCCTACGCGCAGATCAATTTTAATATAAGGCGCGGTGAAATATCGGGGTCCCCACCACAACCGCACAATTTGCGGATTAGTCCATGCTTGCCATAACAATTCCCTCGGCGCATTAAATGAACGTTCAATAATGAGGTCTTTTGTCAGCTTATTTGGAGTTGCCACTTGTTTATGCGCCATTTTATTCTCCTTTGCTTTGACCTTCTTTGTTAAAATTTGAAATGACCTTTACTTCTTCAGTTTTTTACCCTGAAACAATTCACTACCAGCTCCCGGATATACTACTTTTTCCGTATCGGCGGTGGGATTGGTGACATTCGGCCAAATACGCTTATTGGGGATTGATCCTTCCAATGTAATTTTCGATGGAGCGGAATCGCGCATTTGCGGCACGTTGCGAATATCCATACCGGGAACGTTATGCGAGAATTCAATGGGGATGCCGTTAGGATCATAAGCATAGATCGAGTGAATAAAGCCGTGGTTGATGACATCCGACACAGGAAAACCGGCGGCCTCCAGTTTATCCTTCAACGTCCACAATTCATCTTCGGCATCGACGCCGAAAGATACATGATCAAAAATGAAAGGCCCGGTCACCGGACGGCCATGTTCTTTTTCTTTAACCGGTTTCACGCCGGACCATTCGAAGAAAGCGATCAGGTCGTCTTTAGAAATTTCGAAGAAGTAATGCCGGTAACCTGGTTCTCCCAATCCGGCGACCAATCGCATACCCAAAAGATCCCGCCAGAAACGAATTGTTTTATCCATGTCACCGGTGGCCATAGCCAGATGATTTACCCCGTTAAATCCCATCTTTTCGCTCCTTGCACAAGTTCTTGCTATTCACGCTTTTTCCACGCAGTCGGCTGCCCCCAGTTATCACTTTTCCAAGGCAGATTTTCAGGAGTAACTTTGGGTAATATTTCCCGGTATAATTCGAGTCGTTCGCTGTCACTAAGCGGTTTATAGTTTTCCGCCACAGCCAGGTTCTTCTGCAATTGTTCCATGCTTTCCATCCCGACAATCACAGTGTCAACCGGCAAGGCGAAAGCGTAACGCAGGGCTTTGTCATATATCGTGCCAAGACGCCCCAATCCCAGAACCTTCATTCCAATAACGGCCGTACCTTTGGCTTTTGCTGCCGGCAAAAATTCATCCTGAAAACTGAGGATAAACCGGTCCATCACCGATAGCGCGCATAATACGCTGTCAAAGGGAAAACGGTTGAGAGCTTCTACCTGGACAGCTGGATTTGCATGACCGGAAATGCTTATATGCCGCACATATCCTTCGGACCTGGCTTGAAGCGCGGCTTCCAGTGCGCCGCCCGGCTGGGTTATCTGATCCAGTTCATTAAATGAAAATACATCATGAAAACGCCATTCGTCAACGTAATCGGTTTGCAGGCGTCGGAGGCTCTCCTCCAATTGTTTCCTGGCCCCTGCTTTGTCGCGTGCGCGGGCCTTAGTCGCTAGCCACATCTCTCTACGACGGAGGCGGGCCACTTTGCCGATACGCTCCTCGGATTGTCCTCCGGAATACAACCATGCAGTATCGAAGTAGCGGATGCCGTGGTCAATAGCGTAATTAACAATTTTGATCGCCTCCGCTTCTGTACAGCCGTGTCCATCGACGATGCGCTGGCCGCCAAAGCTCAGGATGGAAAATTTTTCACCGGTTTTTCCGAAAGTTCTTTGTTCCATCACAATTAGCCTCCTGTGATTTCAGAAAACTACTTATTTAATTTTTCCCCGAATATCCGCCCGTAATCCTGACATGCTTTCATTCCGTCTCTGGTTTCAAGGATATCTTCCCGCAGGCACAACGCATCTAAATCAAAACGTTCAGTCTTATAATCCTTTTGTAACAAGTCCAAAATTTTATCTGGAGCGTAATCTGCGTGGTGATATGATGAATCATGCAAGTAGGGTCCAAACGCGCCGGTCAATTTACCGTTCAAATCGCCATTTTTGAATAGTTTTAAAAAGGTTTTTACCGGCCATGGAATATCCAGCGAAAATGTCGGTGAACCGAATATGTATCCATTGAAGCCTGCGAGCTGGGCCGGATCTTTGATTTCGCTCATTTTCTTTACTATGGCATTCAAGCCGTTAAAACGAACGCCCTCGGCGATAAACTCCGCCATTGATTCGGTCTTGCCGGACGTGCTGAAGTAAGCGACCAGGACTTTATTCATGAGCCGTCATCCTTTAAAAGTATATATTCAGGTTCAATTAGTGTTAATAAGTACCAGAGGCGGGTGTTTGCCCTGAATGCAATCCGCGCCATTTTGACAACAGGTTTTCTTTGGTTTCCGCATGGCCCGGGTCAGTATGGCAAGCTTCCACGGGACATACTTCGGCACATTGGGATGATTTGAAAGAGCCGACACATTCCGTGCATTTCGCCGGGTCTATGACAAAGATGTTCGTGCCTTCACTTATGGCTTGATTAGGACAAACCGGCTCACAAGCTGAGCAACTGATACAATCTGTATTAATGAAATAAGACATACGCATACCTCCTCATTTACTCCGGTAAGCGTATTGTACAGTCATTAGGATGGCGAAGTTATATCATTTTCGCGAAAGATGTCACAGAATTATGACATTTATTAAATCTGTGAAGGATGAATGTATCCGAATTTTCACCGTACCGACACAAACTTTGCTTAAAAACGGAATTATATCTTGACTTACTCATTTTTTTATCAACGTGAGCCCATACTTTACATAAATAGTTGAATTATGCTTGTTTATGCAACTAAATGAATAAACCTCTTGGGTTTCCTTTATAATAATAATAGAAGGATCAGAGAGCAACAGTGCTGAGAATAATTAAATGGAAAAGATAATTTTAGTAATTATTTCAAATATCGATTCCCGATACGTTACGGCGTTAAAAGCTATCCTGGAAACAACGTTTGACCGGGGTGTCGAGATTAGTTATCAAATCGGTGATCTAAAATATGCTTACGACCATACCAGAAACCAATATCTATCTCCGCGGCTGTTATCCCGTTTACGCCGCATTAAGAAAGCGTCCAATGACAAATTGATGGCCGTGACGAACTTGGATTTATATTCTCCTGGTTATGATTTTATTTACGGTGAAGCGGACGTGAAAGCGGGTTTGGCAACACTTTCGATCAATAGGTTAATGGGAAGCACTGCCGATGGACTCCCGGATACCTGTTTATTCACAGAAAGAATCATCCGCGAGGCTGTGCATGAAGTCGGACATCTGTACGGTTTAGTGCACTGCAAGAATCCAAAATGTGTAATGCGCACTTGCACGTGTGCCGCTGAAGTTGATGAAGCGGGCAACGGTCTCTGCGACGGTTGTCTACACACACTGAATGCCAATTTAACTTAAAACAATATATACTGCAACTACTTGCCGCCGTTAAAAATATTTTCTAATAAGTGCTAACCTTCGAGACATCGGATAATAACAGCCGTATACCGCCGGGAATATTGACGTCGCCACCATATTTTACACGCCCCGTGATATTATCGCCGACTTTAAATCCGGACATATCCTGGTCGGTAACGACAGTAATTGTATTCCCGATCGAGGTTTTAGTTGGATTTGGTAAATTACCTACGTCGAGCGAACTCTGGATCAGAATATCCAATTCCCAAGAGTAATCAGTCGATTGTTTTTGCATGGTCTGTATCTTTGCTGTCACGATACTATCGCTATTTACAACTGCGCCATCACCCGGTTTGAAACTTGCCGTAGAAGTTGTTGTACTACTGGTGCAGGCTCCGACTAAAAATAGCACGGCGACCAGTGTGATACTAACGGCGATCGGAAAGAATTTTTTCATTTTTTCCCTTATTGTTATTATTCTGCATAAATAACCAACAATAATATGGTATATCTAAAATGTTTAAATAGTTATAAAAACAACGCAACAAAGATAACAAAATTATTACATTTAAAAAGTTGCAATAGATATGAGGGAATGAAAAATCGTCTTTATCAGATTCCGGTAAACCTCTAATCTGATAATGCTTTTGTCTTTACCAATCACATTGGTTGTCCGGTATAATGGCATTAGCAAATCAAGCAGACAATAATATATTACATACCGAATATAAAAGCGATTTTTAATTAACTGGGGTTTTTCCTGATTATCCGGGATATTTTGCTTTTATGTCAGCTAGCCGGGAGTCCAGGTCCATTCCTGAAATAAGCTTAACCAAGTCTATTTTCTTTTCCAAAATACCGGCCCAGAGGTCACCGATATATGCCAATCTTTCAGGAACAGTTAATATAGTGAAATCGGTGGGATAAACTTTACCCAATTCTTCCCACTTTAATGGCATAGACACACTAGCCTGAGGGCTGGGACGAGGGGAATAGATGGAAGCGAGCGTTTTCCCGCGTACATTCTGATTGTAATCAAGAAAAACTTTACCAGCGCGTTTTTCGACAGCCCATTCAACTGTAACCTGATCGGGATGTTGCTGTAAGAGGAGTTTGCAGATCGTCTCCGCGGCCGAATGAGTACCGTGAAAATCAAGTTCGCGCATGATCGGCACAAACACGTGCAGGCCTGTTTTTCCCGACGTCTTAACGAACGAGGGGCACCCGATATTGTCCAATATTTGTTTAAGTTCCAATACCACCTGACATGTTTTTTCAAAGGCTTTTCTGTTTAACTCCGGTTCATCGCCAGACTTTTCTTTGCCGGAATATATGTAAGGGTCAATATCGAAGATCAGAAAATCTGGATAATTTGCGTAATAGTCGGCGCTACCCTTCGCTTTTAATACAACTTTTATATCCGGTCCGGATGTTACTCTGGAAAACCAGGTATGTAACTCGAGATCCCCGATCTGCCCCAGCCACAATAACGTCGCTGTATTATTACAGATCAAATATTCCTGCAAGGGCGTATCGTGGGAGGAAAGGGAAACAGTCTGAACAAATTCAGGTACGGGCTGATAGTGCTTCTGGAAAAAATGTTCGCCGTATATACCGTTAGGATAGCGGCTAAGCGACAGTGGTCGATCCTTGAGGTGAGGCAATAAATAAGGCGCTGTCTGCACCATGTATTTGATCAGTTCCCGCTTAGTAAGCGCCTGTTTTCCATCATTTTTCGGCCAGAGTTCTTTTTCCAGGTGTGTGAGGGAAACCTGATGTCCTTCGACATCCAGAACAAGGTTGTTTGCAGGGCTGGCTAATTGTTCCAGTAAATCACTGTTAACACTCTTTTTGGGGGAATCATGGGCGGTTGGTGATTTAGTTTTCATTTCGATTACTCCAGTGGGACGAACGGTCTCTGCCGGTTTATCGTCGCGTAGTCTTAAAAACACCGGCGCCCGCAACCGATCATCTTGTGTCCATTCTGCAAATTTAATTTCGGCCACGAGTTGAGGTTTAACCCACACCGCCTCAGCTTGCTTGATATCAGATGCAAAGGGACTTTTTTTCGCGGATATTATATCCAGTTGCTTTTTCAGCTTAGCCAACAGATCGGCATCAAATCCAGTGCCGACGTTACCGGCATATTGAAGGATGTTTTTATCGTCATAAAATCCCAGTATCAATGCACCAAATGTTTTAGCCCTGTTACCAATACCGTGAGTATATCCCGCGACAACGAATTCGTCACTGTTTACTTTTTTTACTTTCAGCCAGGTCTTCGAACGTTTACCGGCTTCATAGACACTGTCCTGTTTTTTCGCGATCATGCCTTCCAGCCCGTTTTCGACAGCAGCTTTGTAAACTTTTTCTCCTTCGGTGTCAAAATGTTCTACCAGACGGACGTTACCGGAAGGTTTAAAGACATTCTTCAGCAATTCTTTTCTGCTTTTTAAAGGTACTTTTTTAAGGTCGTATCCATCCAGATACAGAATATCGAAAATATAGTAGATTACCGCTGAGGGCGTTTCGACATTTTCCTGGTGTGGAATATTGATCGATTTCAGATATCCCTGCAAACATTGAAAGCATTGTTTTCCCCTGGCGTCCAGGGCGATAATCTCGCCGTCCAGAATTATTTGCGTGGACGGCTGGCTCTTTAATTCAGTGACTATATTTTTGTAATGCGCAGTAAAATCGTTCTCATTTCTGGATTGTAATCTGACTTTACCGTTATCAACAAACGCCAGTGTTCGATACCCGTCCAATTTCGGTTCGAACAGCCAATCTTTGTCGGAAAAGGCCGCGGTTGCCAGAGTAGCAAGCATCGGCGCAATCTGCTGTGGAAATAATGCTTTCACAGATCCTTCTACTTTCGCCGGATTAATCTGGTTATCCAAATTCAACGGTTGAGGCATCCGACCTGATTTTAGATCTTCGATGGTACGACCTGAGATCACCGACGCATCATTGACTAGAATATCAGTTTGTTTATTCGCGTAATCGTCGCGGTGTTTGATCAGCAGCCAGTTATTTTCGCTGGATTTCATTTTCACGAGTGTCCACGAACCCTTCAATTTTTCGCCTCGCAGCGTGATCGATATTTTTCCGGCGGTCAGGCCTTTTCGCATTTCTTCTTGGGCTCGGTCGCGATTATCGAACAGAAGTTCGCCACTTTCATCGGGAGAATAGGTACCTCGGTCCCAGACGATCACCTGACCGGCTCCATATTGTCCTTCCGGTATCACTCCTTCAAAACCGGCGTAATCCAATGGATGGTCCTCCACCATCACGGCCAGTCGTTTGTTATCAGTGTTGTCAGAGGGACCTTTAGCAACTGCCCAGGATTTTAGTACGCCGTCTACTTCAAGACGGAAATCATAGTGCAACTGCCGCGCAGAGTGTTTCTGGACAACGAATGTTAGAGATCCTTTGCCCGAATCACCACGTTTGAATTCGGGCTCGGGTGTCGCTGTAAAATTACGTTTTTCCTGATAGGCTTTGGGCATTTTATTATCAGTCCTTTTTATAATCTGGTTTCGGTTATTTCGCAGCTGCGGCTGCCACGCTGGCCTTAAGCGCGGTCATTAAATCCTTAAACTCGACTTCGGTGATTTCCGGAGTCTTGATTTCAACTCCTTTCAGTTTTGCATCAACCATTTTTTGCAGCGCAATAGCATATTCATCCCGATATTGTTCCGGTTTGAAGGTGGTAGTCATGGCATCGACCAGTTTAGAGGCCATTTCCATTTCCGCCGAAGATATTTTTTGTTCCGGCGGCGCCAGTTCGGCAGGGGATAATATTTCCTGCTGGTAATGCATGGTTTGGAGGGCAATGATCTTGTCTAACGGACGCAAGCAGCACAAATGCTCGCGCCGCTGAAAAGCGACTTTGGCGATACCGACCATTCCTGATTTTTCCAGAACGTTCCTGAGCAGAATAAATGGTTTGATGCCCAGTTTCTCCGGTTCCAGGTAATGACTGTCACTGTAGTAAATAGTGTCGATTTCCTTCGTTTTTACAAACCCGACAATATCGATACTGTGGGTAGTCTTCACCGGTACTTTATCGAAATCACTCTCCTCGAAGATAACATACTGGTTTTTGTTATATTCATAACCACGCACAGTCTCACTGATATTAAAATATTCCTTGTCTTCTGCACAATAAAGCACTTGTTTGGGACGTGTATGGCATTTCTTGTGCAGATAGTGAAAGTTCAGCGTTTTACTCTCGGTGGCGAGTGACATCTTTACCGGTATGGCAACCATGCCGAAACTGATTGCGCCTTTCCAAAATGATGCTGCCATTTTCTTCTCCTTCGGGTGAGTTTGATTACCCTGATTGTAGCTTAACCGGAGAAATTCTCCAACCACAAAATTGATAGTAGAATAGATGCGGCCGGAGTGATAAGCCACACTAATTTAGAATCATATTTTATCCATACTAATAAGTTTATCCAAAATTTCGAAGTTGTTATGAAATTGTTATATTTTATAATCAGGCTGTTTATGGGCTGTCGCCATCAATAATAATTTAAAACCTCAACCTCTAACTCGCTTGCCGTATATCTGATTAACCACATTCCAACACACTGTATTTTATTGACAGTTTTAACTGGATACCATAAGATACAGGAAAACATTTGGGGGTAAAATGAATATATCCTGTAGCACGGTATTATTTAACCAGCTAGATCTTTACGGCGCGCTGCAGCAATTGGCCTGGGCGGGATATGATGGGGCGGAATTGGCATGCTTGAAAAGTCATGCACGGCACATCGAACCCAATACCGATAAAGCGTATATCGATGAGATCAGATGGACTGCAAAAAAACATGGAATTCAATTGCCGGCAATCCACCTCGACGTAGATGGTAATTCCGTGACAGAAAAGATAAAGTCTGTGACGAAAATGTTCGAGGTCGCGGAAAAATTAGGCATTCCTGTTATCGCAATACCGGCATCAGGCAAGACCGGTGATAAAGAACTGACAAAACTGGAATTCAACTACATTGGGAAGTTGTGCGAACGGGCAGAGAATTATGGTGTTAAACTGGCAGTCAAATATCATAAGGGGGCTTCAATATATAACCTGGCAACGCTGATTCAATTATTTGATGAGGTAAAATCCCCTGCCCTGGGAGCTATTCTAGATCCCAGAGAAACATATAAAGCGGGAGAGGACTTTACTGAAGTAATCACCAAACTTGGTAAAAAAATTGTACATACACATATCCGTGACTACCCGGATGTTCGCCGAGATCCGGTCCCTCCGGAGGAACAAACACCCGGAAGAGGGGAAATCGATTTCCCGAAAATCCTTGGCGAGCTTAAAAAGGTCGGCTACGACGGTCCACTTTCACTGGTGATCGTGGGCGCATTTACTTATCCGTTGTCTAAACAAATGGGAATAGCAGCGGAATCCAGGGGTTATCTCAACCGATGCCTGCAAGAATTGAAATAATACACAATAACTGTTTTATGCAGCGGGACTGAAAAGGAGTGGCGATGGTAAAGGAATCTGTATGGTGGGAAAAACTCGGTAAACCTCAATATGGTGGGGAAATGGTTTTCCGGCTGAATCGGAAAATCGTAAATCTTGATCCTTATTACGGCGTGCACCTTACCCAGATACATACTGCCTGGATGGAAAAACTATTTGTGGATGATTGGACTTTGAATCCGGAGATTTATGATTATGTGAAAAACCAACGCCCCAACCAGTATGTAAAAGGCCACCTGGCCGAAAGCTGGGAATTCACCGACCCAAGCACCTTTGTCGTGCATTTACGCAAAGGAATACGCTGGCAGAACATTCCGCCGGCGAACGGACGTGAATTAATTTCAGAAGATGTAGCCTTTCATTTCCACCGGATGTATGGTCTTGGTTCCGGTTATTCTTCTCCCAGTCCGGCCCGCGCGGATGTGGCAGCATTCAAAGCGTTGAAATCTGTAATCACACCGGATAAATACACGGTTGTATTTAACTGGAGCACACCCAATAGAGAATTAATCATCGATGCTTTGCAGGAAGTCGGCACTACATTGTGCATTGAGAACCCGGATGTCGTGAAAAATTTTGGGAACACCCTGGATTGGCATCACGCGGTCGGCACCGGGCCGTTCATTTTAAAGGATTTTCAAGCTGACAGTCATGCCGATCTGGTGAGAAATCCGGATTATTGGGGACACGATGAAAGATATCCCGCAAATAAAATACCATACATCGATAAATTAAAGCTGCTGATAATCCCGGATCAAAAAACGGTACTGGCCGAAATGCGTGCAGGCAGAATTGACGCTGCCGATCAGATCTCACCGGTGCTGGCGCAAGAGATACGTAAAACAAATCCGGAAATAGTGCAAATAGCGCTGCCGCAAACAGCCGTGACTATCGATCCTCGTAATGATAAACCACCTTTTAGCGACCTGCGTGTGCGCAAAGCAATGCAGCTGGCAATTGACCTGAAGGGCCTCGCGAAGGATTACTACAAAGGAACTGTCGAACCTTATCCGTCGACATTAACAGGGCGGGAACTGACAGGATGGGGATTTCCATATGAGCAATGGCCGCAGGAATTAAAAAACGAGTACGTTTATAATCCGAAGGAAGCGAAAAAGCTTTTAGCCGATGCCGGTTATCCAGACGGGTTTAAAACGAACATTGTGGCCAATACCTCCGCGGACATGAATCTGTTGATGATCGTGAAATCATCTTTTGCGGACATCGGGATCGACATGGAAATTCGGCCCATGGAATCAACGGACTGGACCGATTATGTAATCACCCACCGCAAGCAAGACCAGTTGGCCTATGCCGCCGTTAACCCCTTCGGACACGGGTATGAACCGATCCGGCAACTCAGTCGTTTGCATACGGGATACTCCTCTAATTACTTAATGGTCAGTGACCCGATTTTTGATGCTTTCCAACCGAAAGCTTCGGCAGCAAAGTCCGACGCGGAGCTGAAACAGGTGCTTAAAGACGCGAATGAGTATATTGCCCGGCAGCATTTCGCAGTTTCTTTGCTGAAGCCAATGCAATTTTCTTTACATCAACCGTGGTTCAAGGGTTATCACGGACAGTTCGGTTCAGTTTGTTCACCTGCGGGCAGTCCCCAGCTGCTCTTCTTCTATCCAGCGCGATTCTGGATCGACCATGACCTTAAGAAGAAAATGGGAAACGAATAATTTCATGTGTTAAGGATTAGTCCTTTTGTTAGGGAAATATCATCCTTAAGGTTGTTGTGCGGAATTGACGCGAGTGTTAAATTACATATAGAAGTGTCAGGGAAAACGTTGAACCGCCTGCTGTAATTTGGTCACTTGGTATGCGGGGAGTAAATAGTGAAACCGGTCCTAAATGGAATTAGGATCGGTTTTATTTTTTTTAAGAAAATAACCGATGATGATTCCCGAAATAAAGGGAGTTGAAATGCCACAATGTCCGTATCCGGAAAACATTACAGACTGGTTATCCGGTGAAACAGAATCAAATTCACTCTATACGGCCTGGCATGAAGGCTACGAAGCGCATAAACTCGAGCTGATCGTCAAGGTACAATATCTGGAGATGCACATCAGCGACCTGGCAGAGGAAATCAGGAAACTGAAAGAATTAAGAAGAGACCTGGAAAAACAAAAGAATCAGTTAATTTAATAGACCGATACTCAGTAAGCAATGAACTGCCATCCGTAATTTGGTCACTTGGGCGGCAGCGAGCTAGTAGTGAAACCGACTGGATTATATAGAATCAAGTCGGTTTTTTGTTTAGTGAGAACTATTATTTTAGCAAAGGAATGAAAATGGGCCAATGTCCTTATGGAGAAACTTATACTAACTGGCTGACCGGTGAAGAGGAACCGAATCCTTTATATAATGCCTGGCACGAAGGATTTGAGGCTCATAAACTGGATTTACTGACCAAGGTCAAGTCCCTGGAAATAGCCATGCATGAACTTTTAGCGGAAGCTAAAAAGATCAAGGAATTAAAAAAAGAACTGGAAAAACAAAAAAGCGGATTATAACACGAGATTCAATGGGGCTAAGGTCTAAATTGATTGAAAAGCGTCCTAGTTAATGAAAATGATAAAAGCCGGGCAAGAAACTTGATGGGGTAGAAGGTAATAAGATGAGTGCAATGAAAGGTATCTGTCCAAAATGCGGAACGCGATATTGCGGCTGGGCGCTTACCAATCCACGTGAGAGAATATGTAAACAATGCGGCAGCGGTCTGGAAATATATAGGGACGGATTATGGCTCGGCACGGCCTATTCACCTTTCAACGCTCCGCAGTACAAAGTCAAATCTTCTGATTTCCGGGATTTGATTATTTATGCGCGGTAAAATTGCGACAATAAATGAGCTCAGATATTTAGGTTTTCGCGGTCAAATATTCATGAGCTTTTTCCAGCATTTCTGTCACAGGTAATTTTTGCGGGCATTTTTCCAGACAATCACCACATTTAATGCACTTATCAGCACGCTGTTCCGGGTTAAAATTTCTGGGAGTGCAATAGGCTTTACGTGGTTTTTCCGGAGCGTTAAAAATCACCGCTTCGTTGTACATACTGAAGATCCGAGGAATGTCTACGCCGTTAGGACATGGCATGCAGTAACGGCAACTGGTACAGGAGACCGGACCAGAAGCCATATAAGCGTCTCTGGCACGTTCGATGATCTTCAGTTCGTTTGAAGTTAGATTACGTGGTTGGGAATGCGCGGCAGCCGCCACATTTTCTACGACGTGCTGCATCTTGCTCATTCCGCTCAGAGTGACGGCCACTTCAGGATGATTCCAAACCCAACGTAATGCCCATTCCTGGGGAGATCGTTTAAAAGGCGCTTCTGCCCACACCTTTGCTACTTTTTCCGGTGGATTCGAAAGCCTTCCGCCTCTAATCGGTTCCATCACAACTACCGCCAGTCCCTTTTGATAAGCGTATTCCAGTCCTTTTGTGCCTGCCTGAAAATCCTCATCCATATAGTTATACTGGATCTGGCAGATCGTCCAATTATCGTAGGCATTGATGATTTCCTGCAACAGTTCGAAACTATCGTGGAAAGAAAACCCGAAATAGCCGATATAACCATCTTTAATCTTTTTATCTGCCCACTCCAGCACACCGAGACCGCGTACTTTTGTCCAGTTTGCCTTGTTTAAATGATGCAGCAGATAGAAATCAATTTTTTCAGTGTGTAATTTTTTCAATTGTTCGTTCAGACAGCGGTCGAAGTCACTGGCGGAGGTGATATCCGGACAGGGCAATTTCGTGGCAACCTTGACCTTCTGGGCATAGCCATCCTGCAGCGCCTTGCCGATGACGACATCGGCATTACCTGCGTGATACCCGTAGGCTGAATCGATATAATTAACGCCGTGGTCAATGGCGTAACGCAACATTTTTATCGCTTCCGGTTCATCAATGTCGCCCCAATCAGCGCTTTTCACGGGCAAACGCATAGTACCAAAACCGAGTGCCGAAACTTTCCAATCCACTCTACCAAATTTCCGATAATCCATTCTTCCGCTCCTTCTTTTTAGCTATTTTTCCGCTTTCTCAGGACAACTTTAGCTCAACTAATACTCAACAAATATGGATTAACCTTTCGCCGTCAGGAATGCATGGGCTTTATCAAGAAGCTCCGGGATAGGTAAATTCTGGGGACATTTTTCCACACAGATTTCGCACTTTATACAATTTTCCACGCGCTCTGACTTATCCAGCATATTAGGATCACTGTAGTAACTGCGTAATCTTTGCGGTGAATTATGTATTACCGCTTCATTGTACCATCCGAAAATGCGGGGGATTTCAACGCCGTTAGGGCAGGGCATGCAGTACCGGCAGCCGGTACAATCGATTGGCCCCATAGCACGATAGGTATCTCTTACGCGCGCGATCAACGCCAAATCTTCTGCGGTAAGATTATGAGGTTGGGAATGTGCCGCGAAAGCGACATTCTCTACCACTTGTTCCATTTTGCTCATGCCGCTAAGGACTACAGAAACCTCAGGGTGATTCCAAACCCAACGCAATCCCCATTCCTGAGGCGTTCGCTGTATTTTTGCTTCCTCCCAAATTTTAGCCACATTTTCCGGCGGGACGGTTAGCCGCCCGCCGCGTAGCGGCTCCATAATAACTACCGCTAAATCTTTTTCATACGCGTACTGCAAACCGCGCGTGCCGGCCTGAAATTCTTCGTCCATAAAGTTATATTGTATTTGTGCCACTGTCCAGTTATCATAGGAATCGACGATTTCCTTAAAAAGGTCGTAGTGATCGTGGAATGAGAACCCGAAATGAGCAATACGTCCGTCCGCAATTGCTTTATCAGCCCATTTGAAAATGCCGAGTTTAACCATTTTCGGCCAGACCAGCCGGTTCAGATGATGGAGTAGATAGAAATCGATTTGTTTGGTCTGTAATCTTTCCATTTGTTCTTCAAGACAGCGGTCGAAATCCGCGGTCGAGTTTACGACGTGACAAGGTAGTTTTGTCGCTACTTTTACCTTACTCCGGTAGCCGTCCTGCAGCGCCTTGCCGATAACAATTTCACTATTACCGCGGTGATAACCATGCGCTGAATCTATGTAATTCACTCCATGGTCGATGGCATAGCGCATCATTTTGATCACTGCAATCTCATCGACATTGCCGTGATTACCATCAATAATCTGCAACCGCATCGCGCCGAAACCCAGGGCAGAAGCTTGCCAATCCAGTTTACCGAATTTCCGATATTTCATGTTTACCGCTCCTTTTTTATTACCGCCCGACTAATTTAAACTGAATCTATTTAAGGTTATATATTATCAAGGTACGTATTTATTTTCCAGTTCCAGCCAGAAATCATTTCCTTTCAGCCGCCGGGAGTTTTCCAAGGCGCGCGGACCTCGTTCGGGAGTATAATCTCCGGTTTCATAGATTTCCTGATAGACGCCGAATAAAGCATCAACGACGGCGCTACGCGGTGAATATCGCGGAACCCACATTTTAGCGCCGACCTCTTCACAATCTTTCGCGGTAAATCCGTGCGGTCCCATGCCCCATATCATTACTTTGGGCGCGCCCATAGCTATAAAAAACTTCCGCAGTCCTTCTTTATCCTTTTCTTTGAATTTTGCCTGTGGTGGAGGAGTCTGCGGCTGGATGATATCAACGCCCAGTTTTACGCAGGCTTTGGCCCTGGCCACCACCTCATCATCACCGATAACAGCGCCGGCATCGATACGGGAAATAATGATAAAGTCTTTATCCAGTTTATTCCGTGCCTCCACAATAGCGCCCATTTTACCCAGATACTCTTTCTGCGGCAATACTTCTACCAGATTATGCGGGTCTCGAGCCCGCATCAGATGTTGACGGTCGCTGATGACAATCCCGGCGATACCAGCCCGGATGAACGATTCCGTACTGCGGTAGGCAGCTAACGCGCCGCCAAATCCGTCCTCAGCTTCGACAATTAAAGGAATATCGATTGAGTTCGCGACATATCCGGACAGGTTAACGACCTCAGTAGCGGTAGTGAGGCCGATGGAAGGCAAACCAAATTGCGCATCCCCGGTCATGCTCGAGGCCAGCAATACCGCTTTAAATCCTACAGCTTCGATAACCCTGGCTGAGAGGCAATCGTGGGCGGCCGGTATGACTAATACATGGGGTTCGTTTAGTGTTTTACGCAGCAAGGTCGTTTTTTTCAATGACTCACCTTCCTAGGTATTACGTTGAGTACTTAAGCACTTATACGGATTTGGACATGTGTTTACTATTTTATATGAGTATAGCATAGAGAAATTATATTTTAGTAACAGGAAAATCAGAGACCTCTCGTTTGAGAGGTCTCTGATAGCCCATTATTAGTTTATTAAATGAATTGAGTGACTAGTGCCCAAATGATTTCTTTACACCGCTATCTATCCAATACCGCGCCGTATAAAAACCAGCAACGTTGGAAAGAGCATAGGTCTGAGCGTTGTAACCTTTGAGCCACGGCTGATACAGGGAGAACAGGTCAGGCTGCAACAAAGACAGGGCGTAATGCTGTTCCGCAACCATTTTATTGGCATCAGCGACGATTTTCTTGATAGCATCGACGCTGGACGCATTCATAGCTGCAGGATAGAAGGCATCAAAAACAGGATCGCTGACCAAACCGAAATCAGCCGGGTAACCTGTCCTGAATAATTGCAGCATCCTGATAGGGGAATAAGAGTTGCCGAGCGGACCGCCGGAACGGAAAGCCATGGCGTCCTCATTATGGCCGCGTAATACAAAAGTCACCCAGGAGGCAGCATCCATCGGGCGAATTTCCATGGTAACGCCAATTGCGGACAGATTAGATGCAACGATCTGCATCAAATCCATATCTTTGGTGCTATCCGCTACAACATCTGTCTTAAAACCATTAGGATAACCGGCAGCAGATAGCAGTTTTTTAGCGGCGACCGGGTCGAATTTATATTCGTCTTTCAGGGATTGCGACCATTGTTCGTAGGGATAACCCCAACCTGTCATGAAATAAGAGGTTAGCGTATCGGGGACCGCTGAAACGGTGCCCTGATAGTACGTGTTAGCTAAGGTAGGCAGGTCGATAGCCATCTGCATTGCCCTGCGGACATTGATATCATTAAAAGGCGGCTTGTCTACACGGAATGAAATACCATTAGCGCTTTGCGGCACAGACAATTGCACGATCTCAGGATTTGTTTTCTTCATAGATTGCGCATCCGGTAAGGAAACTTGTTCGGTAAGGTCAATTTTAGCCGTGCGCATTGCGGCCAGGTTGGTCGCAGCATTAGTAATAATCAGGAATGTGAGTTTGTCGACATAAGGGAGTTTATTTTGAGGATAACGTTCGTCAACGGCCCAATAATCCGGATTCTTCACCAGTGTGGCTGAACCGTCAGAGACATAATCCTTAATAATAAACGGTCCAGTACCGATGGCGTGATGCCAATCACCCACGTCTCCCCATTGGGCAACTGCTTCTTTCGCCACGAAGTTTTGTGAACCGGTACCCTGGTCCAGCATTGTTTCCTGGATATACTCAGGGTTAGTAATTCTCCATTTAAATACTACAGTGTATTTATCGGTGGCGGTTACGCCCGTCAGGTCAGCACGTGAACTGACATCTGACACGGCAAACGGACTTGGTTTTGTAAAGCCGCCGCCCAGACCGTACATGCGGTCAAAATTCCAGACTACATCATCGGAAGTAAACTCACGGCCGTTGACGGGCGGGATATTTTGCCAGTGGATACCCTGGCGCAAATGGACGATAAAGGTACTGGTATCAGGCATTTCCCAACTGAGCGCCAAATTCCCTTTCACATAGTCAGGCGGGCGGAATGTCATGCCATAGGCAAATACTTTCGGGTCCAATGTCCAGTCATCACACCAGAGTTGTTCGATCCAGCAATTCATGACGGATGTCCCACCGGTGAGGTAGGGATCAAATTGCACGATGTTCGAGTTCAGGGAAGCTGTCAACTGACCGCCATATTGCGGTTTGCCGAGGGAGTCATACCAATGGGCGCCTGTCGATGTGGGAGTAGTGGTGGTAATTGGCTTGGTTACAGCGTTGGTAGAAGTCGTTGTGGTAATGGAAACTTGTGCCGAAGTTGTTGTAGTGGCAGGTTTCGATGTAGTAGTGGTCGTGGTTGAGCTATTACAGGATGCAAGTATCAAAGCAGACACGATTAAGATACTTAAACCTAACCAGATAACGCTCTTTTTCATTTCTCCTCCTTCTTGAATTAATAGTAAAGATTTAGACAACATTGTACTAGTACTGAGCATGATTGTCAAGGTAAAATAAGCCACTAAATAACCTGGTTAGAACCTCACCCTCTGACTCCCACTCCACAAAAGAATTGGTCAGCTATTCGTAGATTTAACCGGCGGCTTTTGCCGCGGGCCTCTGAGAACAGAGGGAATAATCGCAAACAGGGTGACGATACCAAGTATAAAACAGGCGTGATTGATGGCACTCAGAAACATGGGGATTTCATTAGCGTTGTTGAGTTGGGTACTGCCGACAATTTGTGAAAGTCTGGCATATGGCATGACCAACGTCATCAGCAATAACGAAAACGGTACGCTAAGAACGCCTCCGGTGGTGTTAAATGTCATACGAATACCATTAGCGACGCCGCGCTTCTCAGCTGGAACGGAACCCATCACAGAACTGATATTGGGAGGTCCGAACATCGCGCTGCCCAGGCCAAATAAAACCAGGCTGATCAAGACGGCGCTATACGAAGATTTTTGATTAAGCGTTGAAAACCAGATCAGCGCGGAGGCATTTAGGAGCAAACCGATCGAGCTCAGTACCTGGCCGCCATACCGATCGGCTAATCTGCCACTGATGGGACTGATACAGAAGATAATGATTTCCATGGGGATGAGCAGAATGCCGGTTTTTGCCGCGCTGTAACCCAGAATCAATTGGAGATATAATGACCGGAGAAACGGCCCGCAACTGAAAGAGAGTGAATTCATAAAGCCGGTCAAACTGCCCGCAGCAAACAATCTGATCTTGAACAGCGTAAGGTCGAGCGTTGGATGTTTTTGCTGCAGTTCAACGAATACCACCACTACAAATATCGCAATGCCGCAAGCCAATATGATCAAGTTCCGCACGGAAAGAGGGTCACCGATGGCCAGCGCTACCAGGACAGTCGTGACGGCGATGCAATACAAAATCGAACCGGCGTAATCGAATTTTTCACCGACTGGACGAAAACTGACTTCTTTCAACCGCAAATATCCCCAGACGGTGCCGAAAATTCCGATAGGCACATTGATCAAAAAAATCGATTGCCAACCAAAATAGGAGATCATCAAACCGCTGAGCGTATACCCGGTAATCGCCCCCAGGTTAGCGGCCATTATGGTCATACCCAACCCACGGCCTAGTTCGTTTTTCGGGAATGCATCGGTGATAATCGCGACACTGTTAACCAGCATTAAAGCAGAACCGGAGCCCTGCAGAAACCGGGAAACCACCAGCTGTTCACCGTTTTTGGATAATGCACAAAACAGCGAACTGAGCGTGAAAATAGCAAATCCCAGGTTGTAAAGTCTGACCCGTCCGTACAAATCAGCGAGCCGGCCGAGTAAAACGGGCAAGATGGTCATCATGAAGGTATAGCCGGTGATAATCCAGATACCTTGACTAATGGTGGCGTGGATGTGTTCGAGAATGGTGGGCAGTCCGATAACGACGATACTGGAATCCAGACTGCCCATGAACATACCGACGGTGGCAACCGACAAAACCACCCATTTATATTCCAATTTGAATTTCATTGAGTTTCAGCTTCGTACCGCATGTTTACAATTATTGACCCCGCAACCCGATGACGCTGATGGATGTAACTGTGTGATAATTTACCCGCCGTAAATTTATTATTGTCACTAATATATATGAAGTCTGTACAAATAATCAAGATTCAAGTCAGTTAATAGTTTTGAGTTGTCCGTTGATAACATAGTGCCGAATAAGGACATACGGGCTCAAAGGCACGTGGTACTATTTGGGTGGTAGAATGCCCATTTTTTTCGATGTATGGTCGCGGCCAAGGTAGAAGTTCAACCATGATGAAGAATGTTGGAGTTCCCAGTTGCAGGGCGGGACGACGTTTTTGGTGATAGAGTTTTCTTCCTTAGATCTTTTCAGGCGGATATAGGCTCTTACCCAGATACATTGCTTTTCCGTTGGGTAGACTTCACACCAACCTTCGTGACTGCCGCCACAGGGGCCATTGCGCTGTCCCTTCGGGCATTGTGACATCGGGCAGATGAAAGCGGTGTCAAACAAGGCGCAATCACCGCAGTCCATGCAATCGTAAAGGACAACCTTGTTGACATGTTCGAACTTGTGAAAAGCGCTGCGCATGCGGGGTCCTTTGTCTATCGCTTTGGCAAGAGGCGTCAACCCTTTAAAGACGAAGCTATGTGGATTAAAGAGGCTTTTGTGCACCAGGCGGGAGAAACTGTAAATCGGGGGATTAGCAGGTTTTGATGTTTTCGCGGCTAAGGTCGCGGTGTTCAAACCGTTTTTTTCGTCTTTCTGGAAAAGGTAAAAACCATCTTTTTGCGTGAAATCGAACTCCGCCACCAGTTCCTCCCAATTCGATGCGAATTCTTCCCCTTTATCGATAATATATTCCACCATATCGCAGGTAATGCCATGTCCGCCGATGTGCGCACCATGATAACCCATCCCTTTGGCAAAAGCATACATTTTAGCAGCCCGATCGAGTCGGGCTCCTTTGCCTTTATCCTGTTCTTTACGTTCTTCATCGAGTTTAGCGAGTAATTTATCGGTTACCACGCATCCAGGAATTTTATTGGTATTCATTGCCCTTCCGGCACCGTAAGGCAGAATAAAAATGTTGGCCATAACCGGCGTATTGTAGTTATTTATCCGCAGCCATTGTAATAATTCATGAAATTTGCGGGCGTCATATCCCACCTGGGTAACCAGGAATTTAGCACCGGCGTCGATCTTCATTTTCAGTTTGTAATATTGACCCATCAGTTCTGCTTCGGTTTGTTTAAAAGGAGAAATCGCAGCACCGGGAAAAAAGTCAGTGGGCGTAATGAAGATTTTCTTGCCGAGCGCTTCATATTCCAACCCTTTATTGAGCGCTTCTACCAGTTGCAATCCGTGGACCGAGTCCAGGTCGAAGACTGGCTTGGCGGTACCATGAAAGCCGGCAGAGGACGGATAGTCGCCGGTCAGGATTAACAGATTTTTTACATGCAGCATGGATAATCCATGCAGTATACTTTCGCTTTCGTTTCTGTTTTTATCGCGTAAAGCCACATGTACCAGTGGTTCGACACCGGCCCTTTTAATCTCCGCAGCAAACATTTCAGGGGAAATAGCCGGGGCACCGCCGGGATTATCGGTCAGACTGATGGCGTGAATCTTACCTTTAATGGCGGCTTTATGAGCATTTTCAATCACTTCTTGCTGTGTTACTTCAAAAGTGCCTCTTCCCGGAATCAGTTCCCAGGTTACGCAAAAAGTATTTGGATTCAACAATGCGTCTTTTAAGCGATTCCCGGTTAATTCAGCCATTTAGGCGTCCTTTTCGTCATTTATGCGGGTAGCGGCTGGGAAGATAGTATTGTTAGTATAACAAATATATAGATACAGGCCAATGTAGAATATGAAAAATGCATAGCGTCCCGTTTCCTAATAAAAGACAAACGTTGGAATAAATAACGGTTCTTATAGTACAATAGTCAATACAATGAATACCGAATTCCGCAAATTGCCCGGTGTCGACCAGATGCTATTATATCCACAAATAGCGGCGTTGGAATCTGAATATCCACGCTCTTTTATTGTGAATATGGTTCGTAAGCAATTGGACGCGGCAAGGCAAGATATCGAGAAGGGGAAACCATGTCCTGCAATCAACGAGATTGCACTATCGGTACAGTCGAACATCGACGAACTCAGCAATCCCGGTTTACGGCCTTTGATTAACGCCACCGGGGTATTATTACATACGAACCTCGGACGGGCACCGTTAAGCAAACAAGCCATTACCGCAATGAGTGAAATATCCGCCGGATACAGTACTCTGGAATTTGATGTAATAAAGGGTGTCCGAGGGTCACGCCAGACCTACATCGAACAGCTGCTGTGTGAAGTGACAGGCGCTGAAGCCGGATTGGTAGTCAACAATAATGCCTCGGCGGTATTGCTGGGACTGAGCGCATTGGCAAAGAGAAAAGAAATCATCGTTTCCCGCGGACAGGCCGTAGAGATCGGGGACAGCTTCCGCATTCCGGATGTAATGCGGCAAAGCGGGGCAAAACTGGTGGAAGTGGGCACTACAAATTGCACATACGCCCGCGATTATGAGAACGCCATCACCAGTTCTACTGTCGCTCTGTTACGGGTACATTCCAGTAATTTCAGGGTAGTGGGATTTACCAGCGAAACCACCATCGAAGAACTGGTAGAGGTCGGGAAAAGACACAACCTGCCGGTTTTCGACGACCTGGGCAGCGGTTGTTTGCTGGATACCACAGCTTACGGCCTGGCTGCTGAGCCGTTAGTGCAAAATAGCATTACGGGAGGGGCAGCGCTGGCATTCTTCTCCGGTGACAAACTAATGGGTGGACCCCAAGCCGGTATCATCGCGGGTAAAAAAGAATATGTTGATAAACTCCGGCGCCATCCGCTGGCACGCGCCGTGCGTATCGATAAAATCAGACTGGCTGGCCTAATCGCAACTTTGATACATTATCTGAAAGGGGAAGCTGCCAACGTAATCCCTGTCTGGCAGATGATTTCAGCCGACTTAAAAGAAATCGAACGAAGAGCACAAGTGCTTGCCGCCGCGACTAATGGTTTTGGTAAAGTAATCGATGGGGAAAGCATGGTGGGCGGCGGGAGTTTACCCGGTGGAACGCTGCCGACTAAACTAGTAGCAATCAGCATCGAAGGCAAGAAAAATACCTCTTATGTCCTGAAAATAAGCCAGGAATTAAGAAACTACAAAACACCAATAATCGGACGAATCAATGAAAATGTCCTGCTGCTGGACCCTCGTTCCGTGATGCCGGAAGCAGACTATATCATTTTGCAGGCGTTAGCTGAAATCACCGGGCGTATCAAATAATCACTTTTATTACAGGAGATAGGTTTGTTCGTTCTGGGAACTGCCGGGCATATTGACCACGGCAAATCAGCGCTCGTTCAAGCATTGACAGGCATGGACCCTGACCGGCTTTCGGAAGAAAAGGTACGGGGCATGACCATCGACCTGGGTTTTGCATGGCTGAAACTGCCGAGCGGGCGAGAAATCGGGATTGTGGACGTACCCGGTCACGAGCGTTTTGTCCGGAATATGCTGGCCGGCGCCGGCGGTATCGATATTGCCATGCTGGTAATCGCGGCTAATGAAGGTATAATGCCGCAAACTAGAGAGCACCTGGCAATATTAAACCTGCTGGGAATTGCAAAGGGCGTCGTGGCGCTGACCAAAAGTGACCTGGTAGACACCGAGTGGCTGGATTTGATTAAGCTGGATGTAGAAGAGCTGTTGAAATCGACTACACTGGCCGGTGCACCGATCGTGCCGGTATCGGCAGTAACGAAAGAAGGACTGTCGGAATTAGTTGACATAATAGACAATTTACTCGATAATACACAACCGAAAAAAGATAAAGGCAAGCCGCGCTTGCCAATTGACCGGATATTTACTATTGCCGGTTCTGGCACCGTTGTAACTGGGACGTTGATCGATGGTTCGCTGAATCTGGGACAGGATGTTGAAATTATTCCGGGCGGGTTGAAATCAAGACTGCGCGGTTTACAGACACACAAGGCGGGCGTAACCACCGCTATTCCGGGGAGCAGGGTGGCGGCCAATATAACCGGCCTCAATACTACGGATTTACAGCGTGGGGATACACTGACGCGTCCCGGTTGGCTAACTCCAACCACTATGGTGAGCGCCAAGTTGAACATTCTACAAGACGCCAAACACCCGTTGAAACATAATGCCGAACGCAGTTTCTATGTACTGGCGGCAGAAGCAACAGCAAAAATCCGGCTGCTGGACACAGAAGAGATCAAACCCGGCGGCAATAGCTGGGTACAATTAATGCTGGACCGACCGCTGGCAATTGTAGACGGCGACCATTTCGTAATACGGTCTACAACGGAGACTTTAGGCGGAGGAGTCATCATCGATGCACATGCCCGCAGAATGGCGCGGTTTAAACAGGAAACGATCGAAAATTTAAAAGTACGGGAAAAAGGCTCGCCGGAAGAGCTGATAATTGCCCGTTTAGAAGCTAAACGGTGGCTGGAACTGTCTGAACTACTAACACAAATTGCTTGGCCCCCGGATGATGTCAAACTAATAATTGAGGGTTTGATCAGCCGGGGTGAAGTCTTACAACTGGGCCAAGGTGAACACAGCTTGCAATTAGCACTAACGGCATGGAATACACTTATATTGGAAGCGCGGAATGCAGCGAAAGAATACCATAACAAATTTCCGGTGCGCGCGGGTATCCCCAAAACAGAATTGTCCAACAGGTTGAAGTTGGGAAAATACGCGCCGCTAATTCTGGATAGATTGATTACCGACAAAATCTTGAGCGAAGAAGGGGCAGCGGTACGTTCACCCGATTTCCTAGTAAAACTATCCGCACCGCAGCAGAACAGTATAAACGTTTTTTTGAAAGCACTGGCGGAGCAGCCATACGCACCGCCTACGGAATTGATTCCCGAACCCGACCTCTTAAATCTGCTCATCGAAAAGAAGCAAGCAGTTAAATTGACCGAAGGTGTTGTGCTGTCCTGGAAAGCGTATGAAGAAATGGTCACCGGGGTGCAGGTTCAACTGGCCGCCAAAGGCAAAATTACGCTGGCAGAAGTTAGGGACCGCTTTCTTACCAGTCGGAAGTACGCGCAAGCCCTCCTTGAGCATCTAGACGCGGAGAAGATCACACGGAGGGTAGGGGATGAACGAGTAAAATACTAACAGAGAATAAATACCAAATATCAACTTTTCAATGACAAACAAATATTAATATTCAACAAAATAATCAATAGTCAATTTAAAATTGTTTATTTATTGGTAAGGATATCGGGGTTCTGGGCATGGATCCAGCGGGTTTCCTGTTCTTTGCGTTTCCTTTCACGTTCTTCCAATTGTTCTATTCTTTTCAACAGGCCTTCATGGTCTCTCCGGTACTTTTCCACCTCCGCTTCCATTTCAGGCACACGTCTCATGGCGTCAAAGGCTCTGATTATTAAATCAATCATCTGATCGAGGGAAACTTCACGCGGTGTCACCGGTAGGGTAATAGATTTGGTTTCAGCGGCAGTTTTAACCTGCGGCGGTGTTTGGAGGGGCACCGAAGATACCGGCAGGGGAGGAGCAACTGCGGCACTGCCAGCAGCGGCAACCTGTAACAATCCAATGCGGACAAAATCTTTACGGTAGAGATCGATGGCCTGGCGGCTTACTCCAAATTGCGCGCCGATAGTTTGAGAACTTTTACCTTCCTTTAAAAGTTGCAGGACAGTATTACGATCGACGATTGCTTTCCTTGCCATACTTACCTTCACCTATTATTACTTCAATAGTAGCATGGTGCCAATTTAGTGTCAAGCAATAATTATATTCTTCCTCAAGGTAATTCCTGAGTATACGGCTTAACATCCTTTAATTTCTTATTACCCTGACGCTTGGCCAGAAGAGCCGTATATTTAAAAACATTTTTTGCTTTACCCTGGATCATTAGTACTTGCTTCATTGCTTGCCTCCTGAAAGTCATTTACTTGCATAACGAAGTATAGCAAGTAATATGAAGTAATGCAAGTATCTATAAAGCAAGTTAAGACATAATGGGCAAGTTTAATAAGTTGTTTGAAAGAATGAATAAGCAAGTAATACTTGCACAATGTCACTCAAGGTCTCTGAATCGCGTAAATGCTAAACGGGAAGTCTTGAACAAATTGAAAAACAAGAATTTTATAAAATTTATTTTGATGATTATTGGCGGGAGCGTATGGGGGTCGNNGTCCGCGGAGCCCACCGGGACTCAGCCGCTCCCTCGTACGGTAACATTGTCAGTATAAATCAGATTCAATATCGGTGCAACCTGATTTCCATTAAAAAACAGGTGTACCCACGGAGTATATAGACCCCGTGGGTACCTACCCCCCAACCACCGCAACCCAATATCAGGTAATATCCGGAAACTGATCCAGGTCAGACCGAAACGACTTCTTTAACTTCGGGCAGTTTTGATTTTAGTATCCGCTCTATTCCCATTTTTAGCGTCATCGTAGACATCGGGCAACAACCACACGCCCCAGTTAATCTCAGGCTTACGACTCCATCTTTCACACCAACCAATTCCACATCACCACCATCGGCCTGTAAAGACGGCCTGATCTGTTCTAAAATATTCTCAACTGTTTCGCTCATTTCCGTTCCTCCTCATCCAATCTTCCATAATATTAGACCTGCAGTTGAAGCCTGTCTGCGACTTTTGTCGCAAACGCCGAAGAAGGATATTTATGCTGTTTAATAGTTTACATAACTATTCTTTCGAATTCGTTGTAAGCAAAAATAAATCCTGCACAGTATGATTTTAATCACTGCTTAAACTGCTGGTAATACGTAAACTAAAAATGCGGATGAGCTAAATGTTGAAAACGGAAGTGGAGTAGATGTTCAGTAAATGCCCGGGGCAGGACATGCGCAAATTAAGAGTAGAAATGCACAAATGCCCGAATTGCGGCGCTGATGTTGAGCTATTCTCCGACGAAACCAGGATCAGGTGCCAAAAGTGCGGTGCGATGGTATTTCGGGAGCAAATGCCTTCCTGTATTGAATGGTGCACATCGGCGCGGCAGTGCCTGGGCGAAGAACGTTGGCGGCAACTGATGGGTGATAAAGACAGTAAACCGATTCTGCCAAACCCGGAAGGAGATTTAAAATAACCGTCAAAAAATTGCGTAAAGTAATCAAGATAGTCTGGCAGAATGCCCGCAAGGTGCGATAAAGATAGAAGAACGTGCTGCAGAAGATTTTGATGAGCTCACCGCAAAACAGCATCAACAAGCAGTTAAACTCATTACTAAAAAAATATCCGGCGACTGTCCATCAAGTCTAGTGAGGAAATTACATACCAGCAAGGATGAAAAATTACCCGGTGGATGTTCTTCAGCAACTGTCCAGGAAATTAGTCGAAATGATATGGAAGTTGAATTCCGTGCCAATCAACTGTCCCAATTACGCCATTGGCCGGTGCAATTGACACTGGTGCCGGCGACCACATCATTCCTGAAAAGCGCCGATTCGTGCTGCGACAGATTGCACGGCGTTTGCTTATGCCTGTTTTCATCAGGATTTTCTGAAAAATAATGCTTTATTAGTGGCATGTCCGAAACTGGATAATTTTAACGCGTATCTGGAAAAACTGACCCAGATTATAGGCAACTCCGGAATGAAGAGTCTGACGGTGGTGCATATGGAAGTACCGTGCTGTTCCGGACTTGTTTTTATGGGAAGGAAAACAATTGAGAACGCCGGGAATAAAATCTCATTCAGGGAAGTTACGATTGGGATGAACAGGGAGATTAAGTCCCGTTGACGCACAGGCACGGAGACCTGTGTAACTAATAACATTATATTCACGGCTTTGATATTTTGAAATGCCACTCTCTCATAATCTCTTCCCGATCGGGAGAGAGTTTGCCTTCTAGTTCTAATCTAAAAAAGAGCCCTTCTGAGAAGGGCTCTTTTTTAAACGTCGTTGATCTAATTATTTCTTTTGCCTCAGGCGTGAATCCAATGGTCCTTTTGTTGATTCTTTTGAGACCAGGATGATAGTAGCCTTACCCGGCATGACCATCTCGTTTCTCTGGTTTATTGCTGTTGTTTCTATGTCAACGCAGCGTTCCCCGTTATCGTCAATATATTTGTCTACGACCTTTCCCTCGAGACGTACTACATCCGCAAAATAGACAAATCTCCGAAATTCCACATGAGTTTTCTTTAACCAGCCATCGTCTCCCATCCAATTTGTCAATAGATGCATTTGCCAGGTGTGTCGCTGGAATCCGATGTCGTATGGTAAAGGAAGCCCGCCTTGAGCAAACGCAGCGGCCTTATTATAATGAACGGAGAAAATCGGCTCTAACGCCCCGGTGTCGGGGTCACGATATGCCCAGGCCGGGTGTGTCTGATAGTTACGGAGCATGACACCGTGGGCAGCGAGTCTGGCGATCGGTGCGCCTCCACCGATAAGATAGGCGATCTCATCCGTCATTCCCAGCGGTCCTTTTGTTATAGGCTGCAAGGTTTCGCCAACCACAACGTCTTCCCAATAACGAATTGTAGAACCCCTTGCTTGTTCGGCAAGTATCTGTTCTTCAATCTCTTTTAACTCTTTTTCGGCCCATTGGTGAGGCAATTTCATAGCTGAATCTCTTCCTTTTTGCCTTGCCTTCAAACGTTCCATTCTAGTAACGAACCAGTTTACTTTAGCTATAAGTTCGTTATTTTGATTACGGTAAGTATTTTCTTTTTTGTTAACAATTACTTTTTCAGCAAAAGAACTTGGCTTCGGTCCATCAAAACCGTTGAATTGGCATTGCGGTGTAATCTTGTCGTTTCTATAAATTGGTTTGTAAAACTCGGCATCCGTTGAACTATGAAAGCCGCCCAGCCCTTTCCAACCAAAATTAATCCCGGCAAAAACAGCAAAAACCCATGAAGGTGGAGCTATGATTGAACCAAACCGGGTCTTTTTAGCATATTCTTCATTCCGCCAGAGTGGGTTTGGATCTCCAATACCATCCGCAAATTTTAGGATGGCCATTCTGGTTGCCTCTTCGTTGTTTATCCCCTGGTCTATACGGAGGATTATTCCTGTTTTAGCCCTCATCTCAGCAATCAATTCGTCGGTGAAGACTCCTTCTGTCATATTGACTTTTTTAGTTGGTTCGGTTGTCATTTTATTTTTCTCCTATCGGTTAACTATTCATCATGGTTTACGTTTACTCGTCAATTATATGCACCGGACTTATACAGTTTTGGCCAGCATCAATTCTTTCTTGCGGTAGTGTTTGGATACCTTGGAAGGCGGAATGAAATTCTTATCGTGAACATCGAGCTGGTTTTTCGCATTATCCCGCATTAATTCCAAAAAAGACTCTAACTGTTCGATTTTTTCCGGCGTTAACCCGGACATCACTTTTTGTAAAAAAGCGCGTTCGGACGATAACTGCAATGCTTCTTCACCCTTTTCGGTCAGTTTTACCTTAACACGCCCACCGCCGGTATTATTTTTAGATTTAGTAATCAGGCCCAGTTTTTCCATGCGGATCAGGATATCGGAAATCGCACTTTTATGTTCATACGCGTACCGGGATATTTCCGAAGGGGAGGCTT
The DNA here is from genome assembly GCA_003162335.1 of Dehalococcoidia bacterium. Taxonomy (GTDB): domain Bacteria; phylum Chloroflexota; class Dehalococcoidia; order Dehalococcoidales; family Fen-1064; genus Fen-1064. Next base: position 34,064 of record PMMG01000077.1, read on the forward strand.
CACCCCCCAACGCATGGAGCAGGAACAATATATATGCTTGTACCGGCAATACGTTGTGCTTGGATAACTCCAAACGACGCAGCTTTGCGATCAAATGATAAACGATGCTTAATAGCACCCAGATATCGTATTCCTTTTCTCCGTCTTGACTCATGTACGTTTCTTCTCTCTCAACTTATTAATCGCGCTGACGATATCAGGCAGTTTAACATTGTAATTGCTTATTGTATAATATATACAACAACGAAGTACGTATACGTACTTGCTAACATATTATAAGCCGTTCTAATAAATAAAAGCAATATTATTAAATAATAAAGAATTCCCTAACGGTTTTTATTTTATTCCGCGGTATAGTCGTAAATAATAAATGGAGATGACCTGCTGATGGTAAATAATAAAGGAATGCTGAGCGCTTACCGGGTATTGGATCTAACCAATGAAAATGGATATTTGTGCGGGAAAATGCTCGGCGATATGGGCGCCGATGTGATCAAGATAGAAAATCCACGGGGAGACAGCGGACGTAAACTGGGGCCGTTTTATCAACAGATCCCTGACCAGGAAAAGAGCCTTTATTGGTTCGCGTATAACCTGAATAAACGCGGTATCACTCTGGATATTGAAACCGCGGACGGACAGCAGATATTAAACCGTTTGATCAAGAAGGCCGATTTCATTATAGAATCGTTTGATTCCGGGTATCTGGAAAGTCTTGGTTTGAGTTACGAGAAAATCCACGAAATCAATCCCCGTATAGTCATGACTTCGATCACACCGTTCGGACAAACCGGCCCTTATAAAGATTTCAAAGGGTCCGACCTGGTAGTGATGGCAATGAGCGGACTAATGTATATTACCGGCAATCCGGATTCTGCCCCACTAAGGATAAGTTTCCCCCAGGCATTTTTACTGGCATCGGCACATGCTGCGGCTTCGAGCATGGTCGCGCACTACTATCGTGAAACCAGCGGCGAGGGACAGCACGTAGACGTCTCCGCCCAGGAATGCGCCTTATGGGAAATCGCCAACGGTATCCCGCTGTGGCAGGTCAGTCATATTTTATATAAGAGAGCCGGTTCATTTCTCTCCGGCCGCTGGTCGGACACCAAACAACGGCTATTATGGCAATGCAAAGACGGCTTCGTTTCCTTCTATATATTAGGTGGGCCGTCCGGAATCAAGACAAACCAGGCAATCGTTAAGTGGATGATAGAAAAAGGCGAGGTACCGGAATACCTGAAAAATTACGATTGGAAAACCCTGGACATGCTGAAACAGACGCAAGAAATGCAAGACCGGTTGGAAAAACCGATCGGAGAATTCTTTCTGCGGTTCACAAAATCAGAACTTTACGCAGAATCATTTAAACGCGGGATTATGCTGTATCCGGTGTGTAACGCCAAAGACATCCAGGAAAATGCACAATTAAAAGCCCGCGACTACTGGGTAAACGTGAGGCACCCGGAATTATGCGCGGATATTACGTACCCGGGCGCATTTGCCAAATTATCAGAAACTCCACTTGCATTTAATAAACGTGCACCGCTGATCGGCGAGCACAATTCGGATATTTATGAAAAGGAATTAGGTATGTCCAAAGTCGAACTAGCGTTATTACATCAATCCGGGGTTATCTAGGTTCTTTTGATATTGATTACGAAGGGGATTAAAAATGGATAAGAAAGTTTTTAACGGACTGAAAGTCCTTGATTTCGGGTGGGTGATTGCCGGACCAATGACCTTGAAATACCTGGCCGATTACGGCGCAACAGTAGTTAACCTGGAATCTTCACAACATCCGGACCTGTTACGCACATCCGCGCCGTTTAAGGACAACACCCCGGAAATCGATAATTCCGGCTATTTCGCCTATTTAGCCGGTAATAAATACAGCATGACATGCGACCTTGACCAGCCGCGCGGATTCGAGGTTGCGAAAAAATTGATCGCCTGGGCCGATGTAGTGGCGGACAGCCATCGTCCCGGGGTGCTGGAAAACTGGGGACTGAGCTACGAGGAGATGAAAAAAATCAATCCCTCCGTAATACTGATTCGCAATTCCAACCAGGGGCAGACCGGTCCGGCAGCCAAACAACCCGGACTGGGAAACCATATTAATGGTTTGGCCGGCATTGTCAATCAGGTAGGTTGGCCGAACCAGGAACCAATATCTTTACAAGTGGCATACAGCGACTATGTTGTCCCGCATTTTGCGGTAGCAGCATTGATCGGCGCGCTGGATTATCGACGGAAAACCGGCAAAGGGCAGATGCTGGACATCTCGCAACTGGAAGTCGGCCTCAATCTTTTTGCGCCGAATCTGATTAATTATCCCGGCAGTAAAGTCGATGAGAGCCTGAAAGGTAATTCCTGCGACTATGCCGCGCCGCATGGAGTCTACCGGTGTAAAGGAGAAGACCGCTGGTGCGCAATAACTGTTTTTACCGATGCAGAATGGCAGGCGTTTTGCAAAGCCGCGGGACAGTCGGAATGGGCCGATAACACCAAATTCGCAACGGTGCTAAACCGGAAAAAGAATGAAAAGCAGTTGAATGAAATGGTAGAAAAATGGACAATGCAGCAAACTTCAGAAGATGTGATGACATTATTGCAAAAAGCCGGCGTCGCCGCCGGAATTGTTGAGAATACGAAAGATCTGTCGGAGGACCCGCAACTGAAAGAAAGGGGCTGTTTCTGGATTGGGCACCATGAAGTATTGGGCGAATTTTCCCATCTTGGACAGGCTTCTATTTTATCCGAAACACCGGCAAAGCTGTACAGAAGTGCGCCGCGGATGGGAGAACATACAGAATATGTTTGCCGGGAATTGCTGGGGATGTCACAGGAAGAATTTGACTGCTGTTTAATGGAAGGGGCGTTTATTTAGGCAAGTGATGGCAATTTTCATTCTTTTGTTGAAATAATTCTCTCTTCATCTCTCTTTTCAAAGGAGAGAAAACACGATTCCCTGGGATTATGGAGAATAACCGCTGAATTGACAGCGTAAGAAGGGTTGATATACGATAAAATTAGTGTTTAGAAAGCAATGACAACTTCTGTCTCACCCGCGAGAGACATTCGCATTCTGAATATCGGCATTTGCAGCAGTAATTTATGTGGTAATTAAAGAAAAGGAGAAAAGAGATAATAAATGGCTATTGATGCAACCGAAATCACACAGGAAATGATTGACGAACTGAAGAAGAGGATGAATATTGTATGGAAGCCGCGGCGTCCGTATTTTAATACTTCCGCAAACAGAGATACAATTGCTCATTATTGCGACGGCATCGGAGATATGAATCCGCTTTATACCGACCCCGAATACGCGAAGAAATCCAAGATCGGCAGACTCGCCGCGCCGCCGACCTTTCTTTACAGTGTTTATTGGGCAGCCCAGGGCAGAGGTATGCCGGGTGTCCATGCATGGCATTCCGGAGACCAGTGGGAATTCTATCTGCCAATCCTCGAGGGCGATACTTTTACCTATACCAATGAATTGGTAGATGTTCAGGTCAAAGAAAGCCAGATGGCGGGCAAAACCGTCATTCAATATCACGATATCAAATATTACAACCAGACTGGCGCATTGGTAGCCAAGGCACATGACTGGTGCGTGCGCGCCGCCCGCAAACAGGCCGAAGACCATGGTAAATATTCGGATATTAAACCTGCCGAGTACAACAAAGAACAATTAGACGCTATTTACAAAGCTTATGACGATGAAATCATCCGCGGCGCTGAGACCCGCTATTGGGAAGATGTCAATGTCGGCGATACGCTGCAGCCCGTAATCAAAGGCCCGCTTTCCAGACGCGATATTTATGCCTGGTTGATCGGTGCCGGCAGCCCGTTCATCAAAGCGCACGGTGTAGCAATGGGTTTCTTAAAGCGTCATCAGGGCGCAGACATGATCGACTCACGCACCGGCTTGGCTGATGTGCCCGAACTGGTACACATGGAAGATTCCCGCGCACAGACTATCGGCATTCCAGGCGCCTACGATTATGGCTGCCAGAGAATCTCATGGCTGGACAACGTCATCACCAACTGGATGGGCGATGAGGGCTTTATTAAAAATCTGAACGGCACCTTAAAGCGCTTCAATATCGTCGGCGATACACACTGGATGAAAGGCAAAGTCACCAAGAAATATGTCGTCAACGGCGAGTACCTTGTCGACATCGAATGCTGGGGAGAAAATCAGCGTGGTGAAATTACCCTGCCGGGTTCGGCTACCGTGCGCTTACCATCCAAGACACAGAAGACCGCTAAAACCACGAAAAAGTAAATCTTTTCCGGATTAATAAAGCAAATAATAAGGTGACTATAAGTAACCGGTTGGGTTATACTGTAGTCACCTTATTAATATCACGAACGCGCATAGAAATTCGATATTATAAAAGAGAAACTTAAATGATTGATAACTGGAAAGCAGAATATAAAAGTAAAACCGTCTCAGCTGAGGAAGCGGTCAAGGTAATCAAGTCAGGCGACCGTGTTTCTTTCACCCACGGACGTGAACCACCGCACATCACAGGAGCGATGGTGGCCCGAAAAGATGAACTGAAAGACGTAAAAATCTTCATGCGTACCCCGTCGCTGGATTTCGGCTGGTATCACGATGATTGGGATAAAAACTTCCATCTGGAAATCAGCTATGTCCGGCCCATTTCAAGAGACATAATGGCTGCACGCCGGTGCGACTTTGTGCCCGGCAGTTTGATCGGTATTACCCAACAGAATCCGCAGGTCGGCGAGGCGGATGTGTTATTGATCGAACTATCACCACCGGATGAACGAGGTTTCTGTAGTTTTGGATCTTCGGTGTGGGGAAAAAAGAAAGCCGTGCAAAGCGCGAAAACCGTGATCGCGGAGATCAACAAGAGTTTTATTCATACCTTCGGGGATAATAGCATTCATATATCCGAAATCGACTATTTTGTTGAACCGGTTGCTGCTGAACGTAAGACCGGTAGTACCGACCAACTGGGCAGGAAAGCAATCGAAATCGGAAAAGAAGAAAACAGTATTGCAGAATTCGTCGGTAGCCTGATCCAGGACGGGGATACGTTGCAGATTGGGGTAGGGTCTGCAGCCGAATGTGTCGCCGGCGTGAAAGGAATTTTAGATAAAAAATCAGATCTCGGCTGGCATTCGGAAACCTCGCCCAAGGGTATTATAAAATTGGTTCGTGAAGGTGTGATCACCGGTAAACGCAAAACCATTAATACGGGGAAGATGGTAGCCATTGCACTCGGCGGTAGTGAAGAAGATATGAAATTTGTCGATCGGAATCCGATGTTCGAATTATATGACGCTGAATACGTGTTGGACCCGCGGATTGTTTCCGCAAATGACCGTTTCGTGGGGATCAATGCCGCGGTGGCGGTAGATTTAACCGGACAGATCGCGGCGGAATCGGTCGGGCCTGCGATACTTAGCGGCCCGGGCGGACAACTCACTTTTGCCATCGGCGCGCAATTATCCAAAGGCGGACGTTTTATCACAACAATGCAATCAACAGCGCGCGGTGGAAAAGTCTCACGCGTGGTACCGATGTTGAAAGAAGGTTCGATGGTGACGGTGCCGAGGACGTTGGCCGATATCGTGGTCACCGAATTCGGTGTGGCTCAATTACGGGGAAAGACGCACCGGGAACGGGCACTGGAATTAATTGCCATCGCGCATCCGGACTTCCGCGCAGAATTGAGAAAACAGGCACAAACATTATTCTGGCCATAGCACAAGGTTTGGGCCGGTGATATACTTGACATAATGTTTTAAAAGGATTGGAGAATAACATTAAAAAAGAGATAATCTCAACAAAATTCCAACCGGAAAGGGCTTTTCTGATCACTGTCGCTACAAAAGAAAGCGTACAAATCGTATCTGCGGAAGCTTCGCAAACAGAGCTGGCACAGCTGGTGAAATCAGCCGGCGGAGAAGTGGTCGGCAAAGCGATCCAGCGCCTGGATAATCCGACAAAAGCACTGTATCTGGGTAAGGGTAAACTCGACGAGCTGGTCGAGCTGAAAAACGAATTACATTTTGATACCGTGGTTTTTGATGATGAATTGACGCCGGTGCAGCAAAGAAATTTGGAAGAGGCTTTTCAGGTGAAAGTCATCGATCGGGTTGCTTTGATCCTGGATATTTTTGCCAAACGTGCAATGACACGTGAAGGAAAACTGCAGGTTGAACTCGCCCAGCATCAATACTTATTGCCGAGACTGGCCGGACAATGGAGCCATCTGGAGAGACTGGGCGGCGGTATTGGTACCAGAGGTCCGGGCGAATCCCAACTGGAGACTGACCGCAGGTTAATTGAAAGGAGAATTCACCGCCTCAGTGCGGAAGTGGATAAAATCAGCCAGCAACGCTATCTTTATAGACAGCGGCGACAAAAAAGCGGCATTCCGATCATTGCGCTGGTGGGATACACGAACGCAGGTAAAAGTACTTTATTGAATGCGCTCAGCCGTGCTAATGTTGCTAGCGAAAATAAAGTTTTTACAACCCTTGATCCAACAACCCGACGGATAATGTTACCGGACGGTCATATAGCTTTGTTAAGCGACACGGTCGGGTTTATCAGAAAATTGCCCCCGAACATCATTAAAGCGTTTCGCGCGACACTTGAAGAACTGGAAGAAGCNNGAAAATATCCTGAAAGATATGGGGTTACAGGAAAAACCCAGAATTACTGTTTTAAACAAAATCGATGCAGCGCCCGGAATGGACAAAAACTGGACGGAACAAGAAGCCATGAAATATTTGTTGAACAACCAAACCGATGTTGATGAAAATATGTTTTTTGTTTCAGCGACAAAAAAATGGGGGTTAACTATTTTACTAACCCGTATCAGCCAGGTTTTATCCGTTAAAACAGCTTTTCAGGCACAATATTGAGACTGCGATGCGCTGTAATCGAAAATTAGGCCTCTTTATGTCTTATTTAGTATTATAATACGTCCAAAAGGCTTAACAACCGGGATGTATTTCGAAATTTTATCAGTTTCGTTTTCAAAAAATATTCCAGGTTTTATTTAATTACCTTGACGAACATTTACTTTACATAAATATTTGTTCATGATCGCGATATTTTAATTTACTATTTTGTATTAAAATTCAGATGCCTTGTTGTGTTGTTTGCCAAACAATGCTAATAACTATTCCTAATCTGTTATTTGGATGTCGAAAACATTTCAGGACAATATCTAATCATTTTTACATTTATGAAAGGGCGCTTAAACATACACAATCCAGATTTAAAACTTTAAAAAGATACAGGCGAATTGTTCCGCTTGATAACCCGCGTTGTATTATTCCAGAGCAGGCATCGTTTTAANNGGGCGCATAATATATGTTATGTCACATATATCAGCCACGAAGCATATTTTACTTTAAAAACCGGGCTGTGACATCCACCCCGTACTGACTTTCCAAATTTTGTAAAATAGATTTGTAAATATTTATACGACGTCTGTTTTGCGCCGTTTTAAATTGCCCCGGGTAAAATACCAGACAAGCCCAACGATAATTATCAAATTATCAGCGGGTTGAACATCAAAAACCAAACAACAAATAAATAGAGAAGCTGAAAAAGCTGATCCACGCACAATCCCGGAATTTAACTGACAAATCCGTGATTCATGTGAGACATCAGAGGCGGAAAATCATATGTATTGATTTAAACGGACATATTCCGAATACTTTGTATCGCTTTTTTTATTGTATTTTCGTATTGACACTGTTCCTGAACAGCTATATTATTGACTGGCATGATATATTAAAAGGAGATGAAAAATGGCTGAAAACACCGTTATTTATCCTACCAGGCTAACCATCGATTATCCCGATCGTGTATTGAACCGCTTAACTTCATTTTTCAGAATTTTCACGATTATTCCCATCGCCATCATTATTTCTTTGCTCACGGGTCCCGGCGCCTCCTGGCGGCAACAGACAAATGGCTGGGGCTGGGGAGCGGCTTCCGGCGCAGGTGTTATTTTTCTGCCGACACTATTAATGATTCTTTTTCAGCAAAAATATCCGAAATGGTGGTACGATTGGAGCTTAAACATCACAAAATTCGGCGGCAGAGTGGTCAGTTACTTCGCACTTTTAACCGATGTTTATCCATCCACTGATGAGGAACAGAATGTACACATCGATATTGCGTATCCGGATGTAAAAAAGGACCTGAACCGCTGGTTACCGCTGGTTAAATGGTTCCTGGCGATCCCCCATTACATCGTACTTTTCTTTCTCGGTATTGCGGCCGGTGTTTGTATAGTCATCGCCTGGTTTGCGATTCTCTTCACAGGTAAATATCCGCGCGGTATTTTCGATTTTGTGGTCGGTGTTTACAGGTGGGGTTTACGCGTAATGTCGTATGCTTTCATGCTCATCACAGATAAATATCCGCCATTCAGTGCGGACTAGTATATTATGTAAAGTACTAATCACAGACGGGCAGGGACATATTATGCCTTATTTGTGATACCAAAGGATGTTTAATGATCTGGAAAAGATACCTGTTGTATTTATTGCGTTGGCAGCTCAGCACCCCGATTCTGGCGCCGATTATTTCGATTTTCAAACACTCATCCAGTATCTTTGGGACAAAAGAAGACTGGATCGGCGCGATTGTGGCCAATCTCATCGGCGGACTGATATTCTTCTGGGTGGACAGGTTTATTTTTAATTCCGATAAACTGGGACCGGTCTGGAATGTCAAAGAAGAGGTTAAATGTGTAGATTGCGGGAAAATTGCCCGCGGTTACCGGCTGGTAAAAACAAAAAAATACGATAAAACCGAATCAGTCCCTGAATTTCGCTGCGAGGCTTGTTCAATTAAGAAATCACACGAGTTAAAAGATAAGGGGAAAATTTAAAAGAAATATCGCCATCACCTTAATCCTCCCGGCAAGGGAGAGAAATAAACATTTTTAGTTTTAAAACTTATTCGCTATCTGACCGCAGAGCAACCAGCAGGACACCAGGACCACCATGGACACCGAGCGCAGCACCCAGGTGAGTGATGATCATCTTTTCGCGAGGTACGAACTCGCTCAGGCGTTCAACAAATTGCTGTGCCCGTTCCGGAATTGCGCTGTGCACAATTACCAATTCTTTTACGTTTCCTTTATTCCGGACAAAATCAACTAATCTATCCATACCTTTGTTGAAACTGCGCACCAGTCCTGCCCGAACAATCTCTCCTTCATGGAAAGTGAGGAGCGGCATGACGTTCAAGATACTGGCGGCTTTAGCTAGAGTTCTACTGACACGCCCGCTGCGGGCAAGGTATTTCATAGTGCTAAAAATACCCAACATGTGAATCTTCAGGATAACTTGTCTGGTCGCAATAACCGTATTCTCAAAACTACTGCCCGCTTGTATCTGCCGTGCCGCTTCCATTACCACCAGCATCGCACCGGCAGAATTGAACGTGGAATCGATGACTTCGATCGGACAATTGCTGCGCATCATTTTTTTTGCGATCGAGGCGGAATTAAAAGTGCCGCTGATTTTCGAAGAGATATGAATTGAGATAATACCTTCAGTTTTATCGCAGTATTGAGCATAAAAAGTGGCAAAATCTTCCGGCGTAGGCTGAGAAGTAGCCGGTTGAACCGGAGAAGCCGCAAGCTTCCGGAAAAACTCTTCTTTGGTGATATCCAAACCGTCTTTATAGACCCGCTCACCAAAGCGGATATATATCGGTACAACTTTAATATCCAGGGCTGAAGCAATTTCAGCTGGGATGTCTGAGGTGCTATCGGTAATTACATGTATTTTTGCCATTAGCGCCCCCCTGATGATACGAATCTCAAATAATTATTATCATGTTTTCTTTGCCTTGCTCTTGCGCCAGAACCACCAGCTGATGCCGCCGACAATAATCCAGACTGGACTGAAAACGCCAAGAACAACAAGGACATTTACTATCCCGCGGCCTAACGCACCCAGTCCGGACCAGGCGCTCCTGGCCACGTGTCCTACATTCCAGCCGGATTGCACGGTAATATAATCAGTCCGGGTATCGGTAGAAGTGTTACCTTTATCATCCGTAACTGTTAAAGATACGGTGAATTTCCCGGCAGCGCCATAGGCATGGGTCGGAACCTCGTCGGTACTTGTAGCCTTATCACCAAAATCCCACTTGTAATTATAAGGCGCGAACCCGCCGGAGACTTCGGCGTTAAAAGTAACATTTTCACCGCCGGTGACATTGCGACCGTTGACTGCGGTCAGATTAACAGTCATTTTAGACTGAGTTAAAGAGACGTTGATCAAAGACGTAGCAGAGGTTTGTTCCAGATACTGCATGCGGCCTTTGGTGGTCTCGATTTGTCCTCTGGTATTGGTTAGTTGGGTTTGCACGGCGAGTATTTCATCTACGGTTACAGCTTTTTTCATGATCTCCAGCAACTGGGCTTCAGTAGCCTGCAGATTCGTCAGTGTGGAGTTCAAATCAGTGTATTCCTGGGTGACATCCTGGGCTGAGGTGTTTTCCGCAGTGACCTCATCAGCCATTCCGCGTAAAGCAGACATGACACTATCGAATTTTTCCGCGGGCACACGGATGGAAATCGTCCCCAGCAGCGAACCATTCTCTTTCCACTGGTTTGAGGAAACAACATAGCCGGTGATATCCGCGGCCAGTTTCGTAATCTTATCGAACGCGGCGGGAATATCGCTTACAACAATGGTCATGTCGCTGGTGCGCACGATCATGCGTTGAATGTCCGGAGCGGCAGAAGTGGAATATGGGGTAAATACTTCCTTTGCGCCAGCCCCCGAAATTTGTGTCGTGGTGGAAATTGTGGGAATAATTATCCGGCCGCCGGCGCTCGTAGTCTGCGGGTAGGTTGTTCCATAAACTCCGGAATTACCGGCCGAACCCACGGTTGATTTGGCAGACTGACAACCTGCACTTATAAGCAAGCAGGCAATAATTAGCACGATTACGCATGGAAATAATAATTTCTTCATCAGTATCTCCTTGTTCCCAGTTTTACCGGTTTTTAAACATCTTTACCAAGGTCGGATACTTGTATAACGTTATGCTAACACCGGAAGATAGGGGTGTCAAACAAAATAATGATAATCAGTAGTCTTTTAAAATCAAATTAATTTTGTGTGAATAAATCCACAGCAAATAATAATAAAAAGATCGGACACCTTCGAGTTTTCCTCTTTAGTAATACTTCTTGCTTAAATTATTCCTTATTCATTTATATAAGTAAATGATTTGGAAAATTCAAGTTGAAGCATTCTCTCAATCTTTCCCTAACAGGAAGTGTGGTTCCGGTAACGCCTTTCATCGCCGTCAATTACTTTTTCCTTTGCCCGATGACAAAACACAACAGGCGCGGAATCATGTGCCACTTGAATCTAATGGTTAGTCGTAGAAAGTTGCAAGCTCTTTAAATTTACTAAACAATGATTTAAACTTTCTTTGGCCGCAGAATATTTTTGCTGTCGTGCCACTGGGCCATGCGGGATAGTCCTTTCAGTAGCGAAGCATCAGCAATCGTCAGGGATAGGCGGATATAACCCTCGCCGTTTTGTCCATAACCAACGCCGGGGGTGACCACTACGCCTACTTTATCGAGTAGATCGTTGGTAAATTCTACGGAAGTAAAGCCGTTAGGTACTTTTGCCCAGATATACAGGCTGGCTTTCGGCATTTTCGCCTCCAGTCCCATCTTGTTCAGGGTGTCTACAATCAAGTCGCGACGGCGCTGATAGACGTCGTTATGCTCTTTAATACAATTTTGCGGGCCGGTCAATGCTTCAATCGCGGCATACTGAATTGCCTGGGGGATACCGGAATCGATGTTTGATTTAATTGTTTTTAGCGAATTGATCACTTCGGCATTACCCACCGCCATACCGATACGCCAGCCGGTCATGTTATATGTCTTTGACAAAGAATGAAATTCGATGCCAACGTCCTTCGCGCCTTCCACTTGCAAAAAGCTGACCGGGGTGTAGCCGTCAAAAGCCACTTCAGAATAAGGACCGTCATGGCAGATACAAATATTATGCTTTTTGGCAAAGGCCACCGCTTTATTGAAGAATTGCAGGTCGGCGACCGCGCCGGTGGGATTATTGGGATAATTTAACCACAGCACCCTGGTTTTCTCCAAAACAGATTCAGGGATACTGTCGAGGTCGGGCAGGTAATTATTTTTAGGAGAAATCGGCAGGTAATGCGACGTCCCGCCCGCCAGGTTGGTGCCAATGGTATAAACCGGATAGCCAGGGTCAGTAATGAGCGCGACGTCACCCGGATTTAATAGGCACAAGGCAATATGAGCAATCCCTTCTTTGGAACCAATCAGCGGCGCTACTTCCTTATCAGGATCAAGCGTTACATTAAAACGTTTCTGATACCAGTTGGCGATGGTTTTTCGCAGCTCCGGTAAACCTTCGGACTCAGGGTAGCGTTGATTCGCAGGTATACGCGCTTCTTTACAGAGCCTTTCGATGATGTGCGGCGGGGTAGGAATATCAGGGTCGCCGATGCCGAAACTGACGACATCCTCACCTTTGGCTTTTCTTTCCGCAATTTTGCGGCTGATTTCGACAAATAAATAAGGCGGTAAACTTTCCACTCTTTTTGCTAATCTCACAGGTTACATCCTTTAAAAATAAGTTATATATCAAACGTGTAGAATGGTCACCATTCTCCGCAAAATACTGTTTCGGCCGGGCCGCTGAGAAATATATCGCCAATACGATCCCATTCCACTGTCAATATGCCGCCCGGCAGTTTCACTTCCACTTTTTCATCAAGGAGACCGAGCAGGTTACCAGCCGCAGCAATCGCGCAGGCACCGCTGCCGCAAGCCAGTGTCTCCCCTACTCCCCGCTCCCAGACCAATGCTTCTACCTGCTTGTGGTTGATAATTCTGACAACTTCAAAATTGGTTTCGTCAGGGAATAATTGATGCTGCTCAACTTTTCCACCCAGTTTCGCCAGCGGAAAATCAGTCAGCGGACATTCGGCGAAATGTACCGCGTGCGGATTGCCGACCGAAACCAGACTGAGCAGGAGGTTCGTACCGTCAATTTCAAGTGTACAATTCATCACTGACTTTATGTCAAGTATACTATCTTTATTGATTTCTTTTACTGCAATGCTGTTTATCCCGATTTTCGGCTCGCCCATATTGACCTGGATTTCCGCGACTACGCCATTATGTCGGTGAATGCGGGCGGTACGCACGTCGATAGATGTCTCGATTTTTATCTCAGAATTTTTCCGTTGAGTATTGCCGTCGATATAATGTTTTACAAGACACCTAAGGCCGTTACCGCACACAGCAGACTCAGAACCGTCGGCATTAAAAATCCGCATTTTAAAATCAGCCACTTTTGAAGGGGACAATATCAATAGACCGTCAGCGCCTACACCGTAGTGGCGGTCGCACATTTTTACGGCCAATTCCGACCAATTGCGGTGATTGCTATCGGCTTCGACGACGACAAAGTCATTTCCGGCGCCCTGCATTTTAGTGAATTCCATTTCGTAAACAGCCTTTCATGAGTTCAAATTAATCATTTTTTATATGTTGAATTATAACATAAATGCAAAATGAACCTGCATTGAAAACTTTTTCCGGGGCTAAAAGTCATATCTGATGATGGTTGAAAGAGTTGGTTATCTTCGACTACACATCCAGTTTTAATTTTGATATCTAAATTCAAAATCCTTGTAAATAAATTTCGAATACCAATAATAAAGGACAACGACAAAGTTCGGCTACCAGATGGAACAGTCAAATTTCGTTCAATGCATCAATTTCACGCAACGAACCGTAATTCTCTCTTTAATCTCCACTTAAGAAGGGGAGCGAATGGTATTTTCCATGTCTCCAATAAGAACCCCCAGGCACGGACGCTAGTCAACGAGACTGATGGTCAAGCCCTTTCCTATTTTTTGGGCTTTTTGATACAGCAATTTAGCCACCGCAATATCTTCGATCGCAAGTCCGGTGGAATCGAAGATTGTGATTACGTGGTTGTCACGTCGGCCTGATTTCCGGCCGGTAATGATCTCGCCCAGGGTGGCATGGATTTGCTGCTCTTTAAACAAGCCTTTAGCGATTGGAACATTGATCTCACCGGCGTGTGCTGCCTGTCTTAAATCGTCCACCACTACCAATGCGTTGTGTAGAATTGAGGGTTCCAATTCTTCTTTGCCAGGAGCATCAGCCCCGACTGCGTTAATATGGGTGCCGGGTACCAACCATTTCTTTCGTACCACCGGTTGATGCGCAGGCGTCAGCGTGCAAACAATATCCGCTTTGACGGTTTCTTCGAGAGCACAGGCTTTTAACGGTAAATTGGAAAAAACGCTAATTAGTTTGCTTACGGCTGCCGGAGAAATATCAAAAACCCTGATTTCGGTAAATTTGAATAGCATGGCGTGAGCTTTAATATGCATATAAGCCTGATGTCCCGCGCCGACAATACCCAGAGTGCATGCATCTTGTCGCGCCAGGTATTTAGAGGCAATGGCAGAAGTGGCCGCAGTACGAAAAGCGGTGGATTCAGTGGCATCCATGATTGCCAGAGGGTAACCCGTGACAGGATCATTGTAAATAAGAACGGCCATGACTGTTGCAATCCCTTTTACTGGGTTACCAGGATGGACGTTGACCCACTTCATCCCTGCAGCGCGAGGCAAAGCGGCCGGCATGGCGCGGAAATCGCCGTCTTTTACGGTCAGATACACTTTGGACGGCATCTCGCCTTTGCCTTCCGTGAAGTCCACGAAAGCTTTCTCGACTACCGCAAGCACTCCTTTCATGTTGATCAATTGCAGGACATCCTGTTTGCTCAATAATAGTGTAGGCATCTTGCCCTCCCTTCTATTATTATAAGGCTTAGCTGCTTTTTAAGTTTTTTAAAAACAGGTTGATTCTGCGTACGATTAATGGATATAATGCCCAGATACTGGCGTGAGTGGTCGGGTACGTAACCATCTCGCATTCGCAGGCCCGCTGAAATTCGAGGGAAGCCTGACGTGGAATAATTTCATCCCAAAGAGCGTTGATCATTAATACCGGTCGTCCTTTCAACATGGATGCATAGGTCAGGGGGTCGATGAGATATGTTCTTTGCGCTGGCGGTACATTGTCGAATCCTTTTTCTGCCACCTCACATAAATATTCAAAATAATTCTTCTGATTCTGCAGATATTCTGCTTCGGGTACGCGGTATTTTTTACCGAACCGGGCAACGCTATTGGTCTGCATGATCTTGCCGGTATTGCCGCCGTTGACAATAAAGATACCGGCTTTGATGCGCGGGTCGATGCCCATCGTCATTGAGCCAACGAACGCACCCAGGCTCAAACCCAAAACTGTAATGCTATTCAAGTCGGTCTTGCCGTTTTGCCCTGCCCAATCAATAATACAGCGGACATTGGTAACGGCAATCTGATATCCGGCGAACCATTCATCCGGCGTCAAATGCGATAATTTAAACACTAATTCTTTGGATAATCGGCCAGTGTGAAACGGTAGATAGAGGACAAAACAGGCAGTGCCCTGACATACCAGGCCGTCCACCATCAATTTTAAAGGAATTACGCTATGGTCTCCCCAGCCGTGGATGAGAATAGCCAGCGGCGCTTTGTCTGTCTTAGTGGGTTCGTAGTATTCACCGCGGGCAATTTTACCACCGGGGAAATATCCTGTGGCAATGACAGTGAATTCCACCTGATAGCAACGCCAATGCTGGTTTTGTTTGATCAGTCGCAAATTAAAATCAGGCTGTTTTAAAGGATACAAGAACGGATTTATGTCGGACAAAGGCGCATTACCTCCTTTGTCGAAAAGCCTCATACATCACGATTGCGGCGGCGACGGAAGCATTTAACGAACTGATTTTGCCCCTCATCGGGATAGACGCGATGGTATCGCAGCGCTTACGCACCAGATCAGAAAGTCCGGCGCCTTCGTTACCGATGACGATGGCCGTAGGAACTTTATAGTCGATCTTGGAAAATTCAGTCCGGCTAGCCATATCGATTCCGATCACCCAGATATTGGCCTTTTTCAGAAACTCGATGGATTGCGAGATATTAACGACCCTGGCGACCGGCACGTATTCAATAGCCCCGGCAGAGGCTTTGGCCACGATGGGTGTCAAACCGACGGCCCGGCGCTCGCGCACGATGATACCATGAAATCCGGTGGCATCAGCGCTGCGTAACATCGCGCCGAGATTCTGCGGGTCTTCAATACCGTCCAATATGCAATAGAGCGGCGCCTCGTTTAGTTTTTTGGAAATAGCCAGCAGGTCATCTAGCGTAACGTATTCCTGGGGAGCGACATAGGCGAGAATTCCCTGGCTGGCAGCGGTAAAACTGAGGCGGCGGATGACGCTTTCGTCGACAAATTCCACCGGTGTGCCTTTGGTTTTAGCGAGATTGAGGATTTCCGCGATAACGCTGTGCCGCTGGACATTATTGGCTAACAGGATCTTATTGATGGAACGCCCGGCTTTAAGCAACTCCAGGACAGGGTTTCTACCTTCGATGATGTCTGACATTGAAGTAATTATAGGGGAAATAGAGCAGAAATTACAAATAAGAAGAACATGGTTTCGTTCCCTTCGCCTTAATTCCTCAACAGGCAATGAAATATCTTTTCGTTTAGCCGAAAATAAATATGCTGGCCAACTTTGATATTACTCTTTGTATCTTTGCCCTAGTGCCAAAGTGTTCGTGTAATCGGTGATTTGCTGTTTCTGTTCCTGCGGGCTCCATCCCAGCAAGCGCGTCATCTCTTTGGCCACTACATCTGCCGCGTCCGAGCCCTGACATTCCATCAATCCCAGACTGCTGCGCCGGAACATAAAATCGCTGAGCGTGATTGCGCTTTCTTCAGCGACCGCATACCAGATCTGAGCGGTGATCTCTTTAGAGTGCATACAAAGCGTCTGCTTGCCGCGGCTGCCCTTCTCCGCTATTGCCAAAACCGCCGGGAGGCGGGAGCCGTAAAGCGAGGCCAAATAGGAAACCGTGTCAAAATCCATACCAGCATCGCCAGCATATTTTTGCAGTTCATCTTTCGTGACCATCGGCGCTCCAGGTAACGGTGTAACAACGGTTTTACATTCTGCTTCGACGACCAATTTTTTACAAACCAGATCCGTTATTTCTTCAGCAATGCCTCGACCGCCTGTTATCTTCCCGCCTAAAACGGAGATTATCCCTTTGATGTTGTCTGTTTTTTCATGATCGATAGTTTTATGCGCGCGGGATACGCTGCCGGGTTTCTCGTCTCCCGAATCCGGTAATGAGCGTAAACCGGCATAACTGTAGTAAATATCTTCCATTTTCAAGCTCGGAAAAACACGTTGTGCTTCGTGCATTATGTAATGTACATCCTCTTTTTCGGCGTAGACTGCTTCGAGGTCTTTGGTGTAATCGGTATCCGTGGTACCAACCAGTGAATATTTGCCCCACGGTGTCACAAACCACAAACGTCCGTCGCTTTTGGCATACAGCACCAGCGCATTGTTCGAAAGCCGTGGCGTCAGCAGATGCACACCCTTGCTTCTTCTTACCATCTTTTTGGATTGGCCGTAAACCATTCCGCAAATCGCATCCATCCAATGTCCAGCGGCATTGACCACCATGCGCGATGCAACGTTATATTCTTTACCGGTAAGAGTATCCTGCACCTTGACACCACGCACAACATTGCCGTCTTTAAGGATACCCACTACTTTTGCATGATTCAACGCTACGGCTTTATTATCCACCGCCGAGATAATATTCTCCAGGCAGAGCCGCTCGGTAAACCAGATCTGGCAGTCATAATAGAGATCGGACCCGCGCAGGTTTTCCAACTGCATGTTGGGTTCCATCTTCTGTGTTGTTTCACGCGAATAATGTTTACGTCCCGGCACACTTTTATCGTAGGAGAGGATATCATAGAGCAGGGTGCCCATCGACATAACAAAGCGGTCAACGGGTTTGGTCAACGGAATCAAAAACGGCAGCGGATGCACCAGGTGGGGCGCGATATGTAATAAGATTTCCCGTTCGCGCATATCTTCACGCACCAGACCGAATTCAAAATGTTGTAAATAACGAAACCCGCCGTGAATCAAGCGCGTCGAACGCGACGTTGTACCGGCAGCAAAATCTTCTTTTTCCAATATCAGCGTTTTTAGACCGCGCATTGAGGCGTCGCGAGCAACACTGGCGCCGATGATCCCGCCCCCGACCACGATCAAATCAAAACTTTTCCCAGTGATATCAGCAAAATCTCTTTTCATCTGTCTTCCCCTGGATTTTTATTCTACCGCCCAATTCCGGGAACGTTCGACCGCACGTTTCCAGCGATGATACAATTCCTCTCTCTGGTCTTCAGACATTTTCGGCGAGAATGTCCTGGAAGTAAAACGCTTGCGGGCAATTTCATCCGTATCCTGCCAGACACCGACGGCCAACCCGGCGAGGTAACCGGCGCCCAAAGCAGTTGTATCAGGTATCGCGGTTAATTCAATCGGTATGCCCAGAATATCGGCCTGGAATTGCATCAATAACGAGTTGGTAGTACCTCCGCCATCTACGCGCAGCGAAGAGATTTTCATATCAGCATCTTTACTCATAACATTCACGACATCTCGCACCTGATATGCAATTGCTTCTAATGTCGCTCTTACAATATGTCCTTTATTTGTCCCCCGGGTAATGCCGATGATCGTGCCCCTGGCATACATGTCCCAATACGGCGCTCCTAAACCGACAAAAGCCGGGACCAGGTAAACGCCGCCGTTATCCGGAACTGAATTCGCAATGACTTCACTTTCGGCGGAAGTCGAAATCAATTTTAACTCATCCCGCAGCCATTGAATCGCAGCACCAGTAACAAAAACACTGCCCTCCAGTGCGTAGGTAACCTGATCGCCGAGTCCCCAGGCAATGGTCGTAATCAGACCGTTTTTAGAAACAACCGCTTTATTGCCGGTATTTAAAAGGATAAAACAACCAGTTCCATAGGTATTTTTGGCATTACTGACCTTGTAACAAGCCTGACCGAAAAGCGCTGACTGCTGGTCGCCGGCGATACCGCAAATCGGCAGCTTTGTACCAAAGATATTGGGAATTGTTTCACCATAGAGATAACTGGACGGTAAAACCTTCGGTAACACTGCTTCAGGGATATTCAGCATGGCCAGTAATTCTTTATCCCATTGTAATGTGTGAATATTAAACAGCATCGTGCGGGAAGCGTTACTATAATCTGTTACGTGCACCGAGCCGCCGGTCAGGTTCCAGACCAGCCAGGTGTCAACTGTACCGAACAAAAGATCACCGCGTTCGGCGCGCTTCTGTCCATCAATAATGTGGTCTAAAATCCAGCGTAATTTTGTCGCTGAAAAATAGGCATCGATGACCAGACCGGTTTTCTCCCGGACTATTTTTTCATAACCTCTTGCTTTTAGTTCATCACACATCGCTGCAGTCCGCCGGCACTGCCAGACAATCGCATTCCGCACCGGTTTACCCGTGTAGCGATCCCAGATAACTGTCGTTTCCCGCTGGTTAGTAATACCGATGCCTTTTATCGCAGAGATTTCAATGCCAGTCTTCAGTACGGCTTCATGCGCGCCGGCGATAGCTTTCTGGAAAAGTTCTTCGGCATCCTGTTCCACCCAACCGGGCTGGGGATAAATCGGATGCACTTCCTGATAGGCTTTGGNNATTAAGAGCGATGTAGTGCCTGTGGTACCTTCGTCGATAGCCAAAATATATTTTTGTATTGACATAGCGATGTTCCTGCATTTATTCTGACCAGTTTAGCTAAAGAATAACAAAACGCAGGCTAATTTACAATCGACGGATTCGGGAATGAAGAAATAAGACAATAATTAGCGGTGATTGTAAATTAATAGCATCTTCCTGTTTATTTAAAACATATAAATATTATTTATTATCATTATATAGTTATTGACAAACGATAATTTTATGTTTATTATTTAATGGTAAGTATAAAAAACAAATGAAGGAGTTTTAATTGTGAAGACACGTCAAGTAAAAATGAAAATGTTGGCTAAAGTCCTGAACATTATTTGTAATGTGGCATTCTGGATCACTGCGGTGGGATTTGTATTGTTTTTGCTCGCCAGTATTTTTATTTCATTTATTCCCAAGGAGAATGTGGCAGTTTCCGCGAATATGTCCGGTTCTTTATCAGCAACGCTGGGCGGAAACATGTTGTTTAAATT
>PMMG01000146.1 GCA_003162335.1 Dehalococcoidia bacterium
GCAAACAACTACCCAAACCCAAACGCAAACAACTACCAAGACAACCACCACGTCCATAGTGACAACAACCCAAACGACGACCACAGCAGTAACTCCTGCGGCCGGTACTCCGGTATCCGGTGGAACATTCACGATGCTCAATAATGTGAACACCACCAGTAACTCCGATCCGACCGGTTGGGATCACATTATGGCCATTAACCTGGGCCAGGCATCGGTCTGGGGCAATCCCTACATGGAAAAGTTACTCGTCGGCGATATTGAAAAATATGGGCCGCGCGGCAATAACACGTTCGCATTTAACCTTTGGGAAAATGTCCCCGAACAATATTGGGGCGGTCTGTTGGCAACCAGCTGGGAAATAACCGCCAGTCCCATTACATTTACCTACCACCTGCGCCATGGTGTAATGTTTACCGGTAACCAGAAGATCGGTATGGCGCCCCGGGAACTTACCGCTACAGACGTTGTATACTCGGAAGAGCGCGCGAAGTCCCGTCCGGGTTTTGCCGCCGGTCTTGCCTGGCTAAACTCCGAAGAAGCTCCTGACAAATACACCGTTATCTGGCACGTCAATCCGTTCTACGCTAACTGGGCATGGCGGTTCGACGGCACTGCTTTAGGCCAGATCTGGGCACATGAATCAGTAGACGCCGGCCCCACCGATTGGCATAACCAGGTCGGTACCGGTCCTTATATCCTGACTGACTTCGTTTCCGGTTCCGGCGCAACCTATACCAAGAACCCCAATTACTGGGGAACCACCACGATTAACGGCAAGACATATCAAATGCCGTTTATCCAAACCGTTATTTATCCTATCATCCCGGATGAATCCACTCAGATTGCTGCACTTCGGACCGGCAAAATTGACTGGTGTCCGAAAGTTAAAACTCAATATTCAGCAACTCTGACTCAAAGTTCACCTCAACTGATTCAGCAGAAATACCTGACCGGTAACTGCGACTATATCAAGATCAACCGCTATGGTTCAGCAACCCTGAAAGACGTAAATGTTCGGCGCGCCCTGATGATCGGCACCGACCTGAAATCCATTGCAACCCTGGTTTACGGCGGCGGCGAGTATTATAGCTGGCCGTTAGCTCCGGGCGCACTGGGCTTCGTTCCGCTGGATCAACTACCCGCCAATGATAAAGTGCTCTGGACCTACGACCCGACCACCGCAAAGCAGATGCTCGCTACGGCCGGTTATCCCAATGGCTTTACGATGGAAATCATGGTTTCTTCCGCTAACACCCAGCAGGTTGACCTGGCCAATGCCCTGGCGGCAATGTGGAAAACTATCGGCATTACTGCTAAGATCAACGTCGCCGATGCTACCGCAGTCGCCACCGCTTTCGATGGTGTTACTTACAAAGACTGCCTGGTGCAGCAATTCACTGTCGTCAATCCTTATACGACAATGAACATCGGCCGCGCCATCGGCGCCGGCAATATCTACGGCGACCCGAAGGATGCAACCGGTGTTGCGCAGGAACAAGAATATCAGGCCTTCTCTGCCGAAGTTGACCCGGCTAAACGTGGTGCCGAAATCTCGACAATGTCCTTATCTTTGATGACTGATTGCGGCACTATCGGTTTTGCAAATCCTTACAGTCTGAACGTCTATTGGCCGTGGTTCAAGAATTATTACGGCGAACTTGAGGCTTCCTACTATAATGAAATGCCAATGATCATGAGAGGCTGGATTGACCAGAATCTGAAGAAGAGCCTGGGCAAAGAATAATTCCCGGACTAATTTCTTCAACTTGTAGTTAACAGAAATACTTAACAAGAAGGCGGGGGATTTTTCCCCCGCCTTCTTAAATTAACTCTCAAATAATCTATGTGATTATTTTGTATTTGCCGAAGGTGATGAGCTGAAATACGGATAGTTTTTCTATTATTTTCACTTTGTTTCATATCGGGGATTAATGATATTTGTTTTCACAACTTGAATATGACAATTCCGCAACTGTCAGTTGCTTTAATTTGAATTTATAAACGCACGCAAAAAATGCGTCGTTGGTTCTTTCCTGTCGGGGATCCGCACAATCACGGTGCAACAGCTAATGTTCGAATGGATTTCGATTTGCGAATATTGATCAACCGAAATATAATGTATTCAGATTACAATATGTCTGCTGATAACCTGGAGGTTTGAGAATGGCTAAAATCGTATTAATTGGCGCCGGAAGTCATTCCTTTTCCAAGAATCTTATTACGGATATTATTTCTTACCCGGAACTTAGAGACAGTACGGTTACACTGATGGACATCGCTAAGGAACCGTTGGAGCTGGCAACCGCGCTTGCAGTCAAACTCGTAAAACAGCAGGGCTTTGCCACCAAAATCGAGTCCACCACCGACCGTCGTGAAGCTCTTAAAGATGCCAACTACGTTATCGTCGCGATACGGGTTGGCGGCGCAGCAGCTTCTGTTGCAGACCATGAAATCACCATAAAATACGGCGTCAATGAAGACGTCGGGGATACCACTGGCCCCTGCGGTGTTTTTTACGGAGCGCGCCACATCCCGGCGATATTGGATATCTGCCGCGATATGGAAGACCTTTGCCCGGACGCATGGCTCATCAATTATACCAACCCGATGGCGATGATTACCTGGGCTGTTAACGATTACACCAAAATTAAAAATGTCGGATTGTGCCACAGTGTGCCGCACACCGCTGAAGACCTGGCTAAACAGATTGGCGCCCCCTATAATGAGTTCTCTTACTGGGTGGCCGGTATCAATCACATGGCCTGGTTCCTGGAAATGACATGGCGAGGACAAGATGCCTATCCTTTGCTTCGAAAAAGGTTCGAGGATCCTGCTGCTTATACCAGAATGGACGCACACTGGGCCGGGCCGGATATTGTGCGCGCGGAAATCTTCAAGGCTTTCGGCTATTATGTCACAGAATCCAGCCGCCACATGTCAGAATATGTTTCTTATTTCCGCAAGACCCCGGAGATGATCGAGAATTTCAAACTGGGTAACTTCGGCAGATTCGATCCGAAAAACAGGGAACAGGAACGCCAGGACCAGGACGCCGAATTAATGCGTCTGATCAAATCCACGGAAAAATTACCGATCAAGCACAGCGGCGAATACGGTTCCATCATCATCCGCTCATTAGAGACCGGTATCCCGTCCAGAATCAACGGGAATGTAATGAATAAAGGTCTCATCACTAATCTCCCAGAGGGCTGCTGCGTTGAAGTCCCCTGTCTGATAGACAAGGAAGGCATTCATCCCTGTTACGTCGGGGACCTGCCACCGCAATTAGCTGCTTTAAACCGCACCGAAATCAACGTCCATGAACTGGCAGTCAGGGGAATTGTTGAGAAAAACAAGACTAAAATCTTCCAATCGGTTCTGCTTGACCCGCTAACTTCCGCCATTCTAACTATCGATGAAACACGTAAAATGGTGGACGAAATGTTCAAAGCGGACAGGCAGTACATGAAAGGCTATAAATAGATGGAGATAATCAAGGGGAGGTTTCCAATGACAGATATTAAACGGGTATTTACGGTAGACGGCCATCCTTTTTTTCCGCTCGGCGGCCAGTCTTGTAATTCCAGCGGTTATAATGAAAAAGAGTCGGAACGGGCCTTCGAAGTCATTAAATTGCTGCACGGCAATACGCTGGAAATCCCGGTTTACTGGGATCAGGTAGAACCTGTCGAAGGCAAATATGACTTTACCGCCGTGGATGCCTTGCTGGCTTCTGCCCGCCGACATGAGCTGAAATTAATCTTGTTATGGTTCGCCACATGGAAGAACGGCAACATGGACTATGTCCCTGCCTGGGTGAAAACCAACCCCAAACGTTTTAAACGGGTGATTTCGCAAAACGGCAAGGATATCTGGAATCTTTCCTCGCACTGCAAAACCAACCTCGAAGCTGATAAAAAGGCCTTTGCCGCGCTCTGTAAACATTTGAAGGCAAAAGACAACGCCGACCGTACGGTCATTAGTCTGCAGGTTCAAAACGAGCCCGGGATCATCGGCAGCGACCGTGATTACGGCCCGGAAGCGCAGGCTGTATTCGATAGCCCGGTGCCCGCCGCGCTGGTTGCCGCAATGAAGAAAAAAGGCACAGGCTTTGTATATGACATCTGGCAAAAAGCCGGCGGTAAAAAATCCGGCGGAACGTGGCCGGAATTATTCGGATGGGAAGCCGGCGAATTGATGAGCGCCTGGAGCATTGCCGGTTACATCGATGCAATTGCCGAAGCCGGAAAAGCTGTATATGACCTGCCTATGTTCGTGAATGTCTGGATGATGGAACAACCGTGGTGGTCGCTGCCGGGCGAATCATACCCTTCCGGCGGCGCCGTCACCAAAGCGCTGGATATCTATAAATGGTGTGCGCCGCACCTGGACCTCATTGCGCCGGACAATTACCCTGATGATTCCCGCGGTTATGAGTATAACGCAATTAACTACTCCCGCGATGATAATCCCTATTTTACGCCGGAATCCGCCGGCGACCAGAACATGTTCCGCGGCATCGCCGATTATAACCTGATCGGTAATTTCTTCTTTGGTGTCGAGTATATTGTCGATGAAAATTGTCAGGTCCGCCCGGAATATCAGGCGCTGGTCGAAAATTTCCATTGTATCTCGTCTGCTATCCCGCTGCTGCTGAAATACCAGGGCACCGGCAAGATCCATGCTTTTATTCAGGAATTCAAACTATTGGCGCAGCGCGTCGACCTGGACGGCTGGCTGGGCGTCGTCGAATTCGGCGAGAAACCTACCCGCTGGGCCGGTAAAGACTGGCGGCATAACGCTGGTTGGGTCTGGAAAGAACAAACCGACTTGAAACGCGGCCGAGGTTTGATCATCCAGGCTGCCGAGCATGAATTTTACCTTGTCGGTACCGGCTGTCGCGTATTCCTCCGCCGCGCCCCGACGCCTGAAAAAATGCAGGCGCCTGCGCTCGTGTCCGACTGGGCCACCAAGATTTTCGGCTACATCGTCAGTGTGGATGAGGGACATTTTGATAAAAAGGGAAAATACGTGGCCGACCGGCGCCGCAACGGCGATGAGATTTTCCGCCGCGGTTTGTGGGTGGAGCCGGATAATGGTGTCTTGCGCGTGATCACCTGCGATTAACTATTTGTTTTTCATGGGTTAGTGACAACGAATCCTGTATTCAAATATAATCTGAAAGGAGACACTGGTAATGACGTTACCCAAACGTATTTTTACGGTGAACGGCAAACCGTTCTTTCCCCTCGGCGGTCAGTCATCAACCTCAAGCGCCTACAGCAGCAGCGAGATCGAACCGGCCTTTAAAGCCGTCAACCTGCTCCACGGCAATACTCTTTTGACCGATGTCTATTGGGAGCACATCGAACCGGAAGAAGGTAAATTCGATTTCACCATGGTTGACGATTTGATCGCCGGCGCCCGCAATCACGGGCTTAAATTGATCTTGCTCTGGTTCGCCACCTGGAAAAACGCAACGATGGATTATGCGCCGGATTGGGTAAAGACCAACCCCGACCGGTTTAGGCGGGTGATATCCCCCACCGGTAAGGATTTATGGACGCTTTCTCCTTTTTGCGAAGCCAACCTGGAAGCTGATAAAAAGGCTTTCACCGCACTCTGCAAGTACTTGAAAACAAAAGACACCGAACGCACCGTCATCGCCCTGCAGGTTGAGAATGAGCCTGGCATCTTCGGCAGCAACCGTGATTACGTTCCTGTCGCTCAGGCTATGTTCGATAGCGCAGTTCCGGCCAAACTCGTTACTGCTCTGAAAAAAGCGGGCAAAGGGCAGGCATGGGATCTGTGGCAGCAAGCCGGCGGTAAAACTTCCGGTAACTGGACCGATCTGTTCGGATGGCAGGCCGGTGAATTTTTCAGCGCATGGGCCGTTGCCCGCTACATTGACAGCGTCGCTGAGGCCGGTCGGGCCGTCTACGATATCCCCATGTATATGAACGTCTGGCTGATGGAAGTGCGCCGCGGTGATTCGCGCTGGATGCTCCCCGGTGAATCCTATCCTTCCGGCGGAGGCGTCACTAAGGTACTGGATATTACCCGATGGTTTACCCCGCATCTGGCTTTAATCGCCCCTGATATCAAATTTTATAACCTGCGCGCTTTTGAGGAGGTCTGCGCTTCCTATTCCCGCGAAGATAACCCTCTGTTCCTGCCGGAGACGCCTCCTGCTCTCAGTTTGTTCCGCGCCATTGCCGATTACAATCTGCTCGGCTACAGCCGCATGTATTTACTTGAATCGATCGTTGCCCCCGATGGTTCCGTCCGGCCCGGGTCGCAAATGGGTGTTGATACGATTCGCTGCGTCGCGTCTGCCATCCCGCTTATCCTCAAATACCAGGGCACCGGCAGAATTTACGCTGTTGTCCAGGAAGATGATATCGACGCACAGCGCTTCGACATGGAAGGCTACCTGGGCGTAGCGTCATTCGCCACCGGACATGCACCGCATATCCCCAAAGATTACCGTCATGATACGCCGGAAGAAGCCAAACAAATTCAAAACGAACTTGAACGCGGACGCGGTCTGATCGTGCAGGCGAGCCGAAATGAATTCTATCTGGTCGGAGTAAATTACCGCGTATTCCTCCGGCCTAAACTATCGCCGGAAAAAATGCTGGATGCCACATTTGTCGCCGAAGGCTGGCTCACCAAGCTCACTCATCACCTCAGGGTGGATGAAGGTCACTTCGATGAGAACGACCAATTCGTCGTTGACCGCCGGCGCAACGGCGATGTCATCAACGGCGGTATCTGGGTGGCACCCGATGTAGGCGTCGTGCGCGTCCTGATGTGCGACTAAATATTTTTCGCCCGGTTAGAATAAATAGATTGGTTGATGCCATCAGGAAAAAGACTATACAACAATTGAGTAATCGGATGATTTTACACTCAGAATACGTATAGTACGATGGTTTGACAAGGATGGTCGATTATGGTAGAATTCTGCAACTTCCAGTATTGGGGCAAGAGATAAAATGCGTGCGTATATTGTCAGAAGATTGCTGTTAATTATCCCCACTGTTTTTATCGTCAGTCTTATCGTCTTTATGGTCATCCGTTTAATCCCCGGCAGCATCGTTGATATTATGGTTTCACAATATCAGTATCTTACTAAAATGGATAAACAGGCCATTGAACATGCGCTGGGTATGGATGTTCCCCTGATTATTCAATACGGACGCTGGATGGGGAATATCCTTTTGCACGGCGACCTCGGACGTTCTCTCTGGACCGGGCAACCGGTGATCAAAGATATCCTTACGCGCTGGCCGGTAACATTGGAACTCGGGGTGCTGGGTATTATCACAGCCCAACTGATTGCCATCCCTATCGGTATTTATTCGGCCATCCGGCAGGATACCGGTGGGGATTATCTCGCCCGCAGCTTTGCTAATTTTTGCATAGCCGTCCCCAATTTTTGGGTGGCCACGCTGGTAATTGTATTTCCTTCTCTATGGTGGGGCTACAGCCCGCCCATCAGAGTCATTCATTTTGGCGCCGACCCTATCGGCAACCTTAAAATGTTCATCTTCCCGGCCCTGGTGCTGGGCATGGAAATGTCCGGCATGACCATGAGAATGACCCGCACCATGATGCTGGAAGTCCTCAGACAGGACTACATTAGAACAGCCTGGGCAAAAGGATTACGGGAAAGAGTGGTAGTGACCAGGCATGCTTTGAAAAATGCTCTCATCCCGGTAATTACGATTATCGGCTGGCAACTGCCGGTGTTGATCGGCGGTACGGTAATCATTGAGAACATTTTCCAGTTACCCGGAATGGGCCAGCTTATCATCAACGCTACCCAGCAAAGAGACTACACAATCGTCAGCGCAACGCTGTTTCTTTTTGCCTTTGTCATTTTGTTAATCAACCTGCTGGTAGACTTGACATACTCTTTCCTTGATCCTAGAATCCATTTTAAATAATAATGGTTGATTGAAAAAATTTGATAGTTTGAAGGAGCGCAAAATGTGAGAAAAAAAAACGTTTTAGTTTACAGTTAGTTAAAAAATAGAAAGGAGTGAGAACTAATGAAAAAGAAATTCTTGTGGTTGGGATTAGTTTTAGTTATGGTAGCGGCTATGGTGCCGGCTTTAGTAGCAACTTCCTGCTCTAATAACTCGACAACAACCGCGACGACGACACAAGCAACAACCCCTGCTGCGAATACCCCGACAACCGGTGGGTCGTTAACCGTGTTTACTCAATGGGGAATGGAAGATCCGTCCGGTTTTGACTCCCTGACACAGCGTATCTGGTCAGGTTCCGTCTGGATCAACCCCTTTACAGAATGGTTATGCCGTGGGGACGTTGAGAAATACGGGCCCCGTGGCGATAATTCATTTACATTCCAGACCTGGGAAAATGTGCCTGAGCAGTTCCTCAAAGGCGAACTTGCTCAATCCTGGGAAATCTCTGCCAGCCCATTACAGATTACCTATCACCTGCGCCAGGGCATCATGTTTGCCGGAAATACCCACATTGGCATGGCAGCCCGCGAAGTTGTCGCAGCTGACGTTGCCTACAGCCTGTTACGCACCAAGAACACACCCGGTCCCGGCAGTTACCTGGCAATGATCGATACCGTTACCGCTCCCGATAAATATACCGCCGTAGTTTCCCTGAAAAACTATGATGCTAACTGGTTCTTTATCTTTGGCGGCGGCATGGCCATGGGCGCAATCCAGCCCCAGGAAATGGCTAAAGCCAATACTCCCAACGAAGACTGGCATAATGCTGTCGGCAGCGGACCATATATCCTGACCGATTATGCCTCCGGTGTAGGCGCAACCTATGTCAAGAACCCGAATTATTGGGGCACCACTACCATTAACGGCAAATCCTACAAAGAACCCTTCATCGATACTCTTTATTACACCATTATCCCGGATGAATCTGCCCAGGTAGCTGCTCTGCGCACGGCTAAAATTGACTGGTGGCCGAACGTTAAACAGCAGTATTCCGCTTCTTTAGCCTCCACCGCTCCTGATCTGGTTCAGAAAAAGTTCTTGAACGGCAAGATCGATCTCTGGAGAATCAACCGGCAGGGTTCCAAGACCCTTAATTCACAGGCCGTACGTCAGGCGCTAATGATGAGTCTTGACCTGAAATCTATCTCCACCCTTCTTTATAATGGCGGCGATATCGTCAACTGGCCGATCGGTCCGCAGACACCCGGCTACACCAAGCTTACAGACTTACCTGCCGCTGATCAGGCTCTTTACAGCTACAATGTAACTCAGGCAAAGAAGATGTTATCTGATGCCGGATATCCCAATGGTTTTAACATGGAAGTCGACACAGATGCACCTCATACCGATTTAGCCAATGCCTGCGTCAGTTACTGGGCGGCAGTCGGCGTCAAAGCTACCGTTAAGGTACTTGATGCGACCGCAGCAGCATCCGCGCGTGACAATGTCACATACCCGGATATGCTTTATACCAACTATACCGTAGTTAACCCGTTAGTATCAGAACATCTGGCTGCCGGTGATGTGCTGGCGACCAATTATAAGAGCAGCGAACCCTTCGAAGCAATGTACAAGACCGCAGCTTCAACCATGGATCCGACCAAACGTACTCAATTAGAGCAGCAGTTAGGCGTCGCCATGCTGGACGATTGCGGCATGATCCCGTTCGCTCAACCATATACTTACAACTGCTATTGGCCGTGGATGAAGAACTATTACGGCGAACTTGATGCCGGGTACTACAACCAGATGCCGATGATCAAAACGATGTGGATCGATCAGAATTTGAAGAAATCTCTGGGACACTAGTATCAACTAACATCAATTAGTTCGCAATTTGCGATTCACAACTCAGGACAATATAATAGGAAGGCGGGGAAATCCCCCGCCTTCCTAAATATTCAGGAGGTTTATTATGGCTAAAATTGTTATCATTGGCGCCGGCAGCCATGTTTTTTCGCGGCACCTGATCACCGATATTGTTTCCTACCCCGAATTGAGGGATGGCACTATTTCTCTGGTCGATATCGCCCAGGAACCGCTGGACAACATCACCGCCTTTGCCAGGAAACTTTTTAAACAACAAGGTTACGACACAAAAATCGAAGCTACCACGGACCGCCGTGTTGCGCTCAAAGGCGCTAATTACGTTTTTACCACCATTCAGGTAGGCGGCGCGAAAACCACCCAGACCGCCAAGGAGATTACCGCTAAATACGGTGTTGATGAAGGCGTCGGTGATACTATCGGGCCGCGTGGCGTTTTCTACGGCGCGCGCCATGTCCCGGTCATGCTGGACATCTGCCGGGATATGGAAGAACTTTGCCCTGATGCCTGGTTATTGAACTACACTAACCCCATGTCGATCATCACCTGGGCAGTCAACGACTACACACGTATTAAAAATGTCGGCCTGTGCCACAGTGTGCCGCATACTTCAGCTGAACTGGCAAAATACATCGGCGCGCCCTATGAGGAGATTTCCTATTGGGTCGCCGGTATCAATCATATGGCCTGGTTCCTGGATTTCCGCTGGAACGGAAAAGATGCTTATCCCCTGCTCCGGGAGAAATTCAAAGACCCTTCTATTTATTCCGGGCCGGAGGCGCATTGGGCCGGACCGGATATCGTGCGGGCGGAAATCTTCAAAGCCTTCGGTTATTTTGTTACGGAATCCAGTGTTCACATGTCGGAATATACGCCTTACTTCCGTAAACGTCCGGAGTTGATCGAAAAGTTTAAACTGAATTCGCTCAGCGGTGAGCAGTGGTTCGCCCGCCGACGTAAAGAAGCTGAAGAGTATAAGCAGCAGGTCTACTCCGACCAGAAACTGCCCACCGCGCACAGCGGCGAATACGGTTCCATNNGTAGACAAAGAAGGCATCCACCCTTGTTATGTTGGCGATTTACCGCCGCAACTGGCAGCTTTGAACCGCACTAATATCAATGTCTATGAAATGGCCGTCCGTGGTATCGTCGAAAAGAACAAGACCAAGCTTTTCCAGGCGATTCTTCTTGACCCGCTCACCGGCGCCATGCTGACGATCGAAGAAACCCGGAATATGGTCGACGAGATGTTCAAGGCCGAAAAGGACTACACCAAAGGCTACAAATAAACATTTTCCCGATACATAAATAAAAACAGAACAGCCCCCTTAATCGGGGGCTGTTCTGTTTTTGCAATCTTCTCGCGTCCAATAACACCCTTTGTGCGTTTTTTTGCCCGACGCAATCATGTCGTTGAACTCTTCTTAGATAAAAAGTCCTTTCGCTTTTCAGTGAATGAAATGGGAAATCCAACACCCTTTTCCCTTCCCGATTGTAATGGACCGGAGCAAATAGTATAATGTGATTTTTTGATTCATAATGGATAGTTTAATATAGTACTAATGCAGTACTAAAGTACTGCATTAGTACTGAATTGTAGCTAAAAATGCCATACAAATGTAATGAATGGGTCGTCAATGATGTAACTATTTCACATAAAAAGATTAATAATAAATTGCAGCAAAATATGCAATTGATAACTTGAGGTTATTTTAAACGGGAGGTTTAAAATGAAAGGGAAGAACATAATCTCATTCGCTATTTCTACTATCATGATATCTGCCATTATAATGATGTCAGCCTGCACCGCTAAAACCCCCACAACTGCTTCTACAACGACACCCACGACAACGGTGACGACACCAACGTCGATACAGGTCTCAATGCCAGTTGCCACCGCGCCCATGGTAACAAGCACTTACAACGCCAATGGCGCCACAAATGTGCCTGTCAATACCAAAGTTGGCGTATTCTTCACTAAGTTAATGGACCCTGCGACACTTACCGCCAATACCTTTACGTTACAGCAGGGTAATACGCCTGTTTCCGGCTCGGTGACATTGGCTAGCTACTCGTCTACATTCACGCCGGCAGTGGCTCTCACACCCAATACCTTATATACTGCCACGATTACCACAGGAGCCAAAGACCTGGACGGTAATGCTTTGGCCAATCCCTATGTTTGGAGTTTTACCACAGCTACAGCGCCAGACATTATCCCACCCTGGGTGACCGGTACTATTAATGTAAATGGTGCGACAAATGTGTCTATCAATACAAAAATCGGTGCCTTCTTCACTGAAGTGATGGACCCCTTAACGGTTACCACTGCTACTTTTACCGTAATGCAGGGGACCACACCTGTGAACGGCACGGTGAACTATATCGACCTGGCAGCGACCTTTACACCTGCTGCCGCGCTCTCACCCAGTACCCTATATACTGCCACGATTTCCACCGGAGCCAAAGACCTGGTGGGTAATGCCTTGGCCAATCCCTATATTTGGAGTTTTACCACAGGTGCAGCTCCGGATACCACCGCACCCACGGTGAGTTCCACCATACCGGTCAATGGTGCCACCTCAATGGCCGTTAATAGTGCGGTAGCCGCCGTCTTCAGTGAAACAATGGATCCCTTAACGGTTACCACTGCTACCTTTATGTTAATGCAGGGGACGACGCCCATCTCCGGCATCGTGACTTATCTCGGCGTGACGGCGACCTTTACACCAACTATCCCTCTCAGTTACAACGTCGTATACACTGCCACAATTACTACCGGCGCCAAGGATCTAGCGGGTAATGCCATGGCCGCTAATTTTACTTGGAGCTTCTCTGCTTATGCAGGTGGAGGTGGTGGCGGTGGTGGTGGTGGCCAAACACCAAGCAGTGCTAAAGCGATAAACTCTTTTGGCTTTATAATGCCGGCAGTCACTGGCGTTATCAATGAATCGGCAAAAACCATATTAGTAACCGTGCCGTTTGGGACACCGGTAACAGCCCTGATCGCGACTTTCACTACCACCGGGACAGGCGTTATAGTGGGAACCACAACTCAGACAAGCCTTTCAACCCCGAATAACTTCACAAA
>PMMG01000168.1 GCA_003162335.1 Dehalococcoidia bacterium
AACGCCAAAGTGGCCTTTTTTGACCTTTTGATGGTGAATCAAGGTAGCCTTGTTTTCTTGACAATAACACCGGGATTTGTTATCATAATAAATGTATTTCAAAGTGAGGGTGGGGATGGCTAACAGAGCCTCATATCAGACGCATCTTGTAAATCCGGCGACTAGCCTGTGCTTTTTCATCTTTAGCTAGTCCGCTGCGGTACATTGCATTCAGATTGCTACCGGGCGGACGTAACCAACCTCCTTCCCATGATTGTCCATCAAAATTTCCAGTAATGTAGTAATAGATAATTTATGCGTGTTTTATAGCCTTGGGAAGGTGCTCTTCTCAAGGTTTTTTATTTTGAACACGCTTAATTTAAATAAAGGAAATTAATAAAATGATTGACGCAAGGCATAGACCGATTAAGATAACCACTGATTTCTACCAACTGGGCGTCCCCGATTTTCCGGTTTACCTCTCCATGGGCGATGTCGGCATGCTGATCGAAGGCGGCACTGGCGCCTATTTCACCCTCATCGTCGACCAGATCAAAGAATTGGGTATCGCCCCGCAGAAGATAAAATATCTGGCGTTGACGCATACCCATCCCGACCACATCGGTGCCGTACCGCATTTAAAGAAGTTGTGGCCGCACCTGCAAATCGTCGGCAGCTCCGGCGCAGCCAAAGCCATGAAAAGGCTTTCCGAAAAGAAAGAGTCGCTCAAAGAATTCCTCGCCAATGATAGCGCCATCACCGCCATTCAACTCGCCAAAGGCGCGATCACCACTGCTCCTCCTGCGCTCGAAAATTATCACTTCGAAGTTGACCATGTTCTGGACGAAGGCGAACGTATCACGCTCAGTTCGAAAGTCGTCTGGCGGGTCTATCACGCGCCCGGTCATTCCGCCTGCCATGTCGCCTATAACGACGAAAACGAGGGCACGCTGGTGATCGGCGATGCGACGGGTTTTTATGTCGCGGCTAAAAACGCGCTCTGGCCCAATTACTTCGAATCGTTGGAAAATTATTGCCACAGCATCCAGAAATTGTCCACTTTACCGGCAGATCGGTTGGTTTTGAGCCACAACGGTGTTGTCGAAACCGGCGCTCATGCCTATTTTGAAAAGGTCATGGCTGTCACCGAAGCCTATCACACAGAGATGCTGGAAAGGGTCGCCAAAGGTGAAAACCCTGAGACCATCGCCACGGAAAAAGCCGATTGGGTGAATAGCCTCACCGACATCCAGACCTATGATGTCATGTTCAATATGGCCAAACTCCTGATCAGGCGCTCGCAAACCGCCTCTACCAGGCATAACCTCTTCACGTTACCTTAAAAATAAACAATGGTAGAGAACAGGAATATAAATGAAAAAGTACAGGTTGGTGAATCTCGTCTCAAGCAAGGCTTGAGTTACAAGGTCCCTGAGCGAAGCCGAAGGGAGAGGGGCGCAGCCCCTCTAAGAATCCTCCTCCCTCGCCGTTTACGGAGAGGGAGCCAGAGGGTGAGGTTATAAAGGAGCTCTACTACTAAATAAGTAATCGGTAACCTGATTATGCTCTTATTAATATAGAAAAAGCTGAATAAACAACAACCAGGGGAAAAGAAATAAATGGAAAACAAAGCTCATCTCGAAATAACTGCCGCCAAACAAATGAAAGAACTGATGAAACAGCACTTCATGGAACTTGACGAGGCCTCCCGCACTAAAAGCCGGAAAATTGCCTGGTGCAGCAGCGTCGGCCCCGCTGAACTTGCCATGTCGCTCGGCTTTTTAGTCTATTATCCGGAAAATCACGCCGCCATGCTCGGTTCCACCCGCACCGCCATGGATTATATCCCTGTCGCCAATGCGCACGGCTACTCTCCGGAAATCTGCTCTTATCTCACCAGTGATATCGGCGCTTACCTCCGGCACGAGACCCCGCTCACGAAGGCATACGGCATCAAGGAAGTGCCCAAACCGGATGTGCTGCTCTATAACACCAACCAGTGCCGCGACGTCTACGACTGGGCGCGTTTCTATGGCCGGGAATTCCATGTTCCGGTGCTTGGTATCAACACCCCCCGCTCCCAGAACGAATCCCGTGAGCACGTTGTGTTCTCCGTTAATAATCAGTTGCGTGATCTGGTGGGGCCGCTGGAAAGAATTGCCCGCCGCCGTTTTGATATCGATGAATTCCGTGAGGTTTTGGGGCGTTCCCGCGAGTGTTCCCGGTTATGGGAAGCCGTCCTGGAAACCGGCGCCAATAAACCTTCCCCGTTGACCTTCTTCGATGAGTGCATCCACATGGGACCCGCGGTCGTCATGCGTGGCCGCCAGGAAGCCAATGATTATTATCAGGTGCTGTTGGCCGAAATGAAGCAGCGTGTCGAAAACAAAGTTGCGGCCGTCGAAGGTGAAAAACTCCGTTTCTATTGGGAGGGCATGCCGGTCTGGGGCAAACTGCGCAGTCTGAGCGAACTCTTCGCCAGATTAAAGGCCTCGGTAGTGGTCAGCACCTATTGCAACAGCTGGATATTCAACGCTTTCGATCCTGCCGACCCATTCGCCAGTATGGCCGAAGCCTATTGCTCTATTTTCATCGGTCAGGACGAGGTCTGGAAGGAAAATTATATTGCGGACAAAGTAAAGCGTTTCGCTATCGACGGCATTTTATTCCACGATGCCCGCACCTGTGCCAGCAACTCCAATAACCGCTACGGCATGTCGCAGCGGCTCAGTCAGCGGTTGGGTATTCCGCATCTGGTCATCAACGGCGACCTCAACGACCTACGCTGCTATTCTGAGGAACAGACTGTTACCAATGTTGAAGCTTTCGTCGAGCAAATAGAGGAGTCCCGCAGTGAAAATGTACGCCGGAATTGATATCGGCAGCTGTACTACAAAGTCAGTTGTGATTGACGAACAGGGCAACCTGCTCGGCAGTGATGNNTATGGAAGGAATAACCGTTGTTTCCACCGGTTACGGTCGGCACAATGTCAGCTTCGCCGCCCATGCTAAAACCGAGATCGCCTGCCATGCCCGCGGCGCCTATTTTTATGTCCCGCACGCGGTTAACGTGGTGGACATCGGCGGGCAGGATAATAAAGTCATTCAGCTGAACGAAAAGGGTCAGACCGTCGACTTCAAAATGAACCGCAAATGCGCCGCCGGTACCGGCACTTTCATCGAGGAAATTGCCATCAAAACCGCAATTCCGATCGATAATCTGGATGAACTGGCGCGCAAATCGCAGAAACAGGTCAAGATCGGCAGTTATTGCACGGTTTTCGCCTCCACAGAAGTTTTATCTCTCATCCGGTCCGGCGTCCAGGCGGAGGATCTTGCCCGCGGCGTCTTCGAATCCGTCGTCGCACGTGTGCTGGAAATGATCCCGCTGGCCGATACGGTGCTGCTGTGCGGCGGTGTCGTCGCTTATTTCCCCATCGTCGCCGAAATCTTCCGCGTGCACGTCAAAGGCGAGGTCATCGTTCCCCCTCATCCCCAGCTTACCGGTGCTTTCGGCGCCGCCCTCTTCGCAAGGGATGTGTAGGATAGTTCCCTCTCCTTACTTACAGGAGAGCTAACCGATGAAAGCTCTATTTTGCATTTCGATCTTAAGGCTTGGGATTTGTTTGGATTTTGGCATTTGGATCTTGGTAATTTAGTAATTCACTGATATGCTTCACTTCCACATTCAACCCGTGCCGCTTGATTCCATCCTTTAATTGAATGATGCACCCTGGGCACGAAGTCACCACCACCTGCGCCCCCGTCTTCGCGATATTGTTTATCTTCTTATCCTGGATCGCCAGGCTCACATCGCGGTGCGCTAAAGTGAACGCCCCACCCAACCCGCAGCAATCGTCCGCCCCTTCCATTTCCACAAATTTCACACCCTCGATCGAGCGTAAAAGTTCCCGCGGCTGGTTGCTGACCCCCTGGTGCCATTTCATGTGACAGGGGTCGTGGTAGGTTACGATCAAAGGCGCAGGCGATTCTGATTGAGACTTGTTCGAAACTCCTTCTTTGGCCAGGAATTCGGAGAAATCCTTCACTTTTGCCGAAAGCGCGACGGCCTTCGCATTTGTCGGGTCATTATCCGCAAACCACTTGCCGTAATCCTTCAGCGCCGAGCCGCAGGTCGCGCAGCCCGTCACGATATTATCGAAGCCTTCTAATCTCTCAATATTATGCTGCGCCATCAATTTTGCCGTTTTCATATCGCCGGCGCTGCGCACGGCCAGCCCGCAGCAGGAAAGATCTTTCACGTAAATCACTTCATATCCGGCCTGCGCCAGCGCTTTAACAATGCTCTCGCCCGTATCCCCGAGGAAGAACTCAAAAGCACAGCCCGGGAAAAAGGCCAACTGCCCCTTTGTCTTCACCCCGACCGGCGGTAACGTCTTTTCCGGTAACCTGGCGGCCAGGAAAGGTCGCGATAGTCTGGGCAGTGCCAGTCCTTTTGTGAAAATCGAGGTGAAATCAGCCATGTGCCGCAAAGGTTTGCCGCCTTTCGTGGAAACCCCCGGCACCCACGCCGCCATCCCCAGCAGGTTCGCCATCAGCCTGCGGTTTTTCAGTATCCCGCGGTAAATCGCCCGCTTGGGCAATGATAATCCCTTTTTGTTGACCAGATTTGCCCGCGCCGCCACATTGATTTCCGGCGATTGCACCCTCGCGGGACAAACTGCCGCGCAGCGTCCGCACAACAGGCAAAAAGATAACCTTTCGGCGTATTCCGCGTCCGTCGGAATCGTCTTTTCGTTGGCCTGCTTGATCAGCACGTTCCTGCCCCGCGCCACATGACTCTCGATGTGATCGACTTTATAGATCGGGCAGTTGTACATGCAAAACCCGCATTTCATGCATTGGTTCGCATCTTCCACCGATGGGTTCTGGCTCATTTCTCCTCCGAAATGAAGGGAATCTCCCTCCTTCCTAAGGAGG
>PMMG01000031.1 GCA_003162335.1 Dehalococcoidia bacterium
TTGATGCGCTTGGCCAGCGCGGGTTTGATCCCGCCCAGCTTGTCCCGCGTGTAGGTATAAATCAGTTCGGTCAAACGGCGTGTATTGGCAAAAACCAGCGTGCGCACTTCCCGCTCGAGTAATTCCGTAAACAGGTTGGTTGCCTCCGAATTGGCGCTGCGGCGCGCGGTCTTCCCCTCGTCGATTAAAGGCGGATTCCAGAATACAAAGTCCTTGCCGCCGTGCGGCGCGCCGTCATTATCCACGGTAACAAACGGCAATCCGGTCAGATCCTCCGCCAGTTCGCCGGGGTTAGCGATGGTGGCTGAGCACATGATGAATTGCGGGCTCGCCCCGTAAAGCCGGCAGATTCGGCGCAGTCTGCGCAGCACTCCTGCTAAATGTGACCCGAAAACCCCGCGGTAGGTGTGTGCTTCATCGATCACCACGTACTTCAGCGAGCGTAAAAACCGGTTCCACTGCTGGTGGTTGGGCAATATTCCCACGTGTAACATGTCCGGGTTGCTGAGGATAATGCGGGCGTTTTTCCTGATATCGCCGCGCTCGGCGGGTGGGGTATCGCCGTCAAAGGTGGCAAAGTCGTTGGCCGGAAACAGATCCGGGCAGAAATCTTCGTGCAGTGTGCGTAACTGGTCCTGCGCCAGTGCTTTGGTCGGGAACAGGTACAATGCTCGTCCGTCTCCCCCGGTTAAAAAGGTCTCCAGCACCGGGATATTATAGCAGAGAGTTTTACCGCTGGCGCTGGGCGTCACGACGATCACGTTTTTACCCTGGCGGGCCTGGTTTATCGCTTCGGCCTGGTGCGTATAAAGGGGTAAAAAGTTGCGGCTTTGCAGGCATGTCTCAAGCGCCGGATTCAAATGTTTTTCCAGCCCTTCAAAACGTGCTGCACGCGGCAGTATATGCTCGATGTGGGCAATCTGTTCGTAGTAAGTCGGTTGGGAAACCAGGTAACTGAGAAAAGCCGCGGTATCCATTCCACCCCCATCGCCAGGCACAATCGGTATCGTTAAAAGACCGAGATAAACTCTGTTTCACAGCTCAGCACTTCGACGTCCAGGCGGCTGGTCTCGATATAATCCACGATGCGGGAAAGCATTTCGTTGGCGTGGCGGTTGTCGTTGCTCACCACGCACACCCCGATCGTGGCGATCTGCCATTTATCCCCGTTTTCCACCTCGGCTACGGAGACATGGAACTTATCCCGCACACGGGCGTTAATAGACTGCACCACCATTCTCTTGCCTTTGAGGGTTTCATTCTCCGGAATACGGAGGTCTATTTTACATACGCCGATATTCATCGTTTTCAGTAACCCGTTTACCCCGAAAATCGCTGGTCAGACGGTCTGACCAGAGGCTAAATTTCCGGTTTTTCGTCGTTTGCCTGATAATTGAACTTCGCCCTTTCCGCGACAATGGACAGCAGCGTGGAGGATGCGCCGCGGGGGCAATACATCCCTTTCTCCCATTCGCTGATAGTCTGCTGGCGCGTGCCGAGCTGCTCCGCCATCTCGTTCTGAGTGAGTTTAAGGTGGCTGCGCAGCGCCCGGATTTTCTCGCCGTCCCAGCGGTTTGGCTTTGCTTTCTTCTGATTATCCATACTCAGATTTTACACGAATTAGTGTAAACCGTCAATCGTCAGGTTGACAGTAAACGCATGTATGGCCTACGATTAGCAAAGATGTTAACGAAACTGAAATTAAGGGCGGTTGCCTTATTCCCTCTTGTACTAATCCTGGCAACATTAGCGACAATTATTCCGGCTGGAACCACTTATGCTGCCGGACCGGCTATTGCTGTATCGCCGGCATCCGGTGTGCCCGGTACTACCGTTCGGGTTACCGGGACAGCCTTTGGTACTTATGCCAGCGACCTGATGCAGCTTTATCTCGATGATGTACCGCTTAAACCAAGCAGCGGCACCATTTCCGGCGGCGCCACTTTGCAGACTGCTTTTATCGTGCCGGATTTAACTTCCCCCGGTTATCACATCATCAGCATTAGAGCAAGGGGTGGTGTGCTGGCGGAAAACCAGTTTTATGTGCCTAATCCGGAAATCGTACTGGACCACTGGAGCGGCGCGGTAGGCACAAATATAAAAGCCTATTGTAAAGGGTTTCATGCCGGAAAAGAAGTCAGCATCCAGTACTACTCTACGGCGGTCTCAGAAGTAGTGGCATCTCAAACAGCCAGCGATACAGGGGAATGTACCGTACAATTCATGCTGCCTGTCAGCTCTACAGGTCAGCACGATGTTATAGCTAAAAATGAGGTGGGGGATTTTGCGCAAACTGAGTTTGAGGTCATTCCGACAATGAGCATCAGTCCCTCGACAGGAGGGGTGGGTGACAAGATCAATATTGCGGGGACCGGATTTAACGGTGACGAAGTAGGAATATCACTGCACGGAACCAGGATAGGCTTTGCGCCGGTTTCTGCGCGGGGTTCTTTCAGTTATGTTTTTAACGTACCGGTCATGCAGGCAGGAACATATGTAGTGGAAATCGAAGATTCCTCGCAGACGAAGAGATGGATAGATTTCACCGTCGATGCTAAACTAACGCTGAGCAAACCGACGGGGGAAGTAGGTCTGAAACTGATGATCAGCGGCACTGCCTTCGAGGTCGGCGGGATGATCCAGATTAAATATGATAATGACGAAGTGGCCTGGGTAATGGCAGACCAGGACGGCGCTTTCAGCACTTCGTTTAATGTGCCGGTAAGTACCTCGGGAGGACATATTATTACTGTTTCCGATGGATTTAATACCAGGTATATCGTATTTAACGTGGAATCAGACGCACCTCCGGCGCCGAAACCAACCACGCCCAAACTTGATTCCGTGGTGAGCGCAGACGTGGTTTTCGACTGGGAAAGTGTTTATGACCCGAGCGAGCCGGTTTCATATTCAATACAAATTTCCCGCACGGCTGATTTCGTGCAGCCGATTTTAAATAAACAGGGGCTTACTTCCTCACACTACGAATTAACTAAAGAAGAAGCTTTGCGTCCGAGCCGGCGCTCGACATATTATTACTGGAGAGTGAGGGCTACCGACAGCGCCTCCAACCAGGGTGATTGGTCTGCGCCGATCGCTTTTCAAGTCGAGCCGTCAAATGTATTGCCGTTGTGGGCAGATTTCGCGCTGGGGTTCATCGGGTTACTGCTGGTGATAATACTGATTTCAAGGGTCAGGAAAGGGACGAAAGCGCTTGATGCGGAAAAGAAAGAGACTAAATAAAATCCACCGGCGGCAATAATCAAATTACAAACAATCGTAAAATACAAAAAGTTGTCAATTACTAAATTTCCAAATTAACCAGCGCTTACCGAGGTCAATTATTCAACGGGAGATTGCCATGTCGCTTCGCTCCTCGCAATGGTCGAAGAGTATTAACCAATTTCAATTACACTCGATCAGTTATCAGGTATTGGCGCTGAGGATACGGATGAATTTGGTGGCGACTTTGACCATCGGGAGTTTATCCAACTCCTGCAAAGCATCCTGGATATCTTTTTCCCTGGCCATATAAGTAGTCATGACGATGGGCACGTAGCGCGCAGAAACGGGTTCCTTCTGGATAACACCGGCAATACTGATATTATATTTCCAGAAGATATTGCAGATTTGTGCCAGCACGCCCGCCTGATTGAGCACACTGAAGCGGAGATAATAGCGGCGTTCGGCATCGGCAGTTGAACTCAAAACCAGCGGAGCTGATGAGGTAGGCATAGGCATTTGTCTGCCCTCGACGATATCCGCCAGATCTTTGACCACTGCGTCGGTGGTGGGATACTGGCCTGCTCCCGGCGCAACCAGGCCTGATATAACACCGTATTCATCCTCGAGTTCGGTGCCGTTATAAGCCCCTTCCAGCGAGCCGAGCAGAGATGATTCGGGTAATAAAGCAGGATGCACGCCGACCGCAAAGGAGCCTTTGAGCTGCTCTACAACGCCGACCAGTTTGATGGAATAGCCCAATTCTTTGGCATATTCGATGTCCTGAGAGGTGATATCGCGGATACCCTCGACGGTAAATTCCGGCACTTTTTGATACGAATTAGTGATCAAATTGACGAGAATGCGGATCTTATTTGCAGTATCGACGCCGTCAATATCATCGGAGGGGTCATGCTCGGCGAAACCTTTTTCCTGGGCTTCTTTGAGCGCTTCTTTAAAGGTTTTTTCATCTCGGGTCATAGTGGATAAAATATAGTTGGAAGTGCCGTTGAGAATGGCATAGATACGCTTGAATTGCTTGGTAGCGGAGCCGGCCTGCTGG
Organism: Dehalococcoidia bacterium; assembly: GCA_003162335.1. GTDB lineage: Bacteria > Chloroflexota > Dehalococcoidia > Dehalococcoidales > Fen-1064 > Fen-1064. The sequence goes on from PMMG01000031.1 coordinate 4,286, forward strand.
AATTCATGAATCAGGGAATGGCAGCCGACGAAACTGGCGCGGAAGCCCACTTTGCGGTTCAGTTTAGCCGCGAGTGCGAAGATGTCTTTACCTTCAGAGGCGAGCATTTTTTTATTGGCGGTTACGACGTCTTTGCCGTTTTTAAGGGCGGCCATCTGGATCGTTTTCGCCGGTTCGATGCCGCCCATCAACTCAACGATAATGTCTATTTCGGGGTCATTGACCACGGTTTTCCAATCGTCAGTGAGCATAGTTTTAGGAATTTTCACAGGGCGTCTTTTTTTCAGGTCGATGTCGCAGACTTTGACCAGTTCGAGGCCGTTGACGCCCTTCTCATAGAGCGCCCGCACGACACCGACGCCGATATAACCGAATCCAATGACAGCTACTTTTTTATTTGCGGACATAGCCAGTTTCTCCCGGTAGATTTTACATCAGTTAGCCAATATTATCGTGAGAGGAGGGTGGGTGTCAAACGGAGGAGAGAAGCTTTCAACGGTGAGCAATCAGCCTTCAGCTTAAAGGTGTAAGTTGGCAGTTGCCAGTAATGAGTAAAAAGATAGACAATGCCCACAGGCAGGGACGCCTGTGCCACTATTGTTGCAACGGGGTCCCCCACCCTGGGATTGCCGCGCTTCGCTCGCAATGACATTACATTATGAGCCTTTGGCTTCGCGGGGGTTGTAGGAATCGGCGGCTTCGAGGACAAGCGCCAGGCTGATGAGGAAGTCGTCGTGGCCCTGAGCAGGATCGACAAAGAAGTTCATGGTCTGATTGGCGCGGTACTGGCTTTTAGCTTTTTCCATTTCCGACCAGAATTCCTGATATTCAAGAGAGCCGTCGCCGGTATACATTTTCAGCCGACCGGAATTGATACCCGCGATGAGGTTGAAACCGATTTTGGATTTGGACTGCGCGGAGAAGGTAAACGGAGTAATTCGGCTGCCGAGCGCCTGCTGCAGAAAAGAGGCGACCGGTTGGCCGACGCCGGTGGCATCGACAACGGTATGCTTACACCGCCAGATATTTTTTAATACATCGACCATTTTTTCATAGAGCTCCGTGTGTCTGGCGCCAGTCCAGCGGTAATGTTCGACGATTTTTACGCCGGGCTGTTTCTGAATCGCGTTAACAACGGAATAATCAAGTTCCCCGATGGTAATCACGGTGGAATCACGGCGCGGACGTAAGGCGCGTAACTGTATGTCATCGGTTTTTTCTGCTTCGCCCGCCAGATCGATGCCAGCAACGTAGATTTTACCATTATCAGCTTCATGTTTGCGGGGATGATGACCCTGGAGCTGTGCCCGCTGCTGAGCGGAAAGAAAACCGCCGCCGCCATACAGCGGCAGCAGGCAATACTGAGTGAGGAACATGGGATGAGTTTCGCCAAGGCGCTGCTTTTCCGCTTCGACGGCGGCAAGATAATCCGGATTGTATTTGGCTACTTCCTGCCAATCGTAACGGAAGTGACGGCGGATACCGTCTATTTTCTCTAATTCCAGATTGGTTTGTTTGATCTCTTCGAGCAAAGTAGTTTCATTCCAGGTTGTGCCATAGTGAACGACAGTACAATTGGTTGTCGCGGTCATTGGTTTGAAGTCCTTGGGGTATTGTACACAATTTGCAAAGTTATGTGGTCATACATTTGAAAGGGACCTGAAGAGAGTTAAGAGTTCTTACCTGATTACAGGTCAGAACAATTGACAATNNAAATCAACGGAGAAAAATATTGTGAACAGAACACCTGGTGAGTTGTTTTCTATTGACAAGGTCTGCAAAAACACTAGAAGGAATAGTTATGCTCGCAGTTATAGCCCATATTTACTCTCAAAAATGCGGTTTTCAATAAGATACAGAATCCTTGGGGTATTGTACACAATT
>PMMG01000064.1 GCA_003162335.1 Dehalococcoidia bacterium
AAAAATTGAATGCCTTGGTTATAAAAGAAGAACGCCAAAACAGAAGGCGCAAGTGATCTGGGAACTAAGGCATAAACATAAGATTTCGCTGCTGATAGAGATATCCGCTCTGGCGCGCTCGACATACTACTACTATGTCAAACCGAGGACAGTGCCTGACAAGCACAGCGAAGTCAAAAAACAGATCACGAACATCTATCACGAAAATCTCGGACGTTACGGCTATCGCAGAATCACGATGGAGCTACGCCACCGGGGACATCTTATTAATCACAAAACCGTACAGAGGCTAATGAAAAAACTGGGACTATTTTGCCACGTCAGGATGAAGAAGTATCGTTCTTACAAGGGCGAAGTTGGAAAGATAGCGCCTGATCTCCTGAAACGTAACTTTGAGGCAACAGCACCGAATCAAAAGTGGGTAACTGACATCACGGAGTTCAGCCTGTTTGGGCAGAAGTTGTACTGTCATCGATTCTGGACCTTTACAGCAGGGATATAATCAGCTACACCATTTCAGTTCGGCCGTTGTTGTCCATGATTATGGAAATGCTGTATCAGGCATTTGCACAGATTCATGATGGTTTTAATCTCATTCTTCACTCTGATCAGGGCTGGCAATACCAACATAAGCACTACCAGGCTATGTTAAAATCAAATGGTGTAAGCCAGTGCATGAGCCGAAAGGGCAATTGTCTGGACAACGCGGTGATGGAAAATTTCTTTGGATTGCTTAAAAGCGAATTGCTATATCTACAATATTTTGATTCCATGGGACACTTCAAGGCGGAATTGATTAACTATATGGACTATTACAACAATCGACGTATTAAGGTAAAGTTAAAGGGCTTATCGCCTGCAATTCACAGACAACAAGCCCTTGCCCTTGTATTATAAAAATATTTGTCTAACTTTTTGGGGTCACTTCATATTCCCTCTCTTTTTTGTTCTCTTTTCGGGATCCAATTGCAACTTTTTATTTTACGGCACACGCGCGTAAGGCCGCGGGTAAACCACCGGACCATGTATCCGTGACGGTAGAATGATAGTTGCACCGCCTGTAACAGAGACCGCCCCGGTTTGCATGACATTCCGGACATCGATATCCACGCAGCATTTGCCGTCATCGATGTACTTCTTAACAACCTTACCCTTGACCCACGTTGTATCTCTGACCATTACAAACCGGCGGATTTGCGCGCTGAACTTCCACAGGAAACCGTCATCACCCATCCAGTTCGTCAATAGAATAAAACGCCAGGCTTCCAACTGCTGTCCGACTGCAAACGTCCGCTTAACAGCCGCGACGCCGTAAGCCATCCTGGTCTCTGCCCAAGGCACCTTCTTCCAGATGATCCTGTTCAAACGGTCTGACAAATTATGGGCGTGGCCGCCGGCATGCCAGGCCGCTTTTTCAATCTCGTTGTACGGTCCCCGTACCACCGGTTGCAATTCGTCGCCAACCCTGACATCTTCCCAGTACCGGGGAGTGGCGCCGCGTATCTCTTCCGCATCCTGCGCAGCATAAATCTCTTCCATTTGCTGTTTGGTGTATGTAGGTATTTCTTCCATTTCTGTATTGGCATGTGCATTTAACCGGGCTACTTCGTTGACATCCACCCACTGGTCGTAGCAGCTGTAGCCGGCCACCAGATCGCCACCCTGCCGGTAATAGTCGCATTTTTCGTAGGAGAGTACTTTCCGTCCGGCCCACTTGCTGGGCATTTCGATGTTATCGGAGGGACACATTACTCTATAAGTGAATTTATCGCCGACGCAAACCGGTTTGAACCACTCGCGGTCGCAGCCGGAATAATAACCGGCGATCTCCGGTATCATCGGGCCGTGATCCAAAGGAGATTGCGCATAAGTAATCGTATACAGATAGTTCGGAGGAGCGATCAAACACTTGTATCTGGTGTTTTTGGCATAATCCGGGTCGCGGAACAGCGGGTTCAGGTCGCCTTCGCCATTGACGAAAATCCTGATGCCATCTTCAGTCGCTTCCCGGTTGAGGGAATTATCGCTGAGGATATTGCCGACCCAGCCGGGTCCGCGGGATCGGAACTCTTCGCTGGTCAGGATACGCCCTTTCAGTTTGCCCCAGTCTTCTTTCATCTGGTCGAGGGGAGCTAACTTCTTTTTAGCAGGCATTTTTTAAACTCCTATATTTATTGTTACCGATTTAAAATATCAAAACTTCTCTTCTACAATTCCTAATGTCCCATAGAATTTTTCAGATTTTGATCTATCCAGAAGTGTGCTTCGTAGAAGAACAGCAGCTGAGGGCCGGACCCGCCCGAGATTACCGCATATTGCGCATTATAACCTTTGATCCACGGCCAGTAGAGGCAGAAGGCGTTCGGTTGAAGCAAAGATACTACGTAATGCTGCTGTGCCACATATTTGTTGCAATCCATTAATAACTGCTGCATTTGCGCGGTGCTGGTGGCTGCAATGGCCTGAGTATAAAAAGCATTAAAAACAGGGTCGTTTACCAGAGCATTATTGCCGGAGGCTCCTGTCTGGAATTTGGAGAATTGTCTAAGCGGATTACCGGTCGCGCCAAGTGTTCCCTGCGTGCGCATGGCAAATGCATCATTAGCATGGTTCGTCATCACAAAAGTGGTGAAAGCGGCTGACACCATTGGTCGAATTTCCATATTTACACCGATATTAGCAAAATATGACTTGACTATCTGCACTAAATCCGAATCTACAGCAGAGTCAACCACCAGGTCGGTGTTAAAGCCGGTCGGGAATCCTGCTTGCGCCAGGAGTTGTTTGGCCCCTGCCGGATTAAACGCATATTGGTCTTTCAGATCTTGCGGCCATTGACTATAAGGGAATCCCCAGCCAACAAGGTAATCGGAAGTCAACGAACACGGCCACGGGTCAGCAGTGCCGCCGTAATATGTGCTGGCCATTTCGGGCAGGTTTATTGCCATCTGCAGCGCTTGACGAACCCTGATATCGGTAAAAGGCGCCTTATCATTTCTCGGATCCAGACTATAGCCGGTCATCGGCGTTGGTATTTGTAATATTTCGGGATTGGTTTTCTTCACATCTCGAGCCTGTTGAAATTGAATTCCTTCCAGTATGTCGATCTTACGTGTCCGCATAGCCGCCATTGCCGTTGCCGGATCAGGGATGATCAACAATACAAGTTTATCGATGTAAGGCAGCTGGTTTTGTGGATAGCGCTCGTCGTGCCCCCAATAATTAGGATTCTTAACGAGAGTCGCCGAACTGCCGTCAACAAAATCACTCAAAATAAAAGGTCCCGTCCCGATGGCATGATGCCAATCGGTGACACCTCCCCAAAGCTGCACCGCGTCCGGATTTTCGATCGACGGAGACGCGCCCGGCGCCTGTAGATTTTCGGTAACGAACTCCGGGTTCGGCGTATTCCATTTCATGACGACCGTAAATTTGTCCGGCTCAGTAACGGACGCTAATTGTTGGTAAGCGGCCACGGCTCCCCAATAAGGGGCAGGTTTAGTAAAGCCGTCACCCAACCCTAACATCCGGTCAAAGTGGTACACGATGTCGTCCGCCGTAAAAGCGCGGCCGTTGGCCGGTGCGATGTTTTGCCAGGTGACTCCCTGCCGCACATGCAGAACAAAAGTGCCCGGACTTGTAAATTCCCAGCTCTGCACCAGCTGACCGCCTGCCTGTTCGTTAGACCAAAAGCTCAATCTGTAATTTTGTATTGCCGGATCCATCGTCCACTGCGGCGCAAATAATTGTTCCATCCACCCGGTATATACTTGCGGCAGCGCCTCACCTTGATATGGATCAAAATACAAAATGTTCTTGCTGATTTGCAGGGTCATCGTACCGCCGGATTGCGGTGTACCAAGACTGTCCCACCAATGGCCTGTCGCAGTGGCAGTTGAGGTGGTTACCGGCCTGGTTGTAGATGTTGTTAAAGGCGCCGTTGTGGTTAAAGCGCTTGTTGTCGATGTAACCGGAGTTTGAGTAGTGGTCGACTTTGACGTCGAAGTGGCGCAAGAAGCAAGAATCATTGATAGCAGGATGATACCAGTTACTATTGTCCAGATAATTCTTTTTTTCATTTTGCTCTCCTGTTATTCGCTGGCAAACTTTTAGAAATTTAACTGTATTTACTTAAAAGCAGGTTGTAGTTTTCCGCCAGCCCTGCAGCTTGTAACTTTTTTTGTTTTCTCCTGTAGTCTAAATTGGTTGATTTGTCTTGATATATTGCTTAAGTTATTCGTTATAATATCTATTATCGTATTCGCTATCGAATTAAAATTACGTGGTAGTATAGCATCCGTATCAAACCTTGTCAAACCTGTTGCAACATTGGATCAGTACCAGGTAAAAGTTTATAAGACGCGGTGGCCTTTGTCTTTCTTTAGCTTCCGGTCGATCCAGAACCGCGCCGAATAGAAACCCAGCATGCTGGGGCCTCCGGCTCCCATCCAGATCGAATGGGCCTGTGCATTATAGCCTTGCAGCCAGGGCTGGCAGAGCGAGTATTGCACCGGTAGTAACAACGATAATGTATAGTGCTGACGCGCGACACGCTCATTCGCGTCTTTTAATACCTGTTTCAGCTTATCTTCTGTATCCGCTGCCAGAGCCTTTGGATAAAGCGCATCGAAAACAGGATCGCTCACCATCTGGAAGTTGGCAGAATAGCCGGTGAGAAACCGGGTGATCGCCCTGAGCGGTGCGTAAGTTTGCCCGAGCGGGCCGTACGGACGGTAGACTAACTGGTCATGCTTATGTTCGATGGCAACGAATTTAGCCCATTCCAGTGTTTCCATCTTCCGTATTTCCATGTCAATGCCAACATCAGCAAAATAGGACTTGACGATCTGCAGCAATTCCAGATCTCCGTCAACATCGGCCACGACGTTCGTCTTAAAGCCGTGGGGATAGCCGGCATCGGCCAGTAATTTCCTGGCCGCGGCAGGATTATAAGCGTATTCATCTTTTAAATCTTGCGGCCACTCATCATACGGGAATCCCCAGCCCTTTATATTCCTGTTAGTCAGGGTGTCCGGATACGGCTCGACCGAACCGCCGTAGTACGATTTAGCGATGTCCGGAAGATCGACTGCCATCTGCAGCGCTTTGCGGACCCTGATGTCGTTAAAAGGCGGACGGTCATTTCTTGGTTGTAAGGTAATCGTAGGTCCGTTCGTATTGGGTATCTGCAGTATTTCCGGGTTGGTTTTGCTTAGCGCCTGAGCGGCTTTCAGTGATACCTGGTTCATTACATCGATCTTACCGGCGCGCATCGCTTCAATCGCTTCCGCTTCGTCCGGTATTATCAGAAACTTCAGTTTATCGGCATATGGGAGTTTGTTCTGTGGGTACCGCTCGTCATGTGCCCAATAATCGGGATTTTTCGCCATGGTCGCCGAACGCCCGGGCACAAAATCTGTCAAAATGAAGGGACCTGTGCCGACGGCATGGTGCCAGTCACTGACATCTCCCCATTTCCGCACCGCTTCCGGATTCTCCAGGCATTGCGCATTCCCCACATTGTGCAGCGTCTCCATAATAAAATCCGGGTTGGGAGTTTTAAACTTGAAGACAACCGTATATTTATCCGGCGCTGAAACAGATACCAGATCTTTAAATCTGATGTCCGCGTCCCGGTACGGGCTTGGTTTCCTATAACCTCCACCCAGGCCGTAAAGACGGTTGTAATGAAACAGCACATCATCGGCGGTAAATTCGCGCCCATTTACCGGAGGGATGTTTTGCCAGCGAATCCCTTTACGTAAATGGATGATGTGGGTAGCTGGATCCGGGAATTCCCAACTCTCCGCTAAATTGCCTTTCTGGTATTTGGAAGGATGCCAGGCTATCCTGTAATTCCATTCATCCGGGTCCAAAGTCCAAATATCCGCCACCAGCCTTTCCATCCAAGCCCCGTAGATGCTCGTCAGCGTCTCGTTGAAATAAGGATCGAAATTAACAATGTCCCGGCTGGCCCGGATTACTATTTCATCGCCGTATTCCGGAATGCCCAGATTTTGCCACCACGCATTTTTCGTTTCCATGCTATTTGCCCCTCTCAATGTCCGCAATCTAAAGTCTTTTCTTAGTTACCTATCCTACACTTTTGGATATCGTCCTACAAATATGGATGAGAAACCGGTTTTTACGATGGTTAGATAAAAATCAAATCTTTAATTTGCTTCGCCGATCTCGATCATGGTGTTTTCCGGCGCTAATATGAAAGCAACCCGGTGTCCGGGGCGCACCTCGGTCACATCCTGAATGACAGTAGCTCCTTCGATCTTTGCGCGTTTTACCACCGTTTCGATGTCATCAGTCCGCACACCCAGGTGCTCCAAACCGAAATGTTTATGCGGGTTGTTGGAGGGCTCACGCTTATCCGGCGTATCCGGGGCCATGATCGCTAGCCTAAAGCCTCCCAGATCGAGCGAAACCGAAGGAGCGCCGTTCGGCAAAGTCCCCTTGCGGGTTATTTTCGCGTCGAAGGTGTTTTGATAAAATGCCGCCAATTTCATCGGGTCCGGAGTGACGATGTGTACGTGTTCCAGCCAAACTTTCGCCATAATCAAACTCCTTAATAGGTATTTTACTCAAGCCTTCAGCTATTACTGTTCGACCAGTTTCAACTCGATGACTACTTCATTCGCCCTGTCCGGGCAACTCATAACAATGGTTTTTTCCTTTGTTCCTTCTTCCCATATATTCCCGCCGCTCTGCATTATGCAAAGGTTGGGGAATGCAGTATGGTAAAGCCAGCCGCATGTTCCCGCGGTATCACGGGTGCTGATTTCAAAAGTATCACCGGTTTTATGTCCCCATCCGCAAGTTCCCTTTACAGATTTTATTGTCCCGAAAATTTTCCTTTTTGCCATCTGGATCCTCCTTTTTTATTATTCCCAAGCTTCTTCCCGGAATTATTCAAATATTAACATCGAATCTTGATGTCAACAATAGGGTATTCAGCTATTTGATACAAATTTGATTTTGTAAGTCTAAGTCCGGCCCTGTCCATACTATTTTCCTAGTAGACCTTGTACTATCGTAGCCTTGTTTGATTGATGAAGTCAGCGCAATATGGTAATAAGCAGATTCTGTTCCAAAAGTGACAGCGGAATAACTGATATTTTGAAAAGCAATTTACCCGGCTGACAAGAATACTGCACTACTACAGCTTGGTGAACATATTCTCTGATTGAAGGAGTGAATCAAATGAAAAAAGAATCAAGTGCGCCTGAACAGATTGAAAAAGTGGCCGCAAAGCCGGATTCAACGGCACGGCTAAGTCGTCTTCTTGCCGAAGAAGGAGACAAGATAAGAGACAAAGCAAATCAGGAATCGGCTCACATTATTGCCAAAGCCAGAGAGGAGTATAAGCTGCGGCTTACTCAGTTCCTCGAAGAAGAACGATTAAAAATAAGGGAAGAGGCAGTAAACGAAGCT
>PMMG01000119.1:0-5690 GCA_003162335.1 Dehalococcoidia bacterium
GATGTTGTCGGCGTTGTCGTAGGTGTTGTCGTCGTTGTAGACGTGGTTGATGTCGTCGGCGTTGTCGTAGGTGTGGTCGTCGTTGTAGACGTAGTTGATGTCGTCGGCGTTGCCGTAACTGTTGTGGTGGTTGTGGACGTGGTTGATGTCGTCGGCGTTGTCGTAGGTGTGGTGGTCGTTGTAGACGTAGTCGATGTTGTCGGCGTTGTCGTAGGAGTTGTGGTAGTTGTGGACGTAGTCGATGTCGTCGGCGTTGCCGTAACAGTTGTTGTGGTGGTGGACGTGGTTGATGTCGTCAGCGTTGTCGTAGGTGTGGTCGTCGTTGTAGACGTAGTCGATGTCGTCGGCGTTGTCGTAGGAGTTGTCGTCGTTGTAGACGTAGTCGATGTCGTCGGAGTGGTCGTCGGAGTGGTCGTCGGCGTTGTCGTTGGTGTCGCTTCAGGCGACATAGTTATGGTTACCGCGGGCAGCGTTGTTGTTATTACGGTTGTGGTCGTGACTGCAGGCATTGTTACTACAACGACATTCGTGGCCGTGACCGGGGGTAAGGTTGTCGTTACCGTTGATATGACCGGGGTAGTGACGACCGTTGTTGTGGTTACCGCCGGCAGTGTTGTGGTCACTACGGTTGTAGTCGTTACCGCCGGCAAAGTTGAAGTCACAACATTCGTGGTAGTAACCGGAGGTAATGTTATTACAGTTGAAGACGGAGTTGTCGTTGGCAGGATTTGACCGTAGTAATATGAGCGGTCACTGGCAGTATATGTCTTGCCGCCGTACCTGGCACTAACCATACCGACGTTTTGATATTGACCTTTAACCGCAATGCCATTAGCGACAAATGTCCAGGTTTCATTAAGATCGAGCAGATTATTACCGTTGATATCACCGGAAATATATTCTGGATTAACACCCGTTGCACTATCTTTAACAACGACATCGCTGAGCGGCACGCTATCGGTATTAGTTACTTTATATCTCCAGGTCACCGTTGATCCTGTAATGAGCGAAAGTCCGGGAGCTTCCGTAACATGCTGGTCATTGGTCGTAACAAATATTTTGATTGAGGGATGGTTCTCCAGGTTTCTGCTGATTATAAGCAGTATAAAAGCAAATATCAACAACAGGATGATACCCGCAGCTGCTATTATTTTCCTGTTTTTTATCATTGCGGTAAAGATACCGCCTGAGCTTGTCTGCACCAGCGGTTCACCTCAAATTGTTGACTGTTAAAATATCTATCTCTGAAAACAAAAAAAAACCGACTTTTGTAAGTCGGTTTCACTACTGGCTCCCCATTACCCAAGTGACCAAATTACAGATAACGGTTCTTAGCCTCTTAGCCTTCGATAGTACTAATTTAACATAAGCATACTTTACAGGCAATGACCTTAAGTATTATATTTACAAAAAAAAAGGATTAGTCCTTTCCATGTTTTGTGTCTGCTTTGATCCGGGCAAAGAGGATTTACCGGGATATCGGTTTCACGCATGCTCGAAAAAATAAATATTTTCGGACTTGCTTTTTTTACAAAAATTTACTTTCAAACTTATTTAAAAACTAATATAATAACTTTATTCGCAAAGGAGGCAAACGTGAAGGTACTATTGGGATTCATCATCGGCATTGTCGCAGTGGTGGTAGTAATAATACTGGTCGCGGGATATTTTGGGTTCGTGCCTGGTATCTCAAATCTGTTCGGTTCAAACAAACCGGCAAATCTGGGCACGACCTATACGGCTCAGGATTATAAGAGCGCCGTCGCCAAAAGCGGTGTGCAATTAATCAACAATGTCGATACGGTCTCTTTGGCAGAGAACCAGAAAACCTACGGCCCGGCCAAGGCGGTGAATGTTGATTTCACGCCGGCAGAAGTTTTAGCAGTACTAAATGATAAAACACATGACCCCAATTTCCCGCTAAAAGATTTCCAGTTGCGCGTTAATCCGGACGGCACCGCTGAAGTAGCCGCAGTACTGATGATGGATAACCTGGATAAATACAGCGCTGCTCACGGCGTTAACAGCAGCTCTTTACAGCAAGCACTGGATACCGTGAAAAAAGCTGGCATCGTAGCCAAAGAAGTACCGATCTATATTAAAGGTAACGCCAGTGTCGTTAACGGCCAGATGAGCCTGGATGCGGATACTGTCAAAATCGGACGCTTGCCCATTTCTGCAGACACCGTAAACAGCCACGAGACAGACATCATTAACTATTTTAATAACCACGAGAAAGATGTACCGGGATTTTACGTCAAGAACTTTGCGATCGTAGGCGGCAAAGTGCATTTTGACGGTACGTTGCCGAGTTCTGTAAAGGCAAAATAATACTCCACTTTAACCATAATTTTAATCAATTAAAAAATACCGCCCGGTTTCGGGCGGTATTTTTTTCAGGAGAATGAATTACAATCTTGCCCTGATTATTTGAAAATAATTCCCGGCGACTGAGAGGCACAGCAATATCGCCACAACCAGGAAACTGCCGTTAAAAATATTGAACTTAAAAAATATGTAGCCGAACATTAAAGCCCAGATAAAGATCGCCGGAAGACTGACAAACATACTGCTACGCAGCTGAAACACCAGCCCTGCTTCATCTTGATTCCGGTTGATCATCCATATATTGGTAAAAGATGCGAAAATAAATAACCCGCCGATCACTCCGTTCAGCAGCCCGGTCTGAATCAGCGCTAAAGGAAAAACCAGGCAGGCCAGATTATCCCCCATAATATCTTCAAATACACCGATCGAAGAATCGTGACCAAGCATCCTGGATAGATCGCCGTCCAGACAATCAAGCGCCCATGCTGCCAGCATCAAAACGAGCGCCGCAATAAAAAATGAATTCACCCAGACGAAATAGAAAACAATCAGAAAAAAGATGCGGGCCATGGTCAAGTGGGTTTGATTGATGTGTGACCGCATCAGGAAACGGCCGATCACCGAAGTGACCGGCCATCGTACCTGCCTTACAAAAGCAACAAGAACATGACGCAGCTCCTCAAGCGATTTGATTGCTGTTTGAAACCAATTCATATTACGCAGTGAAACCTCGATTTGACAATGGTCTACAGTTATTTGGCTGCTGCCAGTGCTTCTTTCCGCTTCGCCAGCAGTTTTTCGATGGCATCGAGGTCTTCTTTGGTTAACTGCCAATCTGCCGCTTTGGCTGTATCTTCAATCTGGGACGGATTCCTTGGTCCGGTAATTGCCGAAGTAACCTCCGGACGTCTCAGATTCCAGGCAATCGACATTTGTGGGGCAGTGTGCCCGGACTTTTTCGCGAGCGCCGCCAGGTCGTATCCTGACTGCATGTTAATACCCCACTCCGGTTCCTTAAAATGCGGCCCGCGCCGTCTTTCATCCTGCGGGAGAAGGCTGTCCAGCTTATAAGGAACACCCGCCAGCAGACCCTGCTGCAAAGAACTGTAAGTGATCACACCGATATTATTCTCCTGGCAGTATGGCAATAATCCATCTTCAGTTCCGCGTTCGATCATGCTGTAGGGCGGTTCCAGGAAAGCCACCGGATGTATCGGCTTTAGCATTTCCATTTGCTGCACAGAGAAATTAGATACACCGATGTAACGCACTTTCCCTTCTTTCACCAGCTTGGCCAGGGTTTCCCATCCCTCTTCAAGATATTCAACACAGAACGGCCAGTGGATCATGTACATGTCGATGACATCAACGCCTAATCTTTTCATACTCAGCTCGCACTGCCGCCGCACTCGTTCCCGATCCAGCCGTAATACAACCTTTTGCCCCGGTTTCCAGTAAAATAAAGCCTTCGTTGCCAGAATCGGTTTTTTAGACATTCCTTTTAGCGCCTTACCAACCACTTCTTCCGAATGCCCCAGTCCATAAATCGGCGCGGAATCGATCCAGTTGATGCCCAGTTCCAGCGCGCGGTGAATGGTGGCGATGGAATCATTGTCATTTTGCGGCCCCCAGCCGAATTCTTCCGTATTGGCCATCGGCCAGGTGCCCAGACCGACCACGGACAGATTAAGCGGCGTCGAACCCAATTTTCTTGTTTTCATGTTGTCTTTCCCTCTTATGTTTTATTTGCGAAAAATATGGTTGCTTCAGGCGGTTATTGATTAAACATCAGACAGTTGTCAAATAACGCGATTCTATACTAACGCAAAATGCTAATTAATTCAAAACATTTTGGTGGTAACAAGTTACACCAGTCAAAAAACCGATATTCCGTTTTAGGCAAGGCTTTAGTTACAATGTCCCTGAACGAAGCCGAAGGGACACAGCCCCTTCAAAACTGCGCGTGCGCTACCATCCATAATCTACACTCAAAATCAAACTCAACATCTGCCGGGTTTTCTTAATTTACTTTCCGTCCTGTGGCCGGAAAACATAGATAATCCACTTTCAAAAATCGTTCATTAGATTGACCCATTTCCTTCCTCATGCTATTATTCTTGACATATATGCCTTTGATAATCGATGTCATTTGAAAAAGGTATATGGGATGATAATTGCCGTAGAAGACATTTATTTCCAGGTAGAAATGATGAATATAGAGATATTTTACAGGTGTATACAACACGAAGAATGAACACATCCGCAGCTTATCGGTTACTGAAGAAACTAAGGCCGTCCTGGTGGAAGGGTGGCATTCGTGAGAGTACATTGGTTCTGCTTGTTTACGCAGTTTATACGCTGATACAGGATGCTTTACCGGATAAGGAATTTTTAGCTTTTCATAATGCGTACAATGTCATCGATTTAGAGACACGGATGAAAATTTTCTGGGAGCCAGGGATACAGTCCTGGTTCCTTGGAAGCGACTTCCTGATTCAACTGGTAAACGCACTATATACGCTTCTCTTCTTCCCTGTATTTATCGGTTTTGGTATTTGGGCGTACAAACGCCATCGAGAACAATACTCGATTGCACGTAATGCTATCCTCATTTCCGCCGTGATAGGATTCCCGGGCTTTGTCTTTTATCCGATGGCCCCACCCCGGTTGTTTCCNNATGCCGAGCTTCCACATGGCCTGGACGCTCCTGGTGGGAATAGCAACTGTTCGTATGGCAAAGGCCTGGTGGTTGAAGTTGGCGGGTATCTTGTTACCGCTGCTCATGCTGGTCACAATAATAGCCACAGCAAACCATTTCATTATGGATGCTGTTGCCGGTTCCGTAGTTGCTGGACTATCTTATGGCCTGGCCTTGCTATTCGCCAAATTGTCAATCAAGAAGCCTTTATCACAAAAAAGCGTTGCCGAGGCATCATAATAAATTAATTCCAACAACGGTGCTAACCGGACAAATCCTGCTCCTGTAACCATAATATCGCCTGGCAACCTGATAATTTGAAGGTACACGTTTTAGGTGCTTAATTTGATAAAGTAGACAAAGGGTATCATAACTTTGATTGCATCGATTAACAAACATCCCAGTTTTATATCCATCATAAAAACCCGCATTCTGATATTAGACAAGTGTTAGTTCGATGAAAAATTATTCACTTTTACTTAAGACATCATCAAATGATATGATATTCTAACTTTCATCAACTCACATCTAGTTGTTTCTTTTTGGGAGGATATTATGACTTCTTTTTTATTGATGCGACACGCTGAACCAGACTATTCAGGACCTAGAAAATGGAACGCACCTGGCTGGGGCGCAGACCTTGCACCGCTCACAGATTTAGGTG
>PMMG01000119.1:5696-9748 GCA_003162335.1 Dehalococcoidia bacterium
CAGGCAGATTTTTATCGTCTTAACGGCGAATGGCCGGATGGAGAAACCCGACCATGGGAAACACTGTCGAGTATGCGAAAAAGGTCATTATCTGTTTTTCGTAAATATTTTAACTATAAGCGGGTGTTAGTGATTTACCACGGAGAGCTAATTAATTCAGTCACCGGCAAACGTCCAGTGGCTTATGCTGGGCTCGTGCCTCTAGAATTGAATCAAGAAAAGTCAGAGGCAATATCCCTTTAGCTTGTCTAAGGGGATGGGGCGTTGAGTCTCCGTTTGCTACCGGAAATAAATATAACAACACGCAAACCAGGTATACATTTTCCGCACGAAAGATATAAAATATGGGAAACATGCCGTAAATAACCGGAAAGGAATAGATAAAAATGGAGAAAAAAGTTGGTTTGATCGGCCTGGGCATCATGGGCATCCCGATGGCCCGTAATTTGATGAAAGCCGGTTTCGAAGTAACAGTATATAACCGCACCGCCGCGAAAGCTGAACGCCTGGCTGCGGAAGGCGCCAAAACAGCGAAAACTCCGAGGGAGGTCGCCGAAAAAAATCCTGTGATCATCACTATGGTTTCGGATACCCCCGATGTGGAAAGTGTCATTCTGGGCGAAAACGGCGTCATCGAGGGCCTCCATCCCGACGCTGTCGTTATCGATATGAGCACGATTTCTCCGCGGGCTACCCGGCAGATCGCGCAGCGGCTGGCTGAAAAGAAGGCGCACATGCTCGATGCTCCGGTCAGCGGCGGCGAAGGCGGCGCCATCGCAGGCACACTCTCTATTATGGTCGGCGGCGCAGCCGATATTTTCACCCGCTGTCTGCCTATCCTGCAGGCAATGGGAAAGAATATCATCCATGTCGGCGATCACGGCATGGGACAAACCACCAAGCTAATGAACCAGATCCTCGTTGCCGGTAATCTAAACGCAGTTTGCGAGGCACTGGTCTTTGCGCAAAAACAGGGTCTTGATCTGGAAAAAGCCATTGAAGCGGTAAAAGGCGGCGCTGCCGGTTCCTGGCAGCTTTCCAACCTGGGGCCCAAGATCATCAAACGCGATTTTCAGCCCGGTTTCATGGTTGACCTGCTGCAGAAAGACCTGCGGCTCGTGATGGAAGGCTCCGAACTTAATAAAATTCCGCTGCCCGCCACCACTTTAGTTCACCAGTGGTTTACTTCACTGGAAGCAACCGGCGACGGCAAGTACGGTACCCAGGCTCTCGTCAAAGCCGTCGAGAAACTTTCCAACATCGAAGTTAAACAGAAAAATGCCTGATATCGAGAACGGCTTAAACTGGATATTCGTATATCTTTAGCTCAATAATTATAAGGGCGGGTTTCGAACCTGGCCGTTCGTATTGCTGGCTATAAAAGTGCTAAATCGCGGGCATTTTCTTTTATCGGTCACGTAAATGCGGGAATCTATAAAACCAACATCGGTAATAAATGAAAACTCATTATTGAAAACATCTCTCAGGACGCCCGATCCTCTGACTTTTTCATCGTCCCTGCTGCAATCCCCTGGCTCAACCGGTAATTGCGGATCGTCGGCGAAAATATCAGCACCAGAATCGCCACACAGGCTGCGCTGCCAGCCATAATGATCGTCACCGGCTTCGGACTGCCGAAAAAGTCAGACCCTATACCAGCGGCCAGCCCGCCCAGGAAAGAAAAGGTGCCGCTTAAATTGACAATACTGATCACCCGGCCGCGTAATTCTGCCGGTATCGAAAGCATTAACAACGTCTGATTCGTTGTCAGAAAAATCGCTTCAAAGAACCCCGCTAGACCCAGCAGCGGTAAAGCAACCCAGTATTTTGAGCTTAATCCGAAAGCCACCAGCGACATGGCCAGCAGAAAAAGCGCAGTGACCTGTACCACGCCTCGCCGCTCGAACCGGGAAAGCGAAGCCGTAAAAATTCCCCCGAAAATACCGCCGATGCCGACCGGCGCTAACAACATCCCCAGGATCTCCGGTCCGCCGTGGTAAACCTTGACCACATAAATCGGCGGCAGAATGGTGATGATTGGCACAGTAAAAAGCGGCGTAATGAAACCTGTCAACATAAAAGTCCGTGTCACCTTTTCCTTCATAACATACCGGATACCGTCACGGATATTCCGGAACGGGGAAAGCCGGACAGTGGAAACCTCCCGTGCCGGAAAACGCATTTGTATAATTGTCACGGTAAGCAGCGCATATGCCCCGGCCTGCAGGAAAAAGTTCCCGGACGGCCCAAACCAGAGAATCAGAAATCCCCCGATAGCCGGACCGAACGAACGCATGATACCGCCCCCGGTCAGCAGCAGCGGGATAGCGCCGGGCGTAACCGCACGCGGCACCAGGTCGAAGACTGCTACCTGACGGAGATTGATAAAAACAGTTAGTGTGACGCCTGCCAGAGCAGCAAAAATAAACAGATAGTAAATTTGACGGTGCCCGGTAAGTAAAATAAACGCCAGGCCGAGCGTAATGACTAACATCCAGGTTACACACATCAGCAGCAGCTTACGGTGGTTGACACGGTCGATCAATACACCGCCCGCCGGTATCATTCCCAACGAGGTAAAAGTCCCCACCATGTTCAATGCACCCAAAATTGTGCCGGAACCGGTGATGTTGTAAACAAGCCAGTTAATCGTCAGCTGCTGAATCCACTGCGCGGCCACCCCTAACATATGGACGGTCAACAGCAAACGGAAATTACCGAAGCGCAGCGCGGTAAACGTACCGACTTGCTCCGTATACTGGGAAGACTCACCGGCTGCATTTGTTGATTTTCGCGGCTCTTCGGCGTCAGGCCCGCGGTTTGGGTCTTCAACCATGATATTGTTCTCGATTATTTACAGAAACGTCAGAAACAAATCCGGACGCGAACCAACGCCAAAAACCGATAACAAATGTTGGCATTTCACAACCTTCAAACCAGTTTAATTTGAAGGATAACATTGTTACTGACCGGAGTCAATTCGTCGAACAACGGTTGTCAGTACTTTTAAGGATAAATATGTAAGAGGAATTTGATAAATCATTTTACGATCAGGTTTCTTCACCGCCGGCTGATTTATTTTTATTCGAAGGTATTTCGTCGTCATCTAACCATTTCATAATATAGCGGAAACAACTGCCAAGCCGCTTTTCGCCCACTTCTATCAGATAGGTTCGACCAATATCCACATCTTTTACGCGGCCGATGAACAGTTCGCCATTGTCATCAGTATAAAACATTTCTTCTGCGCTGCCGGGTTTCAAGTAAAATCCTGCCAGTTTTAACGAATATTGCATAAACTACTTCCCCGCATTTCAAATTTGCGGAGATTATAGCACGGCAATTTCGATAAAGAAAATATCTGATGAACATTCATGCGAACTCGTATTATCGATTACAGATATTTTACAAAAATACATAAAAACGCCTGCAGCAAAATGAACGACAGGGTAATTAATAGAATTGCAATCNNAGCCAGGCAATACAGCTATATTGGCGGCACTTTTAAAAATTTAACCGGCGCATTATCCTGCAAAGGCGGTGTTTCCTTGGGGATTATCACGCCATCCCGTATTATCGTCAAAGGGCCGCCGCATTTTTCACATTTCTGTTTCTCTGGATTATCCAGAGACCAACCGAAGTAATGCGAACCGCATTGGGGACAGATTCCTTCCAAGCTATTCTCCTTGCTTCTTTATCGCGAAAAGCGCCCATCAGCATGGCATCTGGTTGCTTTCCAAAGAAACGGTATAGAGTGAAACAACTGCACGATATCATCAGTTTATAACGCTAATGCAGATAAGGCAATTGTACTTTCAGGCAATTTTGGTAACTAAATTACCTAAATCGGATACTCATTTAATTTAACTAAAATCTTGCTCAGCAATGTATACAATTGCTGATGCTCGTCCTGGTTCAGCACGGAAATTATTTCATCCATTACTTTACTTTTACCACTGAATTTTACCAATTCCAGACCTTTCTCAGTCAACTCTATTTTCAAGAGTCTTGTCTTAGCGCCGACTCTGGTTCTCTTTATCAGTCCGTCTTTT
>PMMG01000145.1 GCA_003162335.1 Dehalococcoidia bacterium
TAATAGTACAAATGTTCTATAATTGTCTACGGGATTTTGTCACAGGTTATTAGAACCTCACCCTCTAACTCCTTCTCCGTAAACAGAGAGGGAGAAAAACGACTTAGCTGAGTCCGAAATGGGAAATAATTACGCAGAGGTAAGGATGTTGACGGTGTTATTAACCGGGTAATTGCAAAGGCATGATCGATTATTTATACTAATAGCAAAATCTTTTACCGGCATCTGGAAAAAAGAGGTGAAAATATGCAAGCTCCGAAGCAAATCAAGCCCAAACAACTGGCAGATTACCTGGAAGTGATGAGCAAGGCGGCTTTTCAGGCGGGGATTTCGTGGCAGGTAGTGGAAGCAAAATGGCCTGGAACAAAAGAAGCGTTCGATAATTTCGACCCGGAGGTAATTGCCAAATATTCCGGCACAAAAATGGCGAATCTATTAGAAGACAAGCGCGTGATCCGGAATCACCTGAAGCTGGAGGCGATCGTCTTCAATGCACGGCGGATGGTTGAATTAGACACGAAATTTGGCGGTTTCCGGAAATATCTGCGGTCGTTCGGCAGTTACGATGAAGCGGCAAAGGACCTGCGAAAGAATTTCAAGTTCCTGGGGGAGATGGGGATATATTATTTTCTGTATGTGGTCGGGGAAAAAGTACCGGATTGGGAAGATTGGGCGGCGGAGCACCACATGATGGAAAAATAGCCTTCAGTAATCAGTCTTGAGTATTGAGTGGTGAGTTTCAAATAATCAATAATCAACATTCAATAGTCAAGAAAATATTGAATATTACTAATAGATGGAGACAGATACCGCCCCGCCCTGAGATTGCTTCGTACCTCGCAATGACAACTCCCCCCTCTCNNGGCGTACATTTCGACTGCGGTCGAAAGTATTTCGTTGAAGACTCAAAGAGAACTAACCGAGGGTGGCGGGCTGCACCCACCCTTGTTATAAAATTCCAAGTTCCAAGCGCCAAATCCCAAACAAACGAACCCCAAGATATTCAAATGGATAATGGCTGCCTCACCTCCAGTCTTTTTCGAAATGGAGAGAATGCCCACAGGCATGGACGCCTGTGCCACTATTACGTGGGGGGATAAGCGTTTAGCGATCAGCTGCCAGTTATGAGTTGTGAGTGGAGATGGTATGATAGATAATAATTGCGAAGTTGGAGCGGACGTTATAGAATAAGGCACTGAAATGAGTATCGCGAAGGATTTATACCAGCTGCAGGAAGTGGATTTAGCACTTGAAGCTAATCTTCAAGCACAGAAGCGCGTGTCCGGGCAGATCGGGGAAAGTCCGATTGTTATAAAAGCCAGAGAGAAGCTGGTGGAAGAGCAGAAAAACGTGGAAAGGCTGACTGCGCAGCAAAAATCGACCGAGTGGGAAATCGACGACCTGAGCGCGAAGATCAAAGAGACCGAAAAAAAATTGTACGGCGGGAGAATATTCAATTCGAAAGAGTTGTCCAGCTTGCAGCAGGAGACGGACGACCTGAAGAAAAGACGATCAGGATTTGAAGATAAGTCGCTGGAATTAATGGACCAGCTGGAGATATTGAGAAAAACCATCGAAAACAGCAAAAGTGAGCTGGCTACATTGGAAACCCAGTGGAAAGAACAGCAGAAACAATTGGTGGTAGAACTGATGCAGTTAAAGGCGGCGCAGGTGGTATTGGAAAGCAACCGTAAACAATTGAGTGGTTTGTTTGACGCCGAAACATTAGAAATTTATCAGGAATTGAGGAAAAGGAAAGGGGTGGCGGTGGCGAAAGTGGAGCAAGGAATCTGCCACGGGTGCAGAATTACTTTACCAAATACGGATCTGCAGAGGGCGAAGGGAGGCGGGGTGGTGCGGTGCAGCAGTTGCGGGCGGATCATTTTCCTGGCGTGAAGAAATTTAATTTAGAACCTCATACATTTCCTCAGGCAAGTGTTTCATATCAGAACTTCACTCTCTAATTCTTTCTCCTCCGTAAACAGAGAGGAAGTAGATTTATGATTTAGCGCAGTTTTTTCAGAATTGAAAACTTACGAATAGTGATGTTCAAATCAATTCTCCCTTAATGAGGATGTCCGAAAATAGCCGTTGGTAACTATTTATCTGGATTCCCGCCTGCGCGGGAATGACAAAGACGGTAAAAATAGATTCCAGTGAAACTGGAATCTATTTTTGTTTTAATCATTACCGGACTTGATCCGATAAAATCGAAGATTTCGGACAGTCTCAGGTTCGGAAGATGATTTTAGCTAATGGATGCAATGGTAAACAAAGCGGCGAAGTAACAGGTAAATTGCTGAGCTGTTACACAGTTTCTTGTGCGGCTTGAAAAATCGGCTTTGCGTCCTCGAAGGATTGGTTAAAGGTAGAATCATCCGGGAAAGCCCGTTTTGTAATAATAAAAGCTCCCTGTGGCGGAACTGTGATAAATATTTGTTTGTCTGTTTGCACGCAGTTTGTTGTGAATTATATGCCTTTCCGACCTCCTGATTAAGTAAGACTCATAGCTAATCTTACTATAAATGATACATAAATTTGCAAAAATAAAACCATATCAATATCGATTCCGTGATTTTTTTAATGCAGTGTTTTCAGTCGGTGCACCTGATAATAATAGAAAAGATTCGCGGTCCAAAAAAGGGTCGGGTTATGATGTCCGGCACCCAGTCTGTTCCAGATCGAATGCAGGCTGTAGAATTCACGCCAGGCCTGTTTGCGGCCTTCCTGCAGCGTTTCCCGGGATAATGCTTTCGGTGTGAACATGAGGTCGTGGCCGTACTGCGACCAATTTTTATTGAGAATGCGACCTTCCTTGTCCAGAGAAGCAAAAATAGCCGTCCCCGGGTAGGGAGTGAGGATATCGAACTGAGCGCTTTCTAAGCGCACTTTTTGGGCAAAAGCAACGGTGCGCTGGAAACTACCTTCATCATCGCCGTCGAGCCCAAAGATAAAGAAGCCGTGTACGCCGATACCGTTATCATGCAGTTTTTTGATAATGGCTTCGTATTCTTCAACCGAGTTGGTTTTTTTATCGATCGCCTTCAGGCTGGCGGGAGACAAAGATTCGAGGCCGATAAAGAGATCGACGCAACCGCTGGCAGCGGCGAGTTGGAGCAGTTCTTCGTCTTTGACAATGGTGACGGAACACTGTCCTACCCACTTGATCTTGAGTGGAATCAAGGCACGGAACAGTTCTTTGGAATATTTGGGGTTGCCGACGATATTATCATCGAGGAAAATAAAAAGTTGTTTGCGGTTCAGCGTTTTGGCCTCGGCAATGACCTCCTCTACCGGGCGGCAGCGGTAAGTGCGGCCGAAGAATGATGTAACCGTACAAAATGAACAGGAGTACGGACAACCGCGGGTAGTGTAAATAGTGTTAGTGAAATAGTACCTTCTTTTGGCAAAAAGGTCGCGCCGGGGATGGGGTAAACCGGTTAAAGACGGGCGATCTTTGAGCTGGTAAGTTTTCCGTAATTGTTTTGCTTTAAAATCATCGATAACTGCAGGCCAGATTCCTTCCGCCTCGCCGATGACCACAGCATCCGCGTGTTGACCGGCTTCTTCCGGCATAATACTGGGGTGGATACCACCCAGCACTACTTTTTTACCCATGGCGCGAAAGGCGTCAGCGATCTCATAGGCACGGTGTGCAGTGCTAGTGAGAGCAGTGATGCCAACCAGATCAACATCTTTCAGGTAATCGACCCGGGTGACGTTCTCATCGATGATCGAGACATCGACATCCGGCGGGGATAACGCGGCAATCGCGGCCATGCCCAAAGGCGGCAAAATTGCCTTGCCGGATTTTCGTTTTCTTTTATGCGTGGCGGGGACGATGAGCTCCAGTTTCAACAAAACACCTTCTTTATTGCACAATCAATAATCATACATATATTAGCATACGATAAATTCAAAAATTTAGTATTATTTATGATTCAGCCGGGAAGAGCTATTGACATTGGTCTTGCCGATGGAAGGATTACCATAATAATCGAGAGTAGAGGAGCCGCTGATATCGATGCTCATCGCGCCATTTGTGAAGATACCAGCATGGCTGGACGATTCCAAGGTGACATCAGCGCTTTTTAGTATTAATCCCGGGGAGATCATGTTACTGGAACCGGTAGCTAAGATGGTGGAGTTGCCGGCAGAACCGGTAAGTTCGCAGCGGCTGGAGTTGTTAATAGTAAATGCGCTGTCCAATGCATCCAGGCTGCCTCTGACGGTGCTGCTCCCCGAAACTTCCATAGTGGTGTTCCCGGTTTGCATCGTCATGTTCAGATTGCTTGAATTATGAACTTTGATCTCAGTGTCAGCGGCAGTTAATTTTCCTGTAGCATTGGAGGAGCTGGAAACGGCGATACTGGTTTTGCCAGTGACAATGTCCATATTCATCCTGCTGGATGCTGAAATGTTAATTGTAGTATCTGATGCAGTCATGTTACCGGAAATATACGAAGAGCTTGAAACATTGATGCCGGTTTTAGCTGCTTTGAAATCTGCGTCCAGTCTGCTTGAGCCGGAAACGCCTATTTCCAGATCATTATTTGAACTGAAACCGGTGGCGCTGCCGTCACAGGAACCGGAAACTGTCAGCTTATTGAGCTGCGGCAGGGTGATGGTGATCCGGGCGTTTGAAGAGGAGAAAGGTATGTATCTCATACTGACAACTAACGTATTGCCGGACTGGCGGATATCTACGCGGTCGAGAGTGCTTTGCGGCGCGGAGATAACGACACTATAGGTATCAGCCTGTCTGAAATCATATTGATAAGAGCTGGATAGTTCGATATTGGTAAAGTCCTTAAAATCATAGGTTTTATCGATAATCTGGCCAGTGCCGGTGGTGTGAAAGACCGCCGAACACCCTGTCAGTAAGGCCGCAGCAAAAGTAATTATGGTTCCTAAAATAATTAGTTTTTTCATTATTATCCTTTTCATTTTACTCTCTGACAAGCATGGCTTTGGCCAGGTTACCGTGGAAAATGCCGATTGCTTTCGCTAAATGCAAAGTAGCGAAGAAGAGCAAAACACCGACGATCACAACAATCGGCATTACCCAGCCGTTAAAGAAATACATGGAGCCATTAGCGGTAAACATCGGCTCTTTAAAAACCAACTCCAGAATGGGGGATGCCACCAATCCCAGAGATACCGAGATTAAAGTGACAAACAAAGTGAAGTAAAATATGCCCAAAGGTAATTGTATCAGCATATAGACCATGGAAAGCCAGGTGTATCTATCGGTAATCAGGGCTTTAAATTTGGCCCAGACGCCCTTGTCGTTTTTAGAGAAGAGCGGGCGGTGCGGCATGCGTATTCCCAACAGGGCTTCGACCAGACGGCCTTCTAAGAGGGCCAATCCGCGCGTGGAAAGGATAAATACACCTGCAATGGGGATCCCGATGATAAGAATTAACAATCCCAGTGACAGCGAGATACCGGTAACTGTCCAGGTAAAGTAGATGATTCCGGTGGCCAGTGTGAATAGAAGATAAAGCAAGGCGCCCCAGGCCCGGGGTTCAGTCACCACGCCGAAAAACCGGCTGACAAACGGCCGGTTAGCCTTCTGTGTCCTGACAGCCAGGGAAGGGGATGAATGGGCTTCGATCTTACGATAGGCATCCGCGATTTCAGCGGGTGTGCCGTATTCTTGCATGACAGAAGCGAAAACAATCTCATCTGCCAAATCAGGTTTGCTCGCTTTCAGGATATCCACGGCATTTCTCAGGTATTCCTCCGCGTCAGAAAGGGCATCCTGAATTGTCGCGCGGTCGCAATTTGCCAATTCTTTCCTAAGTTGTTGAAGATATGAATCTATGTTATTTACCATTTTCAGCTCCTATCATTATGCTATCGATAAAGGTGGTAGCACGCTGCCATGTTTTGCGCAGTTCGACCAGGGTCTGATTACCCAATTCTGTAATGCGATAATAGCGGCGGGGGGGACCGGTAACAGAGGGATCGACTTTGCTTTCCAGCAGCCCATTTTTTTCCAGGGAACGCAAGACCGGGTAAAGAGTGCCCAATTTGATGATGGGGATGTCCTCATTGTCCTTCTCGATGATCTTGGCGATCTGATAGCCATAGATCGGTTCTTTAGAGCGGCCGACTACACAGAGCAGTATGAAAACGGAGATGCCGGTATAGAGGCCTTTCTGAAAGTCTCTGTTGACTTCGCTTATCTCTTTTTCATTCATATTTCCTCCGTTATGCTGGTTCTTATACTATTGTATAATTTACAATACTATATAAAATATTATATGTCAATAGTGTATTTTTGTAAATAGGTGGATTGGAATAGGCGTTAGTTGTGAGTTTTGAGTCGGCTGTGTTGGTTTTGCATTTTAGTTAAGGGTAAAGAGAATCCCCTCACCTTAATCCGGTACATTTTGCTTTAATAGCAAAAGTATTTCGTCCTTTCAGTTGAAGGACTCAAGACGAGGAGATGACTGCTAACAACATGCCACTATTGCCGGAACCATTTCCGGTGAATCGTGAGGCCGAAAAGTGATAAGATATTAAAGAGATGTCGAACTGGCCTCAGATTTCACTAAACACAAACAACGATAACAACTGCTGTTTCGGGTGCGGTGCGGACAATCCTATCGGTTTTAAATTAAAATTCCAGACCGACGGTAAAACAGTCCGCACAGAATTTACCCCAGGAGAGCAATATCAGGGCTGGTCCGGATATCTGCATGGCGGGATCACGGCCTGCCTCCTCGATGAAGTGTTAAGCCAGGCAGTGCACATAGAAGGGTTGAATTGCGTGACAGCTAGACTAGATACGCGGTTGACGCACCTGATCCCGATAAACAAACCGATAGTTGTTACTTCCATGGTGACGAACAAGACCCGTAAAGTGATCAAGACCAAAGCTACTGTTTTTTTGCAGGACGGCACGATCGCGGCAGAAGGCACCGGAACGCATTTTGTGGTGAGCGCGAAAGAGAACCGGAACGGGGAGGGGAAATAATCTGAAAACGGAAACGCAAAACAGCCGCAGGGCGGTCCTCTGGGACATGGACGGCACGATTGTCGATTCGCTCCCCTGTCATAAAAAAGCATGGCAGGCGACATTTGCCAGACGAGGCAAAGTTTTTACCGATGAAGATTTCAAATGGGCGAATGGGCGTAAAAATGAAGAAATCATCCCACATTTCGTGGGGAAAAAGATGTCGATTGAAGAAGTAAATGTGATCGCGGATGAAAAAGAGGCAACATTCCGTGATTTTGTGAAAGACAATATTCAGGCACTGCCGGGCGTGGTGGAACTGATAAAAGCATTGGGCAAGGCCAAATATGAATTGGCAATTGTTTCCTCTACACCGAAAGAGAACATCGAATTAATATCAAAAACACTGGGAATTAATAAATACTTCAGCTTGTTCATTAACGGAGATGACGTGAAAGAAGGCAAGCCCAGCCCGCAAGGATTTCTGCTGGGCGCGCAGAAATTGGGTGTGGAGTCCAAGAACTGTGTGGTGATGGAGGATGCAGTGGTGGGGGTACGGGCAGCCAAGCGCGCCGGCATGTACTGCATTGCGGTGGCCAACACCTGCCCAAGGGAAGACATTTCGGAGGCGGATGTGGTGGTGGACAGCCTGGAAGAAATTAATGTGAAAACGATTGAGGAGCTTTTATCCTCACCGATTAAAAAATAAGATAGGGAGCTACATAGAAAAATGGAACGATCTTTAGTACTGATAAAACCCGACGCAATGAAAAGGAATCTGGCAGGCGCAATCCTGGCACGGTTCGAGCAGAAGGGTTTAAAAACCGTCGGTCTGAAAATGCTGCATATGGATGAGGCGCTGGCGAAACGTCATTACGCGGTGCATGAAGGTAAGCCATTCTTTAACGACCTGGTGAAATATATTACATCCACCCCAATTGTGGCGATCGTTTTTGAGGGCGATAATGCCATCGAACTGATACGGAAGACGATGGGTTCCACCGACCCGAAGAAAGCGGACAAGGGCACGATCAGGGCTGATTTCGGATTGGATATTCAGAATAACGCGACGCACGGCTCGGATTCGCCGGAAAACGCAGCCAAGGAAATAAAGCTTTTCTTCAAAGACAAGGAAATCTTTAATTACTGAATTCTGACGACCGGGGTGGCCTGATTCCACAATTCGTCGAGCTGGTAGAACTTGCGTTCATCAGGACCGAAGATGTGGACAAGAACATCGGCGTAATCATAAAGCATCCAGCCGGAACTGGCGGTGCCTTCGTGGTGAATGGGCCGCTCTCCCAGGTCGCGGAGAGTGTGCTCAACTTCATCACCGATGGCGGAAAGTTGACGGGCGCTGTCACCGCTGCAAATGACAAAGTANNTCGGCGAAGGTGCATATTTTACTGACATCCAGCAGAACGATGTCCGAGGCTTGCTTTTCTGAGGCGGCTTCGACCGCTTTGCGGGCAATTTCTATACCTTCCAGGATTGTCCTCCCCCGAGTGCGAACTCTATTTCTATCTTTAAGTATACCATCATCACGGGAAATTCCAAATTCCTAAATCCCAAATACCAAACAAATTCAAATAAGAAATAGCAAATAGCTTACCAATATTTAACCTGCGGAAATAATCAAGATTCAAATAAATCCGAAACACTAAATATATTCAAAACACTAATTTCAAAGAATGAGACAAAATAGTCAAGTTTCCTGTATATTTTGCCCCTCCCCTGAGATTACTTCGTTCCTCGTAATGACAATAGGGAATAATATGTCACGGGCAGGGACACCTGTGCCACTAGTTGTCATGCACATATACAGAAGTGATGGAGATCCTTCTCTTCGTTCAGGACGATACTTTGGGGTGGTAATATGCGATAATTAATCAATGAGCAAGTTAAACTTCGGGACTGCCGGTTCGCCACGCAATCCTGAAAACCTTTCTACCGTTGACGGCATCAAACGGATCACCGAGCTGGGTCTGGATTGCATGGAGATTGAGTTTGTGCAGGGTGTGCGGATGAGCAAGGAGACNNGTGGCGGCGAACAGAAATATCCGGCTTTCGGTACATGCCCCTTATTTTATCAACCTGAACGCGCGGGAAGCGGAGAAGATACAGGCCAGCCAGCTGCGGTTGATACAATCGGCGCGGGCGGCGGCTTTATGCGGCGCCGGTGATGTTGTTTTTCATGCCGCGTATTACATGGGAACCACGCCCGAAGAAACTTACGACACAGTGAAAAAATACTTTTTAGAGGTTATCGACCAGCTGGCGAAGGAAAATATCAGCGTTAATTTACGTCCGGAAGTAATGGGGAAGATGAGCCAGTTCGGGACGCTGGAAGAATTGCTGAATTTAACGGCGGAAACGAACGGGGTGTCACCCTGCATCGATTTTGCGCACTGGCGGGCCAGGACCGGCAAGAATAATACCTACGAAGAATTCTGCGGGGTGCTGGCGAAAATAGAAAAGCGGTTGGGTAAAGGCGTTTTGGAGAACATGCATATACATGTGGCGGGGGTCGCCTTCGGGAATAAGGGAGAATTGAACCATCTGAATCTGGATGACTCGGATTTTAAATATGATGAGCTGCTGCGGGCGTTGAATGACTATAAAGTGGGCGGGATATTGATTTGCGAGAGTCCGAATCTGGAGGATGACGCGCGGTTGCTGCAGAGTCATTACATTAATTTACATAATAAAAATAGCTGAGTGAAAAAATTCTTGCTGAATACTAATATCGAAATACTAAATAATGTTCAAATAAAGAAATTGGGCGATCAGTGTTTAGTAATCAGCTAGCAATAGTCGGTGTTAATTAAGGATGTTGCCCCTCTGTGAAATTGCTTCGTTTCTCGCAATGACTTTAGGCAATTTGACCCAGTGAAACGCACAGGTCTCCTCAAGCGGATGGCACTAGCTTAGATGTGTTTAGAGGGGATGGAGATCCTTCACTACGTTCAGGACGATATATTAAAAAAGCCTCACCATAGCAGTGAGGCTTTTTGATACGCAGGTTATTATGAATTACCAGTGGTTGGGGTTGTCGTTATTGAGAGTGGAATTATTGCGGGGGCGGAATGAACCGCCGTTATTGCGCGGGCCGGAGAAATTATTTCTATTGGTTGCGGGTCTTTTCGGCTTGATCACCACTTTGCGGGATTCACCCTCGCCGATACTTTCGGTAAAAACGGCGGAATGATTGGCTAAAGCCATATGCACGATGCGTCTCTCGTAGGGCGGCATGGGTTCCAGTGTGAAGGGAGTGCCTTTAGTTTTGACGGTCTCGGCCATGCGATGGGCTAAAGCCTGGATGGCTTCATACCGGCGCTGTTTATAACTTTCGGCATCGATGACGATGGGGATCCAAGTATTGGTCTTATGGCCGACCATGAGCCTGAGAATATACTGCAGGGAAGAAAGGGTCTGTCCGCGCCGGCCGATGAGAATGCCGAGGTCATCCCCTTCGATATTGAAAGCAATGGGGGCAGAATTAGGTTCGCCGCTTTCGTCCGGGTAAGTGCCGGGAACAACGGTGCCCTCGACGCCCATCAGTTTTAACAATTCTTCAAGGGTTTCCCGGGCGCTGGCAACGACAGCTTCCGCAGTCGGGACGGGGGCAACATTACCGGCATTGGCAGATGCCAGGAGCTCGACGCTAATCAGGGCATCTTCGGAGCCTAATCCAAACAGGCCGCCGCTTTTTCCTTCATTGAGGATCGTTACGTTAATATCTTCACGTTCGACGCCCAATTGTTTAAGAGCTTTGGCTATGGCTTCATCGACTGTTTTGCCGCTTATTTCGAGATTTTCCATTTCGGTTTCCCTTTTTCTATATTTTGTTTGCCCGTCACAATATTACGAAAAACGGGCAGCATTTTCAATTTATTTGGCAGGTAATTTTTTCAGGTCATCGGCCGGTTTGGAAGGTGGTTTGCCGGTGGTATTGGTTTTCTTACCAAACAAATCGGCCAGTCCGCCCCAACCGGTGATAAAATACTGCATGATAATACCGATAATATTAGAGGCTACCCAGTACAACGCCAGACCACTTGGGAAATTCATGGTCATAAAAGCAAACAGGATGGGCATCATGAACAACATCATCTGGGATTGCGCTGCCTGCTGCGGGTCGGTATTCGTCGGGGTTACCATTTTTTGCTGCAACCACATCGAGCCGCCGACCAGGATAGGTAATATATATAAACTATCAGGAGCGCCAAGGTTCAGCCAGAGGAATTGACTATTCAAAGGCACCATCGGAAAAACGATATTCCAGTGAGGATACAGATAGCGGGATAGGTTGAGCAGTTCTTCCGGACCGGTAGCCAGAACCCGAATAATTGATTGATAGAGGGCAATCCAGATCGGCATCTGAATCAGCATCGGCAGGATGCAGCCGAGGTTCATAGCGCCGGTTTCTTTGAGAAGCGCGGCTTGCTCTTGTTGAAAACGCTGTTTATCTTTGCCATATTTTTTCTGCAGTTCCTGAATCTTGGGTTGCATATCCTGCATTTTTTTACTGGCAAGCAGCTGTTTTTTTGTCAGCGGATACATCGCCACTTTAATCAGGATGGTAAAAACAATGATGGCCAACCCGGGGCTATTGAAAAGATATTTTGAAGTCACGATGAGCACATTGATCATCGGTCTTAAAATAACTATTTCCCAGATATCCAAGAGATGCTACCTCACTTCACAGTGTTAAGATTAAAAACGAGAGTAAGTTTACTTTCTTTGGCTGAAGTATCTACCGAATACAGATTATCTTTGGTGGTATGGAAATAAACAATGCTGCCCTGGGAGAAGAGCGGGGCGTTGACGTCCTCATATTGAGGGAAATCAATCTCGCGGTGACTTCCGTCCGTAGTATTCATAATATAAACTTTGCCTATTTGCTTGGTGGGGGCATAGGATCCAACTGCGGTCGTCACGACAAGATAGTTACCAATCGCGATCGGCGAAGAGGAAATTGAATTACCGAATGTATATGTATCTACGAGGTTGCCGTTATCCGGATTCAGAGCGTAGATATTGCCGTCAAGGCAGGGGGCATAAATTACACCATTAAGCACTACCGGTTTGGCCCAGAACCAGTTCTGCGGACTACCGGGGGCAGTATCATTTTTAGGAAAATTCCAGACGATATTGCCGGTGGCGGCATCCAGAGCATAGAAATGACGGGCGTAGTCACCGATGTAAACCCTGTTGTTATATACAACCGGCGTGGAGTTAATAGCGCCGTCGGTTTTGGTTTTCCAGATCACAGTGCCATCGGCAGCATTAAGCGCATAGACCGTCTTATCAAAACAACCGATGTAAAGAGTATTGCCGTCAACAACCGGCGCGGACCAGATTTTACTATTGATTTTATATGACCATTTTTTATAAAGGCCGTTGGTGTCCAGGGCATAAACTGTTCCGTCAGACATGGCGAAGTAAACAGTATTATTAGCAACAACGATACCGCCGATAATCTGGCCATTCATGGCGCCCTGGCGGGGATATAACCATTCGGCATCGGTACGGAGGGCATTATCCACAAATTGATAAGCGTAGATTTTGCCATCGTTACCGCCGACATAGACGACAGTCCCAAGGTCAGGCGTGGTTATTACAACTGGGGAAGCATAAAGAGTGAGAGCAGCCGAGGTTTGTCCACCGCAGGAGGGTATGCAGCTCAATCCACTGGATACGGGAGCGGTTAATTGCAGGGGTTTACCGAGGATGGCGTTGCTGACGGGGTCGAAGGCAATGACTTTACCTTTCATCGAACCGGCAAATATAGTTTTACCGTCAGCAGAAACCGTCCCGCCTGCCCAACCGCGTGCGATAGCGCCGGTACAACTGGTAACAAGCAATGCGATTGCGACAAAGACTACCAGCGTGATGAAAATAAATTTATGCCTGGTGCTCACTTAATAATGCTCCAATATAACTGCGCTAGGGAACGGGGTCGTAACCGCCTTCGTGCCAGGGATGACAACGTGAAATCCGTTTGGTACCCATCCAGATGCCTTTAAAAATACCGTACCGTTCGATGGCCTGGGCGGTGTATTCAGAACAGGTTGGAGTGAAACGGCATGACGACGGGAGCACCCGTGATATCGTAGATTGATACATTCTAATCAAACCTAAAGCGATAACTTTCACTTTGATTCACCAAGCTAATCGACCGCTGGTCCAGTTTCCAGTATTTTTGCCCTCGATAATAAATTCAGGACATTGGTCTTCAGAACGGTGAAGTTTGTAGTGGCGGAAGCGGGGCGGGCAATAAAAACCATATCCCAACCCGGCGAGACGGCGGTTAATCTGGTAATCTCCCGCAACAACCTCTTGACCCTGTTTCTAACGACCGCATTGCCTATTTTTTTACTTACAGAAAAACCACATCTGGAGACCGGAAGCCCATTACTTGATGCTCTTAATACTAACAGGTTACAAGCCCACGAGCCACCTTTTGCATAAACCAGAGAATATTGTTCCGGTTTGGTAAGGTGTACTATTCCTCCCGTGGTATTCCTCCAGAAAAAGCCATGCTTAGACCACGATCAGGCGTTTGCGGCCTTTTTGACGTCTTGCCTTTAAAACGTCCCGACCACCCCGGGTGCTCATTCTCTTGAGAAAGCCGTGTTCACGCTTACGCGGTATTTTCTTCGGTTGATAAGTTCTTTTTGTAGCCACGCTAATTTTACCTCAATTCTAGTTACGGAGTCGGTTGTTGAACAGGGGGTGCACTGACAGCGCTGGGAGCAGCAGGCGCATTGGCAGCAATCGGGGGAGTGAAAGAATGGTCGGAGGTATAAGGCAATAATGCCAGTTGCCGAGCCCGTTTAATTGCTGTTGCCAGAGCGCGCTGATGTTTAGCGCAAGTCCCGGTGCGGCGGCGGGGGTCAATTTTAGCCATGTCAGAGACATAGTTCCGCAATTTTTCCGGGTTCTTGTAGTCAATGGCTTCATTTTTATTAGCGCAGAAGAAACATACCTTGCGCTTGGGCACATAACGTGTCCGGTTTGTTCTCATCCCACCCATGCGGGGTCTAGCTGGTGCTGTTGTTGGTCTTTCTCTCGTCGTCACTTTTTATGAACTCCAATTAAAAAGGTATATCATCTGGCTCAACTTCGCCAGTTGGTTCCACTTCATCCGGTTTACCTTCACCGGCAGCAGGGGCTCCCTGTCTATCCAGGAATTTCACCCGATCGGCAATGATCTCATTACGCGCCCGTTTCTGGCCGTCCTGGCCGTCCCAGGTGCGCAGCCGCAGTCTACCTTCGACGTAGACCAGTCTACCCTTGGTCAGGAACTGATTGCATTGCTCGGCAAGTTTACCCCAGGCGACTACGGAAAACCATTCTGTTTCTTCTTTACGCTCGCCTTCGGCGGTGGTGTACCGCCAGTTTGTGGCGATACGGAAAGATGTTACCGGACGCCCGCTCGGGGTAAACCGCATTTCAGGTTCACTCCCCAGGTTGCCGATAATGGTCATCCTGTTGATACTCACCATACTCCCACAACTCCTAAAGACCTTACCGAGTACACGAGGAAAAGGTCATACTCCCCTTGCTAATCCAGCTTGACCAGAAGATGACGTAAAACATCCTCAGAAATTCTGAGGCTTGTTTCTAATTCCCGGTTTTGATCGGGTTTCATCGTGAACTTGAGCAGGATGTAGTTCCCTTCGATGGCGTGTTTAATCGGATAGGCCAGGCGTCTTTTGCCCCAGGATTTAGTCTCGGAGATGACGCCACCTTTACCCGTAATGAATTTCTTGACATTCTCTATGGCCGCAGTCAGTTTCTCTTCGGACAAATCAGGCCGGAAGATGACAATTAATTCATAAGAGTTTACTTTTACTTGAGTATCAACGTTTTCAGTTACCATCTACTAATCCACCAATAAAATATAGATTTGGTTCTTAAGACACAATAATATAGCATACTACAAGAACAGGGTGCAAGACAAGTCCGAGCACAATTGGGCAGAGATTTGATATTTTCACTACGAAGTATATCAAATAAATCCGAAATCCAAACAGCTGATTACAATTTACCGGAAAATCCTCCTTATTCCCTCCCGTTCTTGCCTCCTGGACTGTAAGCCTTTCGCGAAAGGGGGAGTTTCAAATTTGGGGAGATTTACAGCTTGTAGTAAGTAATTAGATCGGCTGACGGGAAATCAACGAATGTCTTACTGATAATCGGAGTTGTCTCGTAGTCGGACATAGCTTATAATTTTGACAGCAGGTGAAGAGATGCTAAAGATTACGACATTAAGCGAAAATACGGCGGATAATCTGGGGTTGCTGGCTGAATGGGGATTAAGCATCCTGGTGGAAACCAATGAAGCCAATGTTCTGCTGGATACAGGCCAGACCGTTTCGGTGACGCACAATGCCGAGGCGCTGGGGATAGATCTGCGCAAGGTGGATAAAATTGTCCTGAGCCACGGTCATGTGGACCACACGGGCGGTTTAGCGAACGTCCTGGGGAAAATCGGGAAAAAGACCGAAGTTATCGCGCATCCGGATGTGGTAGATGCCAAGTTTTCCGGTAAAGACGAGGATAAACGAAAAAATATTGCATTGCCTTTTCAGCTGCAGGAACTGGAGAAACTGGGGGCAAAATTCAGACTGAGTAAAAAACCGGTGAAGATAACAGCAGACATCATGACNNCTGAATGACGACCTGGCACTGATAATCAATACCAAACCGGGGTTGATAGTAGTACTCGGCTGCAGTCACCACGGTATGATCAATACGCTTTACCACGCGCAGAAATTAACAGGTAGAAACACAATCAGAATGGTAATCGGCGGGTGCCACCTGATCAATTCTCCGGTGGAAAGGGTTTACCAGACAATCGATGCGTTAAAAGAGTTGAAAATCCAAAAAATCGGGGTTTCTCACTGCACCGGCCAGGAGGGTTCGGCGATAATGGCGCAAGAACTGGGCGAGCGTTTCTTCTATAATAATGCTTGTACGCGGATCGATGTTACGGATAACGAAATAAAAGTGGATTAGGGGAAGAAAGTGAATCTTGCAGTACAACTGGCTCCGGAAAATAAAAAAGGGCTGAAACTGGAAAATCCGGTAATGACGGCCTCCGGCACATTCGGTTACGGGATGGAGTACGAACACCTTTTCGATATTCAGAAGCTGGGCGCAATTGTCTGTAAAGGCACGATGCTGGAACCGCGGGACGGCAACCCCCAGCCGCGGATCGCCGAGACTCCGAATGGTATGCTCAATTCAATCGGGTTACAGGGCATCGGGGTAGATGCACTGATAAAAGAAAAAACGCCGGTTTGGGCAGGATGGAAAGTGCCGGTCATCGTCAATATTGCGGGTGGAACTATCGATGAATATGCCGCTGTGGCGGCGAAACTGGATAAGGTACCCGGGGTGGCCGGACTAGAGATCAATATCAGTTGTCCTAATGTCAGGGCAGGCGGCGCGGAGTTCGGCGCTGACCCGGAATCGGCAGCGAAAGTGACGGGAGCAGTCCGGAAAGCCACTTTGTTACCAATCATCGTGAAACTGACGCCGAATACAGCGGAAATCGTGCATATTGCCGAAGATGTGGCCGCCGCAGGGGCAGATGGGCTTTGTCTGATAAACACCGTGAAAGGGATGGCAATCAATATCAGGACACATAAGCCGATGTTGGGGAATGATTACGGCGGACTATCCGGTCCTGCGATCAAGCCGGTGGCTGTTTACATGATATATCAGGTTTATAAATCTGTGAGGATTCCAATTGTGGGGTGCGGCGGGGTTACAAACGCTGATGATGCCATCGAGTTTTTCATGGCCGGCGCAACTGCCATCGAGGTGGGGACGGCGAGTTTTGCGAATCCCCGTGCGCCGATGGATATATTGGAAGGGATCGAGGCCTTTTGCACGAAAGAAAAGATACAGGATCTAAGGGAATTGACCGGGGCGGCGCACAGATAGAGTTTTTTAATGTCTATCTCCTGCGAGCAGGTTGCTTATCCTTGTTAATGATGGAATGTGAGTTTGCTTCGTCGTACTTCTGCGGAAGTACTTCTCGCAATGGTATATAGTCCCATGTATTAAGATTTCACTGAGAAAAAACAATTGAATTCTTCAAAAATTTCGATAATTGATACACATGCCCATTTGGACGGAGAGGAATTTGACAGCGACCGGGATGCGGTAATCGCGCGGGCGGCGGAGGCCGGGATCGGCCGGATAATTACCTGCGGCACCAGTGTGGAAGCAAGCGAAAAAGCGATTGCGCTGGCGGAAAAATATCCCGCGGTTTACGCTGCCGTAGGAATTCATCCGCAGGAAATCGCAGGTGTGAAAAAGACCGAAATTAGCCGTATTGCAACGCTGGCCAAGCATCCCCGTGTGGTCGCAATCGGAGAAATGGGTCTGGATTTCCACAGAAGCGTTGTGTACAAGGACGAGCAAATTAAAGGGTTGAAATGGCAATTGGAACTGGCCGGCGAGCTGCAGCTGCCGGTGATCCTCCACAACCGTCAGGCGACCAATGAAATGATCGAGATATTGAGCGGCTGGGTGCAGAAAGCCACCGCAGATTCGCCGGGGGTGATTCACTGCTTTCAGGAGAACGCTGATAATGCGCGGATTTTTCTGAACATGGGGTTTTATTTGGCTTTCGGGGGATACATCGGTTATCCGAAAAGTCAGATGGCGGAAGTGATAAAAATTGTACCGCAGGACAGGCTGGTGGTAGAGACGGATTGTCCATACCTGCCGCCGCAAAAATACCGCGGGCAACGGAACGAACCGGCCTACATTAAGCTGACGGTGGAGAAGATGGCGGAGATACGTGGAACCAATATTGAGACGATGGCAAAAATTACCAGCGAGAACGCGGAGAGATTATTCAAGTTAAAATAAACAAGAAAATCCGAAATAAATTCAAAATCCGAATATTTTGAGAGCAAAGAAGTGAAAGAGAAGCCGGTGAAAATAGCGGTAATGGGGCATCCGGGGGCGAAACGGAATGATGTGTTGCGTTTTGAGGAAGGGGTGTGGCATCTGAAGATTGCGGCGCCGCCGGTGGAAGGTAAAGCCAACAAAGAACTGATTGAATATTTGAGTGAAATTCTGGATATCAGCAAGAGCCGTATTATCATTGAAAAAGGCGCGGCAGGTCACCGGAAGTTGATCGCGCTGGAGGGGATTACTCAAGAGGCGGCGGAGGAGAGGTTGAGGAAGGGGATGGGGGAATGAGAGTTTCTAAGGCCTATTGTTTTACCCATAAAAACAGCTTTTCTAAACGATCCTGCGTGTCATCTTTTGAAATAACTTTGCTAAGAAAGAATTCGTATATTGTTGCGTGATTTACTTTACTTTTATCTTACATGTTTTCCCATATAATAGTTTTACCCCAAGGTTCATCCAGTTGGTTATTAAAAATATATTCTGAAAACAGATATCTTGATTCTAAGGATGAAGTATTTATTTTCCCTTATGCAATATGAATCAAATCACTTTGTTTTAATCATTACTGGACTTGATCCTATAAAATCGAAGTTTTCGGACAGTTTCAGAAACAGGGAGACTCGGGAGAGGGAACCAGCCCTTAGGCTTCTTTAAAGCTGCGGATGATTTCCCGAAGGTCCGGTCTTTTGCCATACATCAGCAGGTAAGTTCTGAAGAGCTTTGTGGTCAATATAAACAATCCCCAGATGGAAAGAATGAGGATGCTGATACTGACCAGGAGTTCCCATAATGGAATTTCAGATAATCCGGAACGGACGATGACGGTAATAGGCGCGGTAATGGGGAAAAACGTGAGTATTTTCACGGCGACATTTTCAGGGTGTTCCATAATCAAGCCCATGAAATAAATGGGGATTACCACCGGCAACGTAAAAATGGCGGACATTTGCTGCCCTTCGCGCGCGGTGGGACTGATGGAGCCAACCCCTGCCATCAGCACCGCCATCAGTAGATAGCCGAGGATAAAATAGATTACACCCAGTATCAGGAATTCCGGCGGTACCTGTAACGAACCGATGACGTTGCCCCAGGTTGACGATGCTATTTTCATTAAAAAGTTAGCGGATATCAGCCAGACAACAATCTGCACCAGGCCGGCAGCGCCCAGGCCCAGAACTTTGCCCGCCAGTAATTGCCGGGGTGAAATGGAAGACAATAAAATCTCCATTACGCGATTTTCTTTCTCTTCCCCGAGTCCTTGCAGCAGGTAACCGGAGGATGTAAAAATAGCCATCATCAATAAAATACTGAAGATGTAAGGGAGAATAAGCGCCGAAAAACCGCCTTGCCGGGCAGCCGGCGTACCGGCGGCGGTTAATGTAGTGCTATCTATGTTTAAAGGGGATTTGGCACGTGCAATGACTTCCTCCGAATTTCCTTTGAGGAGATTGTTCAGCAGAAAATCTTTGATAACGGTTTGCACGGTTGAACTGGGCGCGATTTCGGAGGTAAGCGTATACCGCTGCACTAACCCTGTGGAGAGATAGTCCGGCCCAATGACAAAATATTCTTTGATCTTTTTATCGGTTAATGCCGTCTTGGCGACGTCTTCACCCGCGTAGGGTACGAGTTCCGTCTTGTACTCGGTCAGGCCTTGCGTAAAAATACCGACTTTATCGACGTAGCCGACTTTTTCGATAGTGGTGGTGGGAGTAATCATGCCGGGGATAACTTGCGCAGCCAATAAACCCAAAAGCGCGATGACCGGAAACGCGAGCGTCAGAATGACAAAGGCCTTTCTTCGGACTGTATTGACAAATTCGTGTTTAATCAGCAACAGGGTCTTATTCATGTTCGTCGCCGACCACTTTAATGAAGATTTCCGTCAGTGAAGGCATGGATAATTCAAAACGGTTGATCACGATTCCTTTCTTTACCAGCCTTTCCAGAACCATTTGCGGAGTTGTATTCGCATCCAGCTTCAATTCCAATGCTCCGTTATGAGGGGTGATGCCGGTGACGCCTTCGATACCCGTCAAATCGCCTTTGGTTTCAATCAGAACGGCGTTATTCCGATATTTGGATTTTACTTCAGCCACACTACCGTAGAGGACAGCGCGACCTTTGTTAATCATCAGCAGGCGGTCGCATAATTCTTCGATATCATTCATCAGGTGGGTGCTCATGATGATGGTTTTGCCTCTGTTTTTTAATTCACGGATCATATCTTTAAGCAACTGAGTATTAACCGGGTCCAGGCCGGAAAACGGTTCGTCCAGGATTATGAGATCCGGTTCGTGGATTGTCGTAATGATGACCTGGATAATCTGCCCCATACCGCGGCTTAATTCTTCGATGCGTTTATTCTGATGCGGCAGCAGGTCGGCTCTTTTCAGCATTTCCTCGCCGCGTTTGCGGGCAGTTACCTTATCTACTCCTTTGAGCGAAGCGAAATAAATAATGGTGTCCATGACACTCATTTTTTTATAAAGGCCTCTCTCTTCCGGCAGGTAACCGATCTTGTTCTTGCTGCCGTCATTCAGCTTTTCCCCCATCACCTTGATTTCACCGGAATCCGGCTTAATAATGTCCATCATCATACGGATAGTGGTGGTCTTTCCGGCGCCATTTGGTCCAATCAGGCCGAAGATTTCTCCCTGATTGACGTCAAAAGATACGTTGTTAACTGCGGCCCGATTGCCGTAGGCTTTGAGAATTTGTTTTACTTCAATTGCAAACATAATTAATATCACCTGCCTGAAATCAATAAGTATTATAGCACATAGGTAATATTCGACAGTTTCGAGTTCTCAGTTTACAGTTACCGGCGATGAGTAAAAACATCCTGAAGATGATAGAACAACCGCCAGCTGCTGTTTGATATACAGCCTGAGGTTGTGATAAAGTACGATTAATTGAATATCGCGATTACTCTTCGAGTTAATACACCTAGGGAGCAAATGGTGTTTTAACCGGTGAACTTCTGCGGAAGTTCCGAGGGCGTTGCCAGAAATGGCAATACCTCCCGTGTCAGGAAAGGAGAGATAAAAACTATTTATTTGTTTTTAAGCACCTCCTTGTGAGGTGCTTTTTTATTATACACAAATCCAACCAAGGAAAAGGAGGCAAAATGAAAATGAAAAAACTGATTACCCCTATGTTAAAGATGCTGTTCATAACTGCAGTCTTGCTCGGATTAGTAAGTTCACTTTTCGGATGCAGCAGTACAACCACAGCGACGACAACAACAACTACAAACACAGCTACCCAGGTTACGACGACGCTAAAGACCACCTCCACTACCACGATGCCTGTTTCTACCACCACATCCAGCGCAGTAGTGACAACTTCCACGACAATTACTCCTCCCCTGGTCAAACCCGCCAACCCGGAAATTATTTTATCCAGCACCACCAGCACGCGGGATTCCGGCTTGATGGATGTTTTGATTCCGATTTTCCAGGCAAAAACCGGATACGTAGTGAAACCAGTGTACGTTGGTTCCGGCGCGGCGATTGCTTTAGGACAGGCGGGCAACGCTGATGTTATGCTGGTACATTCTCCGGCAGCGGAAGTAACTTTTATGCAGGGCGGTTATGGTATCTACCGCCGCCTGGTAATGCACAACGATTTCATCATTATGGGTCCTCCTACCGACCCGGCAGGAATCAAAGGTACGGCTAATCCAGTTGATGCTTTAAAGAAAATCGCGGCTTCCGGAGCAAAATTTTACAGCCGCGGTGATAATTCCGGGACAGACGCGATGGATAAAAGTCTATTCGCCAAAGCTGGTATCACTGTGAAAGACGGGGCAAGCACCAACCCATCCTGGTATATAGAAGGTGGAGCTGGTACAGGTATGCTGGACCTGCTCCGTGTTGCTTCTGAAAAAGGCGGTTATATCCTGACTGACCGGTCCACCTATGTGGCGAATCAAAAAGTCCTGACACTGGATATTATGGTGCAGGGTGATCCGTCTCTATTGAATGTCTACCATGTTATCCAGGTTAACCCGGCGGTTTTCCCGAAAGTCAACGCTGCCGGCGCCCAGGCATTTTCCGATTTTATGATAGACCCCGCTACGCAGAAAATCATAGCCCAGTACGGCATCGCGCAATACGGACAGGAGCTTTTCTTCCCTGATTTCGGTAAATCGGAGTCCCAACTGGGAAGCCAATAGTTAAGGTTACCGCACGCATACAGCTCTCGGCTTTAAATCAAATTAGAGCTGAGAGCTGTCCCTTTTTATTGACAATACAAACCATATCTGCGAATATTTCCTGAGACATTACGACCGGGGTATTGATGGGAATAATAGTTGACGGAATCAAACAGGCATTTCTCCTCTTAATCCACGGCGATAAACAGATGCTGCAAATCGCCTGGTTGTCACTGGTGGTTTCAGGAACGGCGACGATTTTAAGCCTTTTGATCGGTATACCTCTGGGCAGCATCCTGGGATTAGCTAAATTCCCCGGACGACGGGTCGTTGTGAGTTTGGTCAATACAGGCATGGGGGCGCCGCCGGTGGTGGTAGGTTTGATTGTGAGCATTTTCTTGTGGCGCCAAGGTCTGTTGGGTTTCTTGCATTTGATGTATTCACCCGGCGCGATGATTATTGCCCAGTTTATCATCGCTTTCCCCATAGTGGCCGGTTTCACATTAGCGGCGATGCAACAGCTGGACCCGAAATTAAGGCTGCAAATTACGGCCCTTGGTGTTTCTAAAATACAGTTGGTATGGCAACTGCTGCTGGAGGCCAGGTTACCGTTAATGGCCGCGGTGATGGCCGGTTTCGGGGCGGTGATTTCGGAAGTGGGTGCGTCAATGATGGTAGGCGCTAATATTACGGGACAAACCCGGGTGATGACAACAGCGATCGTCGGGGAGAACAGCAAGGGTAACTTCGCATTGGCAATCGCGCTGAGTGTGATACTGATGGCGATAGTATATCTAGTAACCCTGCTACTGACAATGATTCAGCAGAGGAATAAGGTACGATGAACCCGATGCAGACAAAAGCTGTGCCACCGGCATTGGAAGCCAATAATTTAGCAGTCAAACTGGGCGGTAAACAAGTACTGAACATCGCTGAGTTGCAGGTGAACAAGAACGAAGTGCTGGTGATTATCGGCCCGAACGGTTCAGGGAAAACCACTTTGCTTTTAAGCCTGGCACTGTTAATAAAACCGGCCTCCGGCACGATTACGTACCAGGGATATGCGAGCAGCAAAAATACCGCAACATTAGAGCTGCGCCGGAAACTGGCGGTGGTCTTTCAGGAACCGCTGCTGCTTAATACAACGGTTTGGAACAATATTACCCTGGGATTACGGGCGCGGAAATTACCGGTGGAAGAAATAAAAGCCAGAACGGAGAAA
The DNA here is from genome assembly GCA_003162335.1 of Dehalococcoidia bacterium. Classification (GTDB taxonomy): domain Bacteria; phylum Chloroflexota; class Dehalococcoidia; order Dehalococcoidales; family Fen-1064; genus Fen-1064. The sequence continues at coordinate 23,290 of PMMG01000145.1, forward strand.
TGGCTGGCGCGTTTCGGTATTGCCGATCTGGCGCAAAGACAGGCAAAAACATTATCCGGGGGCGAAGCCAAACGAGTCAGTCTGGCACGCGCTTTTGCCCTGCAGCCGGATGTGCTTTTTCTGGATGAGCCTTTCAACGGCGTGGACAGTCCCACCAGACAAGCGCTGATGGAAGATTTCGGCAGCGTATTGAGGGAAACCAATGTGACAACCGTAATGGTAACCCACGACCGTAGCGAAGCCTTGATGATGGCGCACCGGGTGATAGTGCTGATAAACGGGAGCATCCGGCAGATGGGCACCCCGCCGCAAGTGTTCTCCAATCCTGTAGATGAAGAAGTGGCTAACTTTGTGGAAGCCGGAAATATCATGCACGGCGTGGTCAGTTCGCAATCCGAAGGACAGGCACTAGTTGACGTCGGGGGACTGCGTCTCGATGTTGTTTCCAATTTATCCGCCGGAGCTAAAGTAACTATGTTTTTGCACGACGACGATATTACAATTTCGCTGCCGGCGGCACAAACACAACTCAGCAGCGCGCGGAATCACTATACGGGCAAGATATCAAAGATTTTTCCAACCGGTTCACAGATCAGGGTAACGGTGGATTGCGGTATTCCCATGGTGGCATTGATCACAAAACGCTCGTGGGAAGAACTGAGTTTGAAGATCGGCGATACGGTAATAGTCTCATTCAAGGCTTCATCGATACACCTGATTCCGAAATAGCAGTCTCACTTGTTCAATCCAAATTCAGATACATATTGGTTTCGATGAGAGGGGAAAGTTGAAACAGGACAAGGATAACTATAAAAGAATTAAAATTACCTTGCATTCTCAGAAGTATCAGGCTATGTGGATTAACGCGGTTAACAATAAAACTTCAGTGGCCGGTATAGTTCGGTCATTGATATTTGAGTGTTTAGAGGATGAAGAAGATATTCGGGAAGGGAAGAAAGCTCTCAAGGAAAAAGATAATGCAATGGACTGGGGAACGTTTAAAAGGAGTCTATAATCCTCCTGTCTACAATTCACACAATGGTAGCACTTTACACCTTTTGTTGAGGCTAACAGGCATTAAGAACCAAGACAATTGCTCTCCCTGAATCTCTATATGTTTACTCTGCAAACTACTATTAAGATTATCCCCGCTATGTTAGAAACCAGGATTCTGGCGGGCGAGTTCGAAACTCGCCCCTACAAATTGTTTCGAGTCTTGACAAACAGGCATTACCGTCGTATAATCATGTAAAGTTACATGAAAAGTTATAGGAAATATTTCGTGAAATGTTACGTATTACTGAATTAGCCAGAAAAACCGGAGCATCTGTCGATGAAGTGCATTACCTGGAGAAAAAGGGTTTTATTCAATCCATTAAGACCAGACTGAAAGCGCGGGAGGTGAGGCATTTTCAGGATACAGATGTCCGCAAAGTAGAATTAATTATAAAATACCGCCGGCAAGGCTTTACCTGGGATGTTGCCTTCGAAAAATCCGAACAGGAGATGAATAAACCTACGCTTTTTGATCAAAGGTAAATTAAGATAATTCCGGGACACTGTAGCAGGAGGTGGTTTATGGCTAAAGTAACACTTCACACCGGACCAGGCGTTTTTGAGGTACTGGCGCATGTTTGTCGGAATCCATCTGAGGCTCTGAAACAGTTTGTAGAAAATGCGGCGGACGCCATCGAACAGGCGAAGACCGAAGATGGGCAGATCCTGATCAAGCTGACGTACCAGCCGGTTCTTAACGGTCTGGGTGCGCATGCGCTGCAAAGTATTACTGTCGAGGATAACGGAACAGGCATCAATCCCGAAAAAATGAAGCAGGTGCTGCAGCAGATAGGCGATTCGGAAAAACTGCACCTGGCATTGAGAGGGGAGCAGGGCATCGGGTTATTGGCTTTTGCGTTGATCGCCGAGGAATTGCACCTTGCTTCCAGCGCAGAAGAGGGACAGCCATCCAGTTGCCTGGTTTTAAAACGGCAGTGGTTGAAAAAAGGGCACGCGGAAATTATCCAAAAGTGCCGCGAACATGAACATACCCACCGCGGCACAATTGTTCACCTGGAAGGGATTTTACCGGAGATCGCCGTCCAGCTTTCCAAAGACCGCATCAAGGAATACCTTGGACAGCAGTTTGCCAGCGACTTGCGCACAAATATGTATGCAATGTCCATTTCAGATAACCACATCTTTGAGCCAATCCACCCGCAGCGGTTCCGCGGTGTGAAGGTGATGTCTTCCAATCTGCACGTACCGAAAGCAGGCGCGGCTTACATTGAGCTTTATGTTCTGCCGTGGGAGATGGCTGATGCCTCGATCAACCTGTACGGACGGGGCGGCACACGGATCTGCTCGCTCAAGGATTTGCAGGATTTCAATATGCTACCGTGGATCGACCAGCGACTGGAAGGGTATATCCGTTTTGACCGCCTGGCGCGAACAGCCGATAAAACCGCGGTTGTGCAGGATGAAGTATTCCGCGCTTTTGTGAATGAGCTGAGGCAACTGGAGCCGAAAATCGGGAAGTTAATCGAAGAAGTCAGCGCCGAATCACAGGAGCAGCGGTTCAATATTATTCTGGGCCGCGCAGGCAAGTTAATCGATAAATTCGTACGATATAAAGAACAAGGAATTCTGGAGACTTATGCACATGGTCCAGCTGCCGGAGTCTCGATAAAGGGCAATGGGCTGGAAGGGAAAGCTAAAGTCCCACCGCCGATTTTGGGAGAAAAACCGGTAAGAACGGTTTTACATCATCCCACGCACGCACCGCACATTAAACTGCAATCACCGGCTAATGCGCAGTCGGATTACCGGAGCTGGTATGACCCGAGTGAGGGTGTCATTTGTATCAACCGGGAGCATTATGAATTCTTGCTTTCGCAAAGGGAAGACCGCCGCTGCATGCGCTACCTGTTTTATATCTGGGTGAAGGAGAGCCTNNCGGGGAGTTTTAGTACCCTGCATTTTGGGCGCATGGTACATTTTTTATCATCTATCAAAAAACTTCATTCCGACTAAACCAAGCGTTCTTATGCCTGCAGATTTTGGTTCTTTATCAATAGATCCAGGTTTCGTGCCATTACATCGTATGAATCGTCCATCGCAATTGCGGAGAGTTTCCGTCGTGTCTCATCCGGTAATGCATCCAGTGGAATTTGCTGGAGCAGCAGGGCAGTCTCTGTCTCGGAGAATACCGGCCCGGGGATAATTGCAGCGAGTTGATTGTTATTTACCGGGCAGACCAGCTGACACCGCATGCAGCCAATCAGCGCATTGTGCCAGTCAGGTTTTATCCAGTTTTCAAGAATATCTTCGCGTTCATTGTGCCGGGTGAGGCAGTTCTCCGCATGGAGCAGAAAACGGTCTTTGGGGATGCAGCCCGTCGGACAGTTTTCCCCGCACTGAAAACAACCTTCGCAGGCTTTCATCATTTTCAATTCACCCCAGTTATCTTCCGGACACTCGCAATCAGTGGCAAAAGCTGCCAGCCGGTGATACGAACCAAAGCCGGGGATATAAGTGATATTGTTCTTGCCGTATTGAGCCAGTCCGCTTCTCACTGCAAGAGTTTTAACCGGCAAATGCACACGTACTAATTTGAAGCCATCCGGTCGGAATATTGACGTCAGGGCATCTGTGACTCGGGCATCATCGGCTTTCCAGATATAGGTAGGAGGGATATCGCAACGGTACACTTTGCCCTGCCAGTTGAAAACGACACGGGTCAACGGTTGAGGCATAGCAACAATAAGTAAACACCAGGCTCCAGGTAAAGTAGCTGACACATCGTAGTTGAATTGTAAATATACTTCTGCCAGGTGCTTTTGCAGTAAATTCTGACGCTGTAGCTTTTCAACGTCCTCTTTTAACTCCGGCAAGTGCCGGACTGCGACGGTTTTTATCTTTACGCCTTTAATATCCCACAAATCAGTCACCCTGACAACTCTATTCGAGGTATTATACGAGTGAAAGTTACAGAAAGCAATTCCTAAGTATTGCAGCCATCAAAGGAGAAAGGTGCCAGCAAACGGAAACGGTTTTGCTCTTAGCTGACTGCCTTCACTTTACTTTCCATGGTGATGAACTTATCGCGGCGGTCATCGATACTGATCGTGGTGGAAACACGGACGGCTCCCATCTTAAAGGGGACTTCGTGCATTTCCTGCGCCAGTTGCAGCACCAGAGGTAGCGGACCCTGCACAACTGTGCCCATCGGAGTGATCTGATAGGTGATGCCTTTAGCCTGCCGGACGACATCGATTACGGCGGAGACGTATTTACTGAGGCTGGCGGTTTGGGTGCCCAGCGGCACGACTTTGAGTTCGGCGATAACTGAATCTTTCATTTTATACTCCTTATTAGATTGGAATTTATCACTATCCCTTAATGAGGCTGTCTGAAAATTTCGCACAACCCCAGACTCTCAACCTTTCTCAAAGGAAACTGAGCGATATCTGTATTATAGAATGTTATAAGGGATAGATGGTAAAATGTGGTGAGTATCAATCAGGTTAGACAAGAAAGATTTTATTTAACGGACACCGAAGCCTGTTATTGGAGAATATTATGACACAGCAAATTAGAACGCGTTTTGCGCCCAGCCCAACGGGTTTTTTGCATGTGGGCAGTATCAGAACCGCTTTGTTTGCATGGCTTTTTGCCCGCCATAACGGCGGAGTTTTTGTTTTACGCATTGAGGATACGGATGCAACCCGTAAAGTGGAAGGCGCGGTAGAGGCTATTCAAGAAGATCTACGCTGGTTGAATCTCGATTGGGATGAGGGGCCGGCGGTGGGTGGTAAGTTTGGACCGTACATTCAGTCGGAGAGGCTGGGAAATTATAAGGCCGCTGCGGAAAAGTTATTGGCCCAGGGAGCGGCGTATAAATGCTATTGCTCGCAGGAGCGACTGGAAAATATGCGGGAGTTTCAGAACAAGAACAAACTGCCGTCCGGCTACGACCGCTGCTGCCGCGACCTGACTGAAGACGAACGGGCGCAGAAAGAGAAAGAGGGAATTACTCCTGTTGTACGATTGAAGACGGCTCTTCAGGGACAAACCGTTATTCATGACTTGATCTGGGGAGATGTTGTATTTCAAAACAATCTGGTTGAGGATCTGGTGCTGTTAAAATCTGACGGCTATCCGACGTACCACCTGGCGAATATTGTCGACGACCATGATATGGAGATCACACATGTCATCCGCGCCGAGGAATGGATGTCCAGTACCCCCTGCCATATCATGCTTTACAATGCTATGGGATATGCCGTACCGCAATTTGCCCACTTGCCAATGCTGCTGGGCAGCGACCGTTCCAAGCTTGGGAAACGGCACGGCTCCACATCGATAAGGCAATTCAGAGAGCAAGGGTATTTGCCGGAAACGATGATCAACTTCCTGGCTTTATTAGGCTGGTCGCTGGATGACAAGACGGAAATTATTTCCCGTGAAGATTTAATCAAGCATTTTTCATTGGAGCGGGTGAGCAAGACGGCAGCTATTTTTAACCACGAAAAACTGCAGTGGATGAACGGGCAGTATATGCGGAAGTTGGCGCAAGAGGAACTTCTAAATAGGGTAATGCCGTTTTTAGAGAAGGGGTTACCGGCGGAAATAAATCGGCCTTTAGATATTAACTACGTACGGCAAATCGTGCCTCTAATAAGAGAGAGGATAAGCACTCTGAAAGATGCTGCTACCTATGCCAGCTTCTTCTTTTTGGATGAGCTGGAATATGATTCCGAGATGTTCGTAGGTAACAAGATGACAGCAGAAACCGCGTTAAAGGCTTTGAAAGCCGCGGAAGAAAAATTATCCGCATTGGAAAGCTTTACCCAGGGTTCATTGGAAGCTACTCTCCGCCCTCTTGCCGGTGATCTGGGGATAAAAACCGGACAGCTATTTAATCCGCTGCGAGTAGCTACTACTGCGCGTGAAGCCGCGCCGCCGCTGTTTGAAACGATGGCAGTATTAGGCAAAGAAAGATGCTTGAAAAGAATTAAAGCCGCGCTGGCAAAACTCGCCGGCAATTAGTGTTGGTTAGATAGAAAAGGAAAATAGAGGGAGTGCAATATGAACGAGAATAATTCAACAGCATCCGGTGATTTTATACGGGATATTGTTCGACAGGATCTCGCAAAGAACAAAAACGGCGGACAGGTGCAGAGTAATTCCGATATTGTCAGGCCAACTTTTCCCAAACGTGCAATAATAACGGCAGGAATGCCGTATGGGAATAAGGAGCTCCATCTCGGGCATATAGGTGGCGTCTTTATTCATGCAGATACTTATGCTCGCTTTCTAAGGGATCGTATCGGAAAAGATAATGTCATTTTTGTATCGGGGACTGACTGTTATGGTTCACCGATATTGGAATACTATCGTCAACAAATCAACCAAGGGCTTTTTAAAGGAACGATAGAAGAATTCGTTCAGTTTAATCATGAAAGACAAGAAGAAGTTCTGAAATCCTATGATATCAGTTTGAACCTTTTTGGAGCTTCGAGCCTCGGACGTCCTGCTGAGATTCACCGTCAAGAATCAATCAATTTCATCACAAGGCTATATGAAAACGGGCATCTGGTAAAATTAACTACTTCGCAGTATTATGATGCCGAACTGGGTGTTTATCTTAATGGCCGCCAGGTTGTTGGACAGTGTCCAATCGCCGGCTGTTCTTCGGAAAGAGGTTACGCGGATGAATGCTCGTTAGGACATCAATATATGCCGATTGATTTGATAAATCCGAGGAGCACCCTCACCGGAAAAAAGCCAGAAATGCGAGATGTGACGAACTGGTATTTTAAACTTGATAAATTCCATGACCTATTGAAACTTTGGGTTGAAGACCTCGAAAAAGATCCGGCTTCTCGGCACCTCGTGATAAATAGTATCCGGGAGTTTTTGGAACCGCCGGTGGTGTACGTTAAAAGAGAGCAGTTTGCTTTGTTAAGCATGCTTAAAGAAAAACTTCCAGAATACTCATTAACCGATGAAGATAATAAGCCGTCGGTTACTCTTACTTTTAATAGTGTAGAGGAAAGAGAAAAAGCATGCCTGGTCTTTGCTGGAAATGACATCCGTTACCGGACGGGAAAGACACTGGTACCATTCAGGCTGACCGGTAATATCGAATGGGGAGTTCCGGCGCCAGCACTTGAAGGGCTGGATGATCTGACGGTCTGGGTTTGGCCTGAATCCCTCTGGGCTCCTATATCATTTACAATGGCCTACCTTGAATCACAAAATAAGGGTACAGACACATGGAAAGACTGGTGGTGTTCTGAAGAGGCGCAAGTATATCAATTCATCGGTCAAGATAACATTTACTTCTATGGGCCTGCAGAAATGGCAATGTTCAT
>PMMG01000009.1:0-459 GCA_003162335.1 Dehalococcoidia bacterium
GCCGGCATCCGGCATTTTTTCCAGCAGGATATTAAAATCCATGACCGGGTTTTCTATTCCGATGATGTCGATTCCCATCGTTCACCTTCAGTTAATACTATGTGCGCTTTGATAAATACGTTGACAGCTGTCCGATGCAAAATATAGTAATCGATACGCCTAATCTTGAACATTCAATAGCTTGACTAAATAGCTTTAGCGGGAAGTCTTTTTATCCGGCATTGTTAATAATAGTTTGTTGCGCAGATATTCTTTTATTACTTTTTTCTGATAACTCTGAAGAGCAGCAAAACTTTCTTTTTTATCCTTAAGTTGCTGATAATCCTTTATTGTCGAATAGAAGATGGCGAAATATTCTGTGCCAACGTTAAGTTTATTGATTCCCAGTCTGAATGACTCTTTCAATTGGTCTTCCGGGATGCCGGTGCCGCCGTGCAAGACTAACGGAGTATCAATCGC
>PMMG01000009.1:494-3837 GCA_003162335.1 Dehalococcoidia bacterium
GCCGCTTTCACTATTTCACAGGTGACCCGCACATTTTCGGCATATTCTAATTTGGAGCCGTCAATCATGACAGATGTAAAACCGTCTCTAATGGTGCCCAGAATTGTTTCGTACGAATCGCAATGATCCAGGTGCAGTCCAACCGGAATCTTCACCTTTTTTGCCATCGCTTTCGTTATAGCTGCAAAAACATGAGCCGGAATAGACTCCATCAGGCCTGGATAAAGCATCACAATTACGGGAATTCCAAGCTCCTCTCCTGCTTCCACCAGCCACGCTATACTTTCAAAGTTAAAGCAGTCATAGGCCAGGACTGCCGTTCTTTTTGCATCTGCATCTTTTAAAATTGTGCTAACTTTTTCAAAAGCCATTTTAATCTCTCCCGTTTATTCGTTTTTTGTTATGGGTTATACAAAATCCGTTTCCACATGGCGCATATATTTACAGGCTTCATCCAGTACAGGAATGAATTTACCATGGACTACCGAAACATGATGGACATAAGGGCCGCAGACCAGTTTTCTTTCCCATTTGGGCCAATCACCGGTCTCTATCCAGAGATAGTTTCCTTGTGTGCTCGGTCCATCGGTACCAACTGCCTGACCCGCAAACAGCGAATATTTACCGCCGATGGCATCAAATCTAGCTACCGTGATATCGCCGCCTTTTAATTCCCACCGGCCTTGTGCTTCAACCATACAACGCTGACTGTAATCTTTAGCCAGTGACTTTGGGAACGGGCCGCAGTGCCACAGCAATTCGGCATTGTCATTCGAGGGATGTCTGATTGTTACGTCGGCTAAGAAAGTAGGGGTTTCACCGCGGGCTGCCGCTGCAAGAATCGCAGAAGTTATCGCGCCGTGCACATCCGTCTCACAGGCTACCGGTAATGCCTTTTCCGAAAGGTCGCCTAAAACAAAACAAGGCGGGAAACCGAGATTTTTTGTGAAAATCGACCAGCATTCACTCGCCAATGATTTTAAACCGTATTTACGTGCCAATTCCATGATGCTCAGCTCTAACGCTGCCATTTTACCGAGTTCTTCCTTTTTCATAAGGCGGCAGTCTATCGCTTCAGTTGTTTCTTTTACCAACTGTTTAATCTGGTCTTTTTGATTCGCGTAGACCTGCTGAAAAGTTGACAGAATCTCAACCGCATTGATGGGTACAACCTCGATGCCGAACTTTTCTAATAACTCGTCTTCATTGATGATGACGCTGTGGAACTGCCGCGGCCGCAAGGAAATTTGACCAACCCGCAAACCGGTAAGATCTTTCATCACGGATACTACACGCACAAATTTTTCTATTTCTTCCTTTAAAAGCGGTGCATCCACCCAACAGTTTTCAATATATGTAAACGGGACGCCATATCTCAACAGGGCTTTGCCGCTGGCGAATAAACCACACTGTACATCGGTAAACCGCCAAGCAAAATCAGGAGGAGGCGCTTCATCTCTCGGCCCCCACAATAAAAACGGCTTACCTAAAGCTTTTCCCAGCTTTCCGACTACTTCTTCCTGGCCGAAATTGCAGTGCGGCATGAATACCGCATCTACGCCTTCTTTCCGGAAGTGGGCTTCCACTTTGGCCACATCTTCGGTTTCGTAGAGCATACCGTCTTCGTTCAGCCAATCGATATCAACGATCTTAACATCGTGAAAACTCTTTAATATCTTTAAAAGTTTGGGCATGAAGAATTTCTTGTTCTTGACCGCTTCTGCCGGGGCGGGGAATTTATCGCGCCGGGTGGGCGCCAGACCGATTGTGATCTTGTAATCTCTGTACAAAGCCTTCCTCCAAAAAAATTAGACGATACGAAGCTGTTCTTCTTTGGTCATGCGGTAGAAGAAAATGTCGTTGTTGTAGGTCCTCTCGGGCAGCACTACCATGCAATCGACGAAATCTGTTTTTTCGGCGAAGGGCGCGCAGTGCCAGACACCCGGGCGTAAAACCACCAGCGTTCCTTTCGGTACGCGGAATACTTCGATCTTGTCCAGCGGGATCTCTTTCGTGCCGCTGGCCGGCGCCACATGCATCAGGATGTCCCCATCCAGCGGCAGGCAGGCCTCGCCAGTGTGGTGATGACATTCCATCGCATCGACGATATTATCTCTTTTCTGTACCCGTGTGACGGAGAAGGCTGCCTCGCCGACTTGTCCCAGGCTTAATATTGCCATATCGCGGTAAAACTCAACCGGGCCAAAACCCATCTTCGGACCGCTGGGTTCGGTCATATTGGCGAAATCGCCGTAAATTCTGAAAGCATCGTGGGTTAATTTCTTGACACTGACCGTTTTTTCCATTGTGTAGTATCGTCCTCCAACATTAATATAGCGGCCTGGTCTTTTTCAAGATTTATCCGCTTCCTGCCATCGGTAAGTATAGCATATACCATCTCAAAAAATAAAATTTCGAAGCTAAAAATTGACAATCGTTTTTGACCTGTTTGCTGTTATCCATTAGAGACAGGAGCACTTGCTCAATGGCGCCGTTTCAAGTTAAAGTAAAGTGAATTAAGATTCTCAAACCCTGCTCTGGCTAAAGGAGTTCAAGAGGGGCGTTAAGCCCTTCTTGATAAAAAAACCAGTCTCTTCCCCGCGCGGAAGAGACATAGAGATAGGGCGTTGTGTTTATATTTAACGGTGTTACAAGCAGCAATCGATAATATTTGTTTCTGAAGCTCAATAGCATTCTATATATTAAATGAAAAAACATACCCCCGGAGAATATCTTATAAATGCCAGACACTATTATTAATATAGACATTGAAGGGATCGGCCCTGTCTGCTTCAACCGCAGCCGCCGTGCCCGCCGCATCATCATTTCGGTCAGTCCCGCCAAAGGTGTCCGCGTCTCTGTGCCGCTGCGGATATCCATTGGTAAAGCCGTCGATTTTGTCCATCTCAAGCAAAACTGGATCCGCAAGCACCAGGCTATCATTGCCCGTGTCGAAAACCGCAAACAGGCGCTGGGTATTCACCTGCAAACCATCGATAAAGCGGCGGCAACAAAACAACTCAGAGACCGCCTGGAATTCCTTGCCCGCGAACATGGATTTTCTTGCAATCGTGTCACCGTCCGCCGGCAAAAAACACGCTGGGGCAGCTGTTCTCCCCGCAATAACATCAGCCTCAATATCAAGCTGGTACAGCTGCCCCCGGAACTGATGGACTACGTGATCCTGCATGAACTGACGCACACCCGCGTGCATAATCACAGCCGTAAGTTCTGGGCCGAACTGGACAAATACGTCAAAAACAGCAAATCCGTCTCCCGCCGCCTTAAAGCAGACGGTATGCTCCTGCTCTGATGTGTTTTTGTCATTCCCATTGTCATTCCC
>PMMG01000032.1 GCA_003162335.1 Dehalococcoidia bacterium
CTTTCCGAACAATTGAAAATATTAATTGAAAAAGGGCCGGACAGGGTCAGCCCCTTCCTCATTCCGATGATGATCTCGGATATGGCTGGTGCCCAGATTTCCATCAATATTGGCGCCAAAGGCGCGAATGTCTGCTCCACCTCGGCCTGTTCCAGCGGGTCTGATGCGATAGGTAATGCTTATGAAATCCTCAAGCGCGGTGACGGCGTGGCTATTGTCACCGGCGGCGCTGAGGCCGTGATCAATCCTATCGGCGTCGCGGGTTTTAATGCCGCGCGCGCTTTATCCACCCGCAATGACGATCCCAAAACGGCGTCCCGTCCCTTCGATGCCCAGCGTGACGGTTTTGTTATCGGCGAAGGCGCGGCGATTCTTGTTATTGAAACACTGGATTTTGCCAAAAAACGCGGCGCGCACATCCTGGCCGAAATTATCGGTTACGGCGCCAGCAGCGACGCTTATCATATCACTTCTCCGTCTGAGACCGGCGAAGGCGCCGTGCGGGCAATGAAAATGGCGCTTCGCAAAGCCGAAGTTGAACCGACCGACATTGATTACATTAATGCCCACGGCACTTCCACCGAATTGAACGATAAGATCGAGACCCGTGCTATCAAGACTGTTTTCGGCGATTATGCCCATAAAGTAGCTATCAGTTCCACCAAGTCCATGACCGGGCATATGATCGGCGCTGCCGGTGCCATCGAAGCGTCGATCTGTGTCCTGACCATTCAGAACGGGGTCATTCCGCCCACGATGAATTTAATGAATCCGGACCCGGAATGCGACCTTGATTACGTGCCTAATGTTGCGCGGCGGGCGAATGTGAAGACGGCATTATCCAATACTTTTGGCTTCGGCGGACATAACTCGTGCCTTATCATCAGAAAATACAGCGAGGCTTAGTTTTGAATCATAAACGCTGGCACATCTTACCGCCGGTGCCGCGTGGACACCCACTGGTTAAGTGCGGCTTGCCGCCTTTGATGACGCAGATTCTCTTTAACCGGGGGCTGGCTGATGCTGCCCAGGTGGAACCGTTTCTGCGTGTCGATCAACGCCTGTCCTCAGATCCTTTTTTACTGCCGGATATGGATAAAGCGGTTACTCGCATTTACCGCGCCATTCTCGGCGGCGAAAAAATTGCCATTTATGGCGATTTTGACGCTGACGGCATTACCTCAACCGCGGTTTTAGTGCAAGGGCTGCGCGCCTTTAATGTCGAGGCGATTCCCTATATTCCCCACCGCATTAACGAAGGGCACGGTCTGAAGATCACCGCCGTTGAAAACCTGAAAAAAGAGGGCGTCAGCCTGATCATCTCCGTCGATTGCGGCATCACCGGCGTGACGCCGGTAAAAAAAGCCGGTCGGCTGGGCATCGATGTCATCATTACCGACCACCATACTCCGACTGAAGAATTGCCGCCTGCCTTCGCCGTGGTCAATCCCAAGATTGCTGCTTGCCGCTACCCCTTTATCGAACTCGCGGGTGTCGGCGTGGCTTACAAACTCTTACAGGCGCTGTTAAAAAGCGTCGGCAAGGAATCCCAACTGGAGGAAGTCGTTGACCTGGCGGCTTTGGGCACGGTTGCGGATATGACGCCGCTGCTCGGGGAAAACCGCTACCTCGTTGCCCAGGGTTTAAAAAGATTGAATGCCGTTCCCCGTCTCGGCCTCTGTCAATTGCTGGCCAAAGCGGGCACAGCGCCGGGCTCGCTCACCTCGGAAAACATCACCTGGACGATTGCGCCCAGGTTAAATACCGCCAGCCGTATGGATCATGCTCTTCCCAGCTATGAACTTTTGATGACCGATTCCGAAGCCCGGGCTTCAGCTTTAACCGACTGGTTGGAGCAGAAGAATACCGAACGCCAGCAGGTTACCACCAAAGCCACCAACGTGGCCCGTGAACAGGTGCTGGCGGCCAAACTGGAATCGCTGATTATGGTCAAAGTAGACGATTTTTCCTCCGGTATTTCCGGTCTGGTGGCCAATAAGCTGTCCGATGAATTCTACCGCCCCTCTGTGGTCATTCGTACCGGCAAAAAAGTCAGCACCGGCAGCTGCCGCAGTATTCCGGAGTTCAATTTAATTGAATCGTTGACCCGGTGCCGCGACTTGTTTCTGGAGTTCGGCGGGCATAAAGGCGCCGCCGGTTTCATGATCCTGACACACAATTTACCCCTTCTCCACGACAGGCTGCTGAAAATTGCAGAATCTACTCTTGCCGGAGTCGACCTCCGTCCCAAGATCGATATTGACGCCGAGGTTGCGCTGAAAGAACTGGCGGGCAATGCCTACCGCACCATTCAACAGCTGGAACCGTTTGGCCAGGCTAATCCCCAACCCACATTCCTCACTCGCAATGTCAAAGTCGTCAATTGCCGCACGATGGGAACCGATAACGGCCACCTGCGACTTAAAATCGAGCAGAACGGCATGTTCTTTGACGCCGTCGCCTTCGGATTCGGCGCAAACCAGAAAGAAATGTGCGACCCGCTGGATATTGTCTACAACCTTGAACTCGACCAGTGGAACGGCAAATCCAC
>PMMG01000072.1 GCA_003162335.1 Dehalococcoidia bacterium
ATTATTATGAGACTACTAGTAATTGCGAAGACGGTATAGCATGGGGGTAGATTCAGGTCTGCCAGTCATGGAATAAGGTTGAGCCTTTGTTTATCAAGTTATATATCATTGCAGATCAGTGGACTTGATTGTCAAGGAGGGCTAAACACATGGCGGCGATAGAAAAGCGAATAGGCGAGAGCATTTACCATCAGATTGACCAGCTTACCAATGAAATATCTGCCTTACAAACACAACACCGGGAGGATATTTCACCAAAATACGGTTTAACAGATGCAAAATACCGCGAATACGGCCGACACGACCTGTATCAATTAGCCGAAGCGCTGATTGCGGATAACCCGTCCCAGTTTGCCAGATATATCGTCTGGCAGCGGTCTATGCTGAAAGGACACCAGGTACCGGATTTCTTTGTTGAACTCCAGCTGCAAACCGAACAGATCGTACTGACGAAGTCGCTTCCTGAGAATTATCAACCCATTATTTTGCGGTTTTTACAAAGCGCACGTGATGCTTTAGGAGAACCTGATACTCCATATACCTCGTCACTGCCGGTCAATAACAGTATCGGGAAATTAGCGGCGGAATACACTCAAATCCTTTTAACCGGAGACCGCGCCGTTGCCGCCGACCTGATCATGAATGCGATTAAAAATCAAATGAAAATCAGGGATATCTATGTGGGAGTATTCAAACCGGCTTTGTACGAAGTGGGCAGGATGTGGCAGGCCGGACTGATCACCGTTGCGCACGAGCATTTCTTTACCGCTGCCACCCAGTTCATCATGTCTGAATTGTACCCGCAAATCCATAAAAATGTGATAAAAAACGGACGGGTAGCAGTAGCGGCATGCGTAGCCGGCGAATTGCATGAAGTGGGTTTAAGAATGTGCGCTGACTTGCTGGAACTGGCAGGCTGGCAGACCTTTTACCTGGGAGCGAACACACCGGTAATGAGTATTACTGAAATAACACGTGAAAAAAAAGCGCAGCTCTTGATCGTATCGATGTGTTTGCCAATTAACGGTACGGAACTCAGGGAGCTAATTACGACAGCGAGAAGTCAACTCGGGGGTAAAGTCAAAATTATTATCGGCGGATACAGCATTTCGGCGGACCCGGTATACGCTGCTTCTTTCGGAGCGGACGCGGCGGCTACTGACGCAGGTGAGGTTGCAGCGATTGCAGATAGATTATTGGGGAGTTGAACAACGATGCCGGACGATGAACTAAAATCTAAATTCCATCCTGCCGATGATATGCGCTGGCATGAAGCGACCAGCAAGCTGATGAATGAACTGGTGGCGACGAAACGGGATCTGCAGCAGAAGACCATAGAATTACAGGAAGCCCTGGATCAGGTAAAGTTGTTAAAAGGCTTGCTGCCGATTTGCGCTTCC
The DNA here is from genome assembly GCA_003162335.1 of Dehalococcoidia bacterium. Classification (GTDB taxonomy): domain Bacteria; phylum Chloroflexota; class Dehalococcoidia; order Dehalococcoidales; family Fen-1064; genus Fen-1064. The sequence goes on from PMMG01000072.1 coordinate 1,401, forward strand.
TGTAAGAAGATCAGGGATGATCAAGGATACTGGCAGGGAGTCGAGGATTACATCTCCAATCATTCAGAAGCGCAATTCAGTCATGCTATCTGCCCTGATTGCATGAAGAAGTTATACCCTGAGTATTACGGCGGGTCTAAAAAAGACAATCAGGCAGGGCAAAAGGAAAAATAGCCCTGGATTTAAAGTTTTGAGTGATACGTTGCGAACCATTAAATCACAAATCCCCGAAGGTATCGAAATACTTGTAAATAAATTCAAATATCTGATAATCAAGAGTTCAAGGTTCTAATTTGTGAATTATTGCCCTCTACGATTCATTCTGCCAAAATAAATCGGCCGGAATTCCTCACTATTTTGCGGATTTAATGATCTGCATTTTGGCGGCGATGCTCATCTGTTCCGCCGGTCTGAAATTCACGATGCTGCGGCTCTGGTGCGTCTTCATGAAGTCCTGCAAGCCCTCGACAAACAGCCAGACAGTGTACCAGACAGTCTGGTCGGAAGCGCCCGCGATATGGGGAGACAGGCTGACATTGGGGAACTGGAGAATAGGGTCATCTTTGGCCGGGGGCTCCTGCCAGAAAACGTCTAAGGCCGCGCCCCTGATTTGTTTGGTTTTTAGAGCGTTGACCAGCGCATCTTTATCCACCAGGCCGGCACGCGCCGTATTGATCAGATAAGCCGTGGGTTTCATCAGCTTGAATTCGTCTTCGCCGATGATATTTTGGGTTTCGGGAGTTAAACGGCTGTGCAGTGAGACAAAATCAGATTCACGCAGCAGCTCATTGAGGCCAACTCTTTTTGCGCCGTATTTTTCGATGATTTCATCCGGCACATAAGGATCATAGGTCAGGACTTTGACTTTGAAACCCTGCAACCGCTCGGTCAATTTCTGTGATACGTTGCCAAATCCTATGAGGCCGATGGTGCAGCCGTACATTTCGGAGATGGGAGGCTGGGGACGATACCACTCGCCGTTCAGCAGGGCATGGTGTGCCGCGGCGATGTTACGGGAGACAGACAGCATATGCGCGATAGCAAATTCCGCGACCGCACTGGCTGTCCGTCCGCCGTTATTAAAAACGAGGATATTACGCTTGCTGGCGGCTTCCACGTTAATATTTTCGACGCCGCCGCGCAGGCAGCCGATGACTTCCAGACTTTTGGCGTTTTCGATGACTTCCCTGGTGACAGGTGCGAATTGTGCGATAATTACCTGCGGGTCAAAGGTTTTTACTTCTTCCACCACGCCCGGGATCGGCATGCCGACTTCAGGGCCGTTTTTCTCGATATTCAGGTTTTCGTGGGAAAACAAATCCCCGTTTGAGGGCGGCCAGTGAACAAAACGAATTTCTGCTCCGGGAAAAGCCCTTTTAATTGCCTTTTCCATTAATTCCTGTTTTATCAGGATATCCGTAAATCCTAAAATTCTCATTTTATCCTCTTATTTTAACACTACATATTATATAGTGATTGATTAACCGGTGTCAGCGCAGCGACGAGTTGTTTATATATTTCATGCTGACGTTGATAAACGCTGTGAATTTCCGGGCGAGGTGAATAGACTGCCTTGATTTTCACAATGGCCCCAAGCGCTTCATCGTAGGAAGTGTAGATGCCGGTTGCCACGCCGGCGAGGATAGCCGCGCCTAAGGCAGAGGCCTCTTCAACCTGCACCACTTCTACCTTTTTACCGCTGATATCGGCTTTTAACTGCAGCCACTTGGGTGATTTGGTGGGACCGCCGAAGGCTCTGAGCACTTCAACCGGTGTATCACTGAGTTCCTCCAGCCGATCGACCAGTACTTTCATTTCGTGGGTAATTCCTTCTACGGCGCTCTGCAGCATCTGCTGACGGGTGGAACCCAGTGTCAATCCCAGGAAAGCGCCTTTTGCCAGCGGGTCAATGGCGCTGCCGGCAAAATAGGGTATCGAAAAAGCGGTGCCGCCTTCGAATGTTAACGGAGCGAACATAACATCGTAAACATCGGCTTTGTCTTTTCCGGCCTGCATGCGGTCGGCGACCGCCAATTCATCGCGAAACCAGCGGACAATGGTGCCGCAGGTACGCAATGCGGCAATGACGATATAGGTGCCTGTCAACACGCTGCAACTGGAACCGGTGCGGGTCTCCATGGCCTGTCTGGTTAGGACAGGTTTCTTTCTGATATAGGCCATACTCTCCCAGGTGCCGGTGGCATCTGCGACGATCTGCGGGGTGGCGTCGGTAATCCCAGCGCCAAGTACACCGCAAATGGCATCGTGTCCGCCCGTAACGACCTTGACCCCCTGAGGCAGATCAAGCTCCCTTTGTGCTTCCGGTCCGATCTCGCCGAGTAAGGCATCCGAAGGCACCGGCTCACTGAACATCCCGCGGTTGACGCCAATCTCTTTCATGATCACTTCGGAGTACTCACCCTTGCTGATATCGTAAGGGAGGCTGGTGGAAGCCATGCAATAATCGATGATCGCCGGAAAACCCAGGCGAGTGCGGATGAAATCGCCGAAGGTCATAAATTTCCAGGTCTGGCGGAAGGTATCCGGTTCATTCCTTTTCAGCCACAGAATTTTACTTTCGCCAAACAGGTTGTTCGGTTGATTGCCGCGTATTTTGAAATAAGCCAGTTCGCCGATGTCCTCCCGCAGCGTTGCTTCCTCCGCTGAGGTTCTGTTATCAAAGGCCAGAATGCCGTTGCGGACGGCAGTACCGTCATGGCGCACCGGCACGATATTTTGTCCCATACAGGAGAGGCAAAGAGCCTGGATCTCTTTCTTGTGAGTTTTGGCAACTTCGCGGACGGTTTTGCGGAAGGCAGCCCACAATATTTCAGCATCTACTTCGGCCCAACCGGGTTTCGGGTAAACAAGCGGGTATTCCTGATATGCCATGGTGATGATCGCACCGGATTCGGCGAAAAGCACTGCCTTGGTGCCGGTTGTACCTATGTCAACGCTGAGAATAGCCATTTTTATTCCTGCTAAGGTTATTTCATTTTGGCGAGAGCGTCTTTCGCGCTAACACCATTATAAACCAGTTCTTTCAGGGCATTTACAATCACCGGGGGATTATCATGCTGGAAAACATTGCGGCCGAAAGCAACGCCTTTGGCGCCGGAGTCCATCGCATCGCGCACGCCCTGGAAGATACTATTTAGTTCGCCTTTGGCGCCGCCCAGGACAATGATCGGAACAGGAATGCTGGCAGTAATCTCTTTAAAAGATTTCGGGTCGCCGGTGTAAGCGGTCTTGATGATATCCGCCCCGCATTCAAAGGCCATGCGGCAGGCTTTACCGATTATTTCCGGGTCGTTCTGTTTCTCGAGGGGGATTTGTGGCCCCCAACCGACCGCTTCAACCATGAAGGGGATGCCCTTCTTGCGCGCGCGGGAGGCAAGATAACAGGTATTTTTCATATTCTCCAGCATATCGCGGCTGTCTGACTGGCCGAGGATCAGGAGGTTTTTAATGGCCCTGGCCCCCATATCGACGGCGAAATCAAAATCAAAGATTTGCACCGGGGCGGTAAAATTGGGGATGGGATAGATAGTGACGATGGAGGCCACAGGGACGACTTCGGGATATTTATCAAAAAGGTCAGCGCAGAGTTTGATCAAGGGAGGGCTCATCAGAATGCCATCTGGTTTGGCGCCAATGAATTTTTCGATGGCGGCGCGGGGGTTGCTTTTGTACTCCAGGGCGGCAATGCCGTGGTCAAATGCGACGACGACGCTTTTGCCGGACTTATTGAATAAACTGTTTTTAGAATCGGGCATTAATACTACTCCTTTACTAATAGTATGTTGT
>PMMG01000131.1 GCA_003162335.1 Dehalococcoidia bacterium
AATGTATAAAAGAAATTTTCCTCTATCTGCTCTTTGCCGGCGAAGAACTGTACATCGTCGACCAGTAACATATCGACATTGCGGAATTTCTTGCGGAATTCATCGGTTGATTTTTCACGGATGGCAGTAACCAGCTCGTTGGTATACTGCTCGGCGCTGACATAGAGGACGATCAGGTGATTGAGCGCTGCTCTATTGCCGATGGCATGCAGCAGGTGGGTCTTACCTAATCCGGCCGCGCTGTAGAGGAAGAGGGGATTAAAAGCCAGGCCCGGGTTCTCCACCACTTTGGCAGCGGCGGCATAGGCCAGGTTATTGGAATTGCCTACGACAAAGGTATCGAAGGTATAGCGGGGATTGAACAGCGGTAGATTAATGTGCGCCGCGCTGGGTTTTTCCAGGCTGGCGGCCACGCGGAACTCGACTTTAACATCGTCTTTTAGAACAACCGTCAGTGCTTTTTCAATCAGCGACCGCTGGTTTTTCTCCAGGTACTCGGCGATAAAAGTGTTCGGCACGCCGACGACGAAATGCTTGTCCTGGTATTCCATCCCGGTGGTTTTACTCAGCCAGGTACGGAAGTTAGCTTTACTGACTTCAAGCTGCAATTGACCCAAAGCGGCTTCCCAGATTTCAGGAGCCGGACGCGTTATCATTATAATAATTCCTAAACCAAGCCGCCCCGACAACGGACACAACGATAACTATTGATACTGTGCGGATTGGTGAACAAATATTCTTGGAACCCAAGTAGTGACATTAGACGATAACTAGGATATTATGGCTGACTAATGGATAGCAAGGGTTTTGGTAAAGACTGCCGGGAGTTGTCGAGGATTGGATGGTGTATCATTCTCGTTTAGAAGGTCTATCAAGCTTTCTCTTTCTCGATATTTCTCACTTATAGACTGGATTATCATGCAATAAAAAAAAGTCAATGCTTTCATATAATAACACCGGTCTGACACGGTAAGAACGTACCATTTTTTCGATTACTATTTTAAGACAGCCGGAAAAAACCCTGCTGGAACAAAATATACCACCTTAAGATATTCTAAAGGATTTTTTAATTTTACCGCGGTTATTTTGTCACCGTGTAGTTTTGGTGCTAAAATGGCGTAGTCGGAGGAAAAGTCATGCGGATTGTCTTTATGGGCACACCGGAATTTGCCGTGCCTGCGCTGGAAAAACTTGTCAGCGGCGGTTACGAAATCGCTGCTGTATATACGCAACCGGATCGTGCCGCCGGCCGCGGCCGCGTGCTGGAAGAGCCTCCTGTGAAAAAGGCGGCTCTGAGACTCGGTCTGCAAGTATTGCAACCGGAGAATCTTAAATCCCCCGAGACAAAAATACAGCTGGTCGACCTGAAACCGGACGCAATTGTGGTGGCGGCTTTCGGGCAGATTTTACCGCCGTTGGTGCTGTCCGTCCCGCCGTTCGGCTGTATTAATATTCACCCCTCGCTATTACCCAAATACCGCGGCGTGGCGCCGGTGCCGGCCGCCATCCTCAACGGCGACGAATTCACTGGCGTCAGTATCATGTTATTGGATAAAGGGGTGGATACCGGTCCTGTGCTGAGTATTGTAAAAGTCCCCATTTTGCCGGAAGACACCGGCGGTTTATTGCTGGAAAAATTGTCGCATGTCGGCGCGCAATTATTGCTGGATATGTTACCGAAATGGTTTAAAAAAGAAATCCAGCCGCAACAGCAAAATAATTCTCTGGCCTCCTATACGAAAATGATCACAAAAGAAGCCGGTGAAATCGATTGGAAATTACCGGCGGTGGATATCTGGCGGCGTGTGCGTGCTTATCAACCCTGGCCCGGATGCTATACTCACTGGCAGGGGAAACAGTTAAAGATCCTGGAAGCGGTGCCGTTGGTTGGGTTTGCGGCGGACACACCGGGGTTTGTCGTAGCTGTCAAACAGGGTGGCGCAGGCTTTGGAGTGAGGTGCGGGGACGGTGTACTCGGCGTGATCAAAGTGCAGATAGAAGGGAAAAAAGCGATTACCGCCGAAGAGTTCGTGCGCGGCCGGCAGAAGATCATCGGCGCGGTGCTGGGGTCGCAATAATTATCTGGAACTTGACTCCAAGGGTGTAATACTAACATAAAATAAGTGCCACACTTCTCTCCCGGTGGAAAGCGAGAGGAAACTACCTTCTATAGGTTAGTCCTCTCGCCCCAGCGTGGGAGAGAGATAGAGAGAGGGGAAAGAGGAATATTAACTTGACATCACCGGAAGATTTAAACAAATTCGTTGCCTTGCGTGAGATCATTGCCAAACTGCGCGCCCCTGACGGCTGCCCGTGGGACCGCAAACAAACCCATGCCTCGCTGCGGGAGTCCTTTTTGCAGGAGTGTTACGAAGTACTGGAAAGTCTGGATGAAGGTAATGCCCGTAAATTGCAGGAAGAATTGGGCGACCTCCTCTTGCATATTGTGCTGCAGGCGCAGATTGCTGAAGAAGCCGGCGAATTCAGAATCGAAGATGTTATAAAAGACATCAACGAAAAGCTGATCTACCGCCATCCCCATGTTTTCAGTACGGCCCAGGTAAAAAACGCCGAGGAAGTCCTGCGCAACTGGCAGGATCTTAAACAGGCCGAAAAAACTAAAAAAGGGAAAAACGACTCTCTGCTGGCTAGTGTGCCGAAAAGCTTACCGGCCTTGAATTACAGCCAGGAAATCCAGCACCGGGTGGCGCAGGTCGGCTTCGACTGGCCTGACGACCAGGGTGTTGTTGACAAGCTGGTTGAGGAGATCGGGGAATTTCAGCGCGCATCTACCAGGAAAGAGAAAACCGAAGAAATCGGGGATATTTTATTCACGATGGCTAATATCGCCCGCCGCCAGGGCATTGAGTTGGAAACGGCTCTGCGCGAGGCCAACCAGAAGTTCTACAAGCGGTTCAATTACATGGAAGCCGCTTGTAAAAAACGCGGAGTCAAGATCGGTGACCTCTCCTTCGACGAGCAGAATGCACTGTGGGACGAAGCCAAGCAACACGCGGAAAAATAGGGAATTAGCCCGGTAAAAATCCCGCAGGTCGAACATCTATGATCCATCCCGGCGAAGGCCGGGATTTAATATGTGGAGCGAAGCGAAGCCCACGCTACTTTTTTCTCTTGACATAAGTAAAATACCGTAGTAAAGTAGGAAAGTTATTATTTTCCAATTCCAGAATTAGTAAGAAGGAGTGAAGAATGAAAAAATACTTCGCGGAACTGATTGGCACCGCCGCGCTGGTTCTCGTCGGCTGCGGCAGCGCTGTTATTGCCGGCAGCCATATCAGCTATACCGGCATCGCCTTTGCCTTCGGGTTAACCGTACTGGCGCTGGTTTATGCCATCGGCCCGATCTCCGGCTGCCACGTCAATCCGGCGATCACCGTCGCGATGTGGGTGGCCAAAAAGATCAACGGCAAAGACGCCATTTCCTATATCCTTTTTCAGTTAATCGGCGGGATCCTGGGCGCGGGTATACTGTGGTTGATTGCCAGGGGACTACCCGGCTATACATTGGCTGCCAACGGCCTGGGGCAGAATGGCTACGGCGCTCATTCTCCCGGCGGCTATAACCTGCTCTCCTGCTTTGTCGCGGAAGTGGTGTTGACAGGACTGTTCCTGTTCGTCATCTTCGGGGCGACACACAAGGACGCTCCCAAGGGATTTGCCGGTATCGCCATCGGTTTTACTCTGGTGTTGATCCACCTGGTAGGCATCCCGATCGACGGCACATCGGTCAATCCCGCCAGAAGCCTGGGTCCGGCAGTGATTGTCCGGCGGCGACGCGATTTCCCAACTCTGGCTCTTTATTGTGGCTCCGATCATCGGCGCGGTCATTGCAGCATTGATCTGGAAATACTGCTTCGAAGAGAAAGAAACAGCATCGGCTAAAAAATAAGAAAACCTGTGTATATTTCCGCTGTGTTAGGGCGTTCTAAGACTGCTGATTTAGTGTCGTTTTTCACCTATTTCGATGTGATGCGTCAGCTCTCTCCCTTTCGCGAAAGGCCGGAGGTCCCAGGCTTGTCAGCGGGAGAGGTCTGGATTTATCTATTTTCATGCTGTCTATTTGTGAGCACTTACTTTATGAGTAGTCTGGTTCTGAAATAACCGCTTTTAGCATTAACATTGGATTCCCGATCAGGTCGGGAATGACAAGGCTTGAATATTAGATTCCAGCTTTGCTGGAATCTAATATTGTTATTTGTCATTGTCGGGCTTGACCCGACAATCCAGGTAAATTCGGACAGCCTCGTCAGGAGAGTAGATTTTTCTTGATTGTTGACTATTGAAACTTGATTATTTTTTCACAAGTCTCTATTCTTAAGGAAACGCTGTGCGAAGTAGAGGCACAGCCCGATCGCAACTACCGTGATTCCCAGTGCCCACCAGTAGCCTGTGCCTGTGCCGGTCAGCAGATCCGTGCCCCAGCTGAGCAGTTTGCCCGGCATGAAATTACCGATAATCGGGATCGAACTGATGATCGCCTGGACAATCACCACACCGATCGCCAATCCCCCGGCGGCCAGTCCGCTTTTGTACATGCTGGAAAAGAACAGCGTGACAGCCAGACAAAATACCAGGAACAATCCCAGCAGCAGGTTCAAGCCGATAAAAGGCATCACCACCGAACCATGAATCAGCCAGACCGTGTAGCCAAAGCAGAATAGAGAGCCCAGGATCATGGAAACCAGGAAAGTCATGCTCATCGCCAGCAATTTGGCGGTCACAAAAGCGCTGCGGCTGACCGGTTTGCTCAGTGTCATCACCGCGGTGCCGGATTTGAGTTCATTGGCAATGCAGCCCATCGCCACCAGCACTGCTATCAGCGCACCGATTTGACCGATGTTACCGGCGTACTCCGCCAGTGATTGGGCTGCCGTCGTGGTAGGCAGCTGGATTACCATTTGCCCGCTCCCGGCCATTTTTAATATTTCGGGGAGGTATTTAAGCATGATCGGGTCGCTGATACCGAAAAACACAAAGATACCGCCGACAATGACCAACCGGTAGAGCTTGAGTTGCTCCTGGATTTCTTTCCTGAGCAAAGGGATAAAACCCTTCATTTCTTTTCCCCGTTTGTAAGAATTTCGACAAAAATATCTTCGATACTGGGCAAACTCAGTTCGTAGCGCGTCAATGTCAAACCGCTCTCCCCGATCACGCGCGGTAGTTCCTTACGGGCGCGGTCGATATCCAGTGCCCGTACCTTAACCTGGGGCGTGCCGTTATCAACCACGATTGCCGGTTCGGCTAGCCAGGGGATTTTCTTGAGCGATTCCACAAATTGCCCGGCATCTTCCATAAACTCCATTTCAAAAACCGAACGCGCGTATTTTTTTTGCAATGCTTCCACTGAAGAAACGGTGATCAGTTTGCCTTTATTGATTATGCCGACCATACTGCATACCCGTTCGACATCGGAAAGGATATGGCTGGACATGAAAATTGTGGTATTTTCTTTCAGGCGGAGAATCAGTTTCAGCACCTCGCGGCGGCCGATAGGGTCGAGGGCAGAGGTCGGCTCGTCCAGAAATAGCACTTTGGGGCGGTTGATCAGGGCCTGCGCGATGCCCAGTCTCTGGCGCATACCGCGTGAGTAGCCCCCGACGCGCCGGTTGCCCGCTTTCTTTAATTCCACCAGCTCCAGCAGTTCTTCCGTGCGTTTTTTAATATCGTCTGGTGTCAGGTGGTGCAGTTCCCCCACAAATTGCATAAATTCGCGGCCGGTCATCCAATCATAAAAAGCCGGCACATCCGGCAAAAGCCCGATCTTTACCTGCAGACCTAGGTTGCCGTCACCGACTTTTTCCCCCGCCACCCGGGCTTCCCCGGCAGTAGGGCGGGCGAATCCGGTCAGCAGTTTAATGGTCGTGGTTTTACCGGCGCCGTTGGGACCGAGAAAACCAAAAACAGCATTCTCCGGCACTTCCAGATTCAGGTTATCCAGGGCTTTAACCGGCCCGTAATACTTGGACAAGCCGCGGACGTCAATCGCTGTCAATAGGCTTATCCTTCCGGCCGGCAACCAGGTAGATGATCGGGCCGAGAATATTGATTAATATGATGACAAAAACCCAGATCAGCCGGGTGTTGCTCTTCATGTTTTCCCGCTTGAACAGGTCCAGCAGCGCAATCACGATCAGCACGACCTGGATCAGAAAAAGCGGGATCAGGAACGGTAGCATATCGATGATTGTTTTCAACTGGTCTGACTGCATCGAAACCTTCCATAGTCTAAGTTCTGGACTTCTTCTAATTATATATCTTCGGCATAAGTGAAGCAAAAAAAGAGAAAGTTGTAATAAGTGTTAAAATAAAAATTGCAGGATAATTTATCGAGTCCCTGATGAATGGGGGATGGGATAAAGCGCATGAAAGCCATCACAGGCTATTCCAAAAACGGCTTACCCTATTTTCGGATTGGCGGCGGACCGCGCAGTCTGGTGATTTTCGGCGCACTGAGTTTTAAACACCAGGCGCTTTCGGGCCTGGCGGTTTGGGGAACAAGCAGACGCTATAGACATTTTGCTAAAAAATTCACTACTTACTATGTGGGTCGCAAGCCGGGTCTGCCTGTGGGTTATTCAATACAAAACATGTCTGAAGACTACGCCGCCATGGTTAGAAATGAGATCGAGGCGCCTGTCGACTTAATGGGGATTTCCACAGGAGGACCGATCGCCCAGCAATTCGCAGCGGATCATCCGGAACTGGTGCACCGGCTGGTGCTGGCGATGACCGGTTACCATTTAATTGAGGGGGGAGCCAAACTGCAGCGGAAGTTGATCGATTTAACCCTGCAGGGGAAATGGCGGGCGGCGGCGGCGGTCCAGGCAAGTATAACGGCGGGACCGGTAAAACCTGTTGCTACCGTTGTTTTTTGGCTTTTGGGAAAAGTCGTTTTTGAGAACCCGCAAGACCCTGCTGACGGCGTGGCGGAACTGGAAGCGGAAGATAAGTTCGACTTTAAAAACCGGCTGGTGGAGATCAAGGAGCCTACTCTGGTCATCGGCGGGGACAAAGACTGTTTCTATCCGGTGCGGGAGACGGCCGAGCGCATTCCGGATGCTCAATTGATTCTCTACAAAAACACCGGACACACGGCAATGCTAAAACCACATTTTAACCGCGATGTTATGAATTTTCTCACAAAGAGCGAGAATTGATTTAGCAATAGAAACTTTGCGAACACGCCCTGGCTCTTAGAAAAGCTTGAATACCGCTCGCAGTAGCCAGATGATCAGTAAAATAACCCCAATTACCAACGCAATATGAATCAGCGCGCCGATGCTTTTAAAGAAGATAAATCCCAGCAGCCATAACACGAGAATAATAATTGCGATTACTAACAAAATACCCATTTTTACCTCTTTTTATCTTCTGCTATTTATTAGGAATTACCACCGGACTGCGCATGGTATAACCAAAATCATTTAATTTCCTTGTTTTTTCCCATAAATAAGCATATCGCTTCACGGGGGACATAAAAAGCCAGCTTAAATAGAATGAAATTGATTTTGTCAGCCTGAATATTCTATCCATACAATTCTCCTGTGGGCGGGATTCAGAGGGATGTCAGACAACTATATTGTATGGACTAAGACGTGTAGAAGTAATAACACTGGATAAAAAGATGTGACAATTTTATACCGTTTTTATTCCGCCGCCGTAACCGTAAAGGAAATATTGCGGCGTATTCTCAACCTTTATTTTCCAGCCAGCGTCCCGCAATTTGTCCTCAAGCTCTTTGTTCTCATAAAAAACCTTGACGATATTGAATTCCCGTCCGTCGTTCAGGCGACGTTTAATGACGGTATCCCTGGGATTTTCCAGGATATGGTTCCTGGCCGTGGAGGTCTGTTCAAAGCGTGAGTCGATGAAGAATACCCGTCCTTGCGGTTTTAGCGCTTTTTCGACGCTGCTCCAGAAGCTGGCAAATCGTTCCGGCGGCACGTGCGAAAGCCAGAAAGCGAAGAAAACAACATCGTATTTTTTATCCGGCTGCCAGTTAAAAAGGTCAGCTTCAATATATTGTACTTTCGGGGATTTAGTGCGGGCTCTGTTCACGTTGATGACTTCGGGACTGGCATCCACAGCGGTGATCTCATCGGCATATTGCACTAAAAATTGCGTCCATATCCCCGTGCCGCAAGCCAGTTCTAGAATCTCACCGGACGGTTTGAAGCTGTTCACTGCTCTGCGCAGGGTCTCGATTTCACCGAACCAGCTCTTGTTCAGTTCCAGCCCGTGGTCGTAGCGTCCCTGACGGAAAAACCATTCGTCGTACTCGTTGGAACGGGCGCGGTAATATTCGATTTGTTCCGCCAGAAATCTATCATGATTTTTATTATTCACAGTTTTCATTCCAGCCAGTCTTTATCTTTACAAAAACTATCTGTCATTACTTGCTTACGCTTTTCTGCCAGCCAGGATGCCTCGATCCCGTTGAGGATCAGTGTGCGGACTTCATCCCGGGAAAAACCCAGCCGCTCTTCCAGCAGTTGATATTCTTCCGCCAGCGAGTTGCCGAACATCGCCGGGTCGTCGGTATTGACGGTCACCAGCAGGCCCGCGTCATAAAATTTCTTCACCGGATGAGCGTCAATGGATTTCACCACTCCGGTACGGACGTTGGACAAAGGACAGCATTCCAGCGGGATTTTTTTTTCGGCTAGATATTTCATCAGCTGCTCATCTTCGATTGCCCGCGTGCCGTGCCCGATTCTTTCCACTTTTAAACTGCGGATCGCGCCCCAAATACTGGTCGGTCCGGCTGCTTCGCCGGCATGGGCAGTGGTGTGAAAACCCAGTTTGCGCGCTTGCTCGTAAACTTCTGCGAACGGTTCCGGGGGAAAGGCCTGTTCCGAACCGCCAAGCCCCACGCCGATCACCATCAGCTGCTTCACTTCGTTGACCGTGGAGAGATTGTTGACGGCGTTTTCCGGACCGCGGTCGCGGCAAAAGTCCATGATCAGTTTGACTTCAGTCTGCTTCACACGCGCAAGTCCGCTGCGGATAGCTTCGGTCAGCTTTTGGGTTTCCAGCCCGTGTTCAAAGAAATCCGAGGGAGTGTAAAACACCTCTGCATATCGAATATTCTGACGCACCAGACTTTTTGCCACCGCTTCGGCAATAAAAGTAAAATCGTCGTACTCCCGCAGGAACTGGTTTTTCCAGACCCATGTTGCGAGAAAATGGGGGAAATCCTTGTATTGAAATTTCCGCTTTAATACTTCAATATCGGTCACGGAAGGGTCGGTGCCGTATTTTTGGACCAGCTCCCATAAAGCCTCCAGCGGGATCGCCCCCTCCAGGTGCAGATGCAGTTCCACCTTCGGCACGCGCTCATACCAGGTTGGATTTGTTGTTTTTGGCATAATTCTTCAATTGTCATTCCTGAGCAGGCAGGAATCCACTCCTATTATGATTTTAGATTTTGATATTATTTAGTATTTCGTGCTTCGTATTTCGGATTTGTTTGATTATTTTCCGTCTCGCATTTCTATTTCAAACACCGTTTTGGCATCTCCCCTGATCAAGACCCGGTCGTTTTTTGCCATCTCGCATTCCAGAAAACCGCCGCGTTTGGAAGCCTGAAAAGCTCGCATGATGTTTTTCCCCAGTTTTTTACTCCAGTAGGGCGCCAGTGAAGCATGCGCAGAGCCGGTCACCGGGTCTTCATTGACACCGACGGCCGGCGCGAAATAGCGGGAATAGAAATCATATTCCGGCTTATCTGACCTGCATGTAACACAAAATCCCCGCCGCAGCTCTTTCAGTTTCGAAAAATTGGGATTGATTGATTTCAGCGTTTCTAAATCCTCGACCTCGATCAGATATATCGTCCGGGTGGTGCCGGTAAAAATAGGGACGATCCCCAGCGCCATATTGACATTTTTTTGCACAGGCGCTTTTTGCGTGTCGAAAGCGGGAAAATCCAGCTCCACCTTACCCTGTTTGTAGCGGGCGAAGAGTTTGCCGGTCTGGGTATTAAATTGAATCGTGTCCTGTTTATCCTCCACGCCGGTCTCCCACAGAATATGCGCCGAAGACAGTGTAGCGTGACCGCAGAATTGCACTTCGGTTTCCGGGGTGAACCAGCGCAACTGGTATTCGGCTCCCTGTTTGCACAGAAAGGCCGTCTCCGACAGGTTCATTTCCATTGCGATGTTTTGCATTAATGCATTATCGGTCATTTTATCCGGGGGAAGAATGCACACACCGGCCGGATTCCCCTTAAAAACCTGATTCGTAAAAGCGTCCACCTGGAATATTTTCATCGTAAATTTCCCTCCTGACCGGCGTTTGCCCTTTTTTCAATGCGATTCACCAGAAAAGTGATCCAGCGGCTGGGCTCTTTCGTTTGCCCGAAATCAAACTCGGCGTAAGCCCGCGACACTGATTCGGCGATGTATTTGCCTTTTTTCGCTTTTTGCTGCACGAATTTCACCATATCTTGGAATTCCGGGCTTTTCAGCGCGTGGGGATACATTGAAAGCACATCCAGAAATCTGAGCATGCCGTATTTCACCGCCGGGTATTTGAGTTTGGCGAAATCGCCGCCGATGCCGAAACCATAAGGCCGCCACGGCTCTGCCCTTCTCTGCCAGTGGGAAAGCAGCAGATCGATGGCGCCGTTGAAACGGGAGTCTGTCCGGTATTCATCATTCTGCGCCAGTAGCATCAGCACGTTGACATTATCCATTGGGCAGGACTCCGAATCCTGTAACTTTTTACCTTTAGCCCTGTTTAGCGCGCAGTGCCACCCGCCGTCCAGACGCTGTAAATCAATGATATTCTGAATATATTTTTTAATATGCGGATCGTCTTTGTAACCCATCTTTGCCAGAGACGACAAAATGATTGTCGGGATGCAGTAAAAACTCGCCTTGGTGCCGTCCTGCAGGATAAATGAACCGTCCGCCAGTTGCAGCTTGAAAAACTCTTTTATTTCTTTCTCAATGCCGATATCTTTGGCGCTCAATCCGATGTCAGCCAGAAAATACAGGTCCCAGAAGGCGTTGCCGGTGCTCGTGTAAGCGACCTTCCCGGTTTTTAGCGCCGGAATCCCGACTTTCTCATCTTTGAGGCGTGCGATAACCGCGCTGATGGATGTATCTTTCACCACCGGCGCGGCGTCTGATTTCTTATCCAGTAATTGCGTTTCCACGGCATATTTCAACCAGGGCGAGCCTTCTTTTATCCAATTGGTAATTGTTTCAGGCATGATCTGCCTCCGGACCGGATAAATTCCATCATATGCACATGATACACAAAATGACGACAATAGTAAAATAGCCATTACCAAAATTGTTTTGTAGGGACGAACGGCGTTTGTCCTGATACGGGCGGCTGTATTATTTGTACGGGCTAATCAACCCCTTTGTTTAATAATTCGACATAAGCCCCTTCAATCAACCGGTCAGAAGAAATTCCGAGTTTGTCGAGCAGTTTGTTCGCTACAACAACTCCAGCCTCGGTTGGTTCTTTGTCAGCCAGCATTACCTCAAGTTCGATAAAATCGCCCAATCCCTCGACTTGATCAAGGTGCACACGGGTTCTGCCGATAATGAACAATGTTCTGTGTTTGCGCACCCGCCCGGTTTGACCGTATCCCTGCGATAATACTTCCCTGGTTTTGTCCGGTGAAGCTATCGGGGCAATAGAATAAACCGACTCTTTCGGTCCCGACTGGTTTGGCCGTCGGTAGAAAATGAGTTCTGCTTCCGTATCTGAAAAAGTGCGCAGCTTCATCCGGCCGTTCGGGCAGGAAAAGAAAGTATCGTCCTGGAATATCTCGATTGGTCCTTTGTCCGCCATGTCCGCAACTTTAGCCTTTAGTAGTTCGATGTCCTCAATTCGCGCTTTTATTTCGATATTTCTTGCCATATGTTTTGCATTATCCTTTTATATTAAACAATTGCTTTGTCTCTCTGAATAGCTTCGGGCTGCTGAGGAAATCGGTATTATCAATGAATTGGTCGATGGAGCCGATCAGCGGTTTGATGGACTTGAGTTTTTTGTCTTGAATCGCGTCGATCGCGGCATCGGAAAAACGCTCGGCGTGGATAACCTTATAGGGTCGTCCAAAATAACTGGTTATTTTGGATTCAACAGGTTTCGTGATGCCCAGCGAATTATGCAGTTTACCAACAATTACGTAAGTTTGTGCCAGGTGGGACTCTCGTTCCTTATTGTTTGAAGAGTTCAATATCGTGGTAAAAACGGGTGCCAATTTACCCGCGCATTTTAGGCGGGAAAAAGCTGTGCCAAACCATTTACTGTAAGGGAAATAGGTTTTTTCGAACAAAAAGCACAGCTGCATCAGCTCTTTAACCAGATCAGCGGCGATAGTCCTTGAACCAAGCTCGTCGCCCAATTCTCCGCAGCGTCCGATAAAGGCTTCCTGTTGAGATATCTTTTTCCATTGACAGGCAATCAGGAATAACCAAACATCTTGCGGATAATAACTGAATTTTTTACGCAGGGTATTTAATTCTCCTAAACCATCCCAGAAGACCTTTCCCTGTGTTATAGAAAGCAATTCCTGCTGAGGAAAAGTAAGCCAATCCGTGACGCTGATTTCACTATAAGGATCAAAATTAAGAAAATGCCGGAAGAAGGTCTTTGGAGTAACGATAACCACGCGGTGATTTACCGGCCCGTCTTCCTGTTCCACTAAAAGTTGTACGCCTGTATTTTGAGGGTCACCGAAACTGGTAGAATAACCCATGAATTTGTGAGGTAATTCATTACCCAGGGCATTCTTGATATCAAGCCTGTATTTTGGATAATCATTTTCTGTGAGAAATAATTGCAATTGTGGCCCCCAGTGATGATCCATTGAACGTGGAGTATCATATCCAAGAACTTCCGAGCCGTGCCCGATCAAGGCTGCAGAATAAACCAGTCCGGGGAAATGCTTCTCCAGAATGGGCCGGACTGCTTCCTGATAAAACAATCTGCTAAGTTTCAACCCGGGGATAAATTCCATCATATGCACATGATACTGGAAATTAAGGAAATAGTAAAATTAAAGACAATCATATAACATCATCGGTTTGACACCTTTCATCTTTGACAATCCCTCTAAAATAGTCATAGAATAGGTTAACTTATTCTCAGGGCAGGGTGAAATCCCCTATCGGCGGTAATCCCCAGTGGAGAGCCCGCAAGCATCTCTCTTCTAAAGAGAGTTCGCAGATCTGGTTGTAAGCCAGAGCCGACGGTATAGTCCGGATGGAAGAGAGTGAGACAGCCCGTAAAATATTGCGCACCAAAATGCATTACATGCCGGTGTGCCCCGTTATTACTATATGCCCTGCTGCCTGAGTTTGAGTAATATTTGTTGGGAGAACAATATGCATCAGACTCTTTATGACTCAATTGGCGTAAGCTACAATAACCATCGCAATGCCGATGTAAGAATTATCTCAGCAATTAAAGACCTGCTAAATTTACCAACAGGCTTAACGGTCGCAGATATCGGTGCGGGAACGGGAAACTACAGCAATGCGCTTGCGAATTCCGGTTATAAAATCATTGCGGTCGAGCCGTCAGACATAATGAGAAAACAAGCCGTTCCGAATAAGGATGTAACGTGGTTATCCGGCGCGGCAGAATTAATACCATTACCCGATAATTCGATAAACGGTGTAATTATTATTCTGGCATTTCACCATTTTTCGAATACTAATAAAGCAATACAGGAATTAGCTAGAATCTGTCCGGAAGGACCCATTGTAATTTTTACAATGGATCCAAGGGAGAGTGAGAAATTCTGGTTTAATGATTATTTTCCTGAAATCGCTCGGGATGTGGCAAAAACTTTTCCGCCTATTAATGAAACTATTAAATTGATTGCTACAAAAAATCGCTGGTCCGCGATAGTAAAAAAATTTCCTTTGCCTGATGATCTGGTAGACATGAACATGAGTTCCGGATGGAACAGGCCTGAAATATATCTTGACGAAAAGATGAGAGAGAATACATCCGGTTTTGCTTTAGCCTCGCCCGAATGTGTTCAAAAAGGCTTATCAAAGCTGCAGAAGGATTTGAATTCAGGAGAATGGGATAAAAAATATGGTTTCCTCAGAAAACTCGATTGTTTTGATGCAGGTTTTAGATTTATCAGGTTTACGAAATAAGCATTGACTGAAATCCGTTGAAATGTTATTGAACGCTGCAGACACTTCCGTTGAAAGCTAGCCTGAAACATTAGTATAATTGACTGTGTGAGTTTGCAGCTTGAACTTCGTGAAAAGGCTGGATGAGGCTGGTTGAGCTCTGCGAAATGGTCGGGGCGAGAGGACTTGAACCTCCGACCTCAGCGTGATGACATTGACATTATAGCACAATTATGGTATGCTTTTGCCATCATTACTAAAAGGAGTGATGGCTATGGCTACAGATTCAGGTTCCGGCAAAGCTGTAGGGTATCTACGAGTATCCTCCGTTGGGCAGACGGGAGAAAGGCATAGTTCACTGGAAACCCAGGAAGTCCACTTTCAGCAATACTGCCAGCGACAGGGTCTCGTACCGGTTACCGCCTTCACCGATGTAGTCACCGGGCGCCGTGATGATCGGAAGGAGTACCGTCACCTGGTGGAGTACGTCCATGGAGGGGGTGCCAACGTCATAGTTGTGCAATTTCTGGACAGGTTTGGCCGGAACCCCCGCGAAATCCTACGCCGATATTGGGAACTGGAGGAAGCCGGCGTCAAGGTTGTAGCCACCGACGAAGATATCGGAGAGGAACTGGTTCTACTCCTCAAAGCTGGCATGGCTGGCGCTGAGAGTCATCGTACTTCATTAAGGGTGAGAGCTAATATGGGCAGAGCCGTATCCAAAGGTGTTCACGCTGCCAGACCTCCGTACGGACTAAGGCCGATACGAGCGATAAAGGAGGATAAGGTTAGTGTGCGCTGGGAACTGAATCCCGATGAAGAACCTGCAGTGCGGGAGATGTGCCGCCTAGCAGTGGAAGAGAATCTGGGCTATAAGGCTATAGGGGATAAGATAACGTTAATGGGTTACCGCGCTCGTGGCGGTCGACCATTTGCCGCTTTCACTGTGCAAAACATTCTCACTAATCCGGCTATCTCCGGTAAACTAGTTTATGGCAGAAAGCCACGGAAAGGGAATCCGCGCACCGAACTGGTGGAAGTGGCCAACTTCTTCCCCGCAATCCTCTCTCACGAGGAGTGGGTAACACTTCAGGAGCGGCTGAATATCAGGAGGGAATCGCCTAGAGGCAGAGCTCATTCGAGCGTGTATTTGTTGGGTGGTATCGCTCGCTGCGGTCACTGCGAGGGTCCCATGGTAGGGAAGGCAGGATATGCGCACAAAGGAAAACATTACCATAACTACTATTGTTCCCACGCTATGCGTTCGCGGGAGCTGTGTTCTGTTTATAATGGTCATTCCGCTCCCAAACTGGAGAAGGCGGTAATAGAGTACCTCGGGCAGTTTTCAGACCCGCAATTGGTTAAGGAACATCTAGCGGCAATAGACCAGAAAGAACTGGAGCGCCGCGAGGCAGAACTGCGCGATGTGGAAAAGCGACTGGCGAATTCAGAAGCCCAGTTTATGACAAGGCTTGACGACCTCTTGAAACGCAAGATTTTA
>PMMG01000167.1 GCA_003162335.1 Dehalococcoidia bacterium
CGGATTTCTTGCGGGAGGTTGAAGATGAATAACCCCATCAAATTCGGCACCGACGGTTGGCGGGCAGTCATTGCGGACGATTTCACCTTTACTAATGTGCGTTTCTGCGCGCAAGGTGCGGCCGATTACCTGAAACAAAAAGGGCTGGCCGGACGCGGAATCTATATTGGTTACGACCATCGTTTCGCCTCCGAAGATTTTGCCGCTGCCGCTGCCGAAGTAATCGCAGCCAACGGCATCAAAGTCTATCTCTCGCCCAAAGCAATTCCCACCCCGTTTGTTTCTTTCGGGGTGATCAGTAAAAAGACCGGGGGCGGCATTGCCATCACAGCCAGCCACAATCCAGCAAAATGGAACGGTTTTAAATTCCGCGAGGAAACCGGCGCCAGTGTTTCCGAAGAGACCTCGCTCGAGGTAGAAAAATACATCGACCTGGCTTTTAACGCAAATAAAATTAATACAATGCCGCTAGCGCAAGCATTAAATACCAAAGCCGTTGAATACATGGACTTGACACCCGCCTATTTCGCCAGTGTCAGCAAGCTCGTTAATCTCGACAGCTTATGCAATACCGGCCTCAAGGTAGCCGTCGATTCCATGTTCGGCGTGGGCGCGGGAAATTTCAAGCGGCTGCTGAGCGGCGGCACTACTCAAATCACAGAGATTAACGGCGAACGTAATCCCTGTTTCCCGGGAATTAATCCTGAACCGATTGCCGTCAATCTGCAGAAGCTTTTAGCGCTCGTCACGCAGCAAAAAGCCAGCGTGGGTTTAGCCACAGACGGTGATGCCGACCGCATCGGTATTGTTGATGAAAAAGGGGGCTTTCTGACACAGTTGCAGGTATTTGCGCTGCTTTGTTTATACTTGCTGGAAGTGCGGGGTGAACGCGGCCCGCTGGTGAAAACCATCACCAGCACTGCAATGCTCGACAGATTGGGGGAAATTTACAAAGTGCCGGTCTACGAGACTCCGGTGGGCTTTAAATATGTCGCGCCGTTGATGATCACACAAAATGCCCTGATTGGCGGCGAGGAAAGCGGCGGTTATGGTTTCCGCGGACATATCCCGGAGCGTGACGCAATTCCGGCGGGACTTTATTTCCTGGATTTCATGGTAAAAACCGGCAAAACACCGTCACAGCTATTAGCCTATCTTTACAGCAAGGTCGGGGAGCATTATTATGACCGGATCGACCTGCATTTCCCGCAAGAAAAGAGGCAGGCCATCATCGATCGTGTGCGTAACGGTGCGCCAAGAAGTATCGAAAACGTCAAAGTGGCCAGGTTGGATACACAGGATGGGTTCCGCTTTATCCTGGCGGATAATTCCTGGTTATTAATCAGGTTCTCCGGCACCGAGCCGATCCTGCGGATATACGCGGAAACCAATGATACAGAGCGGGTGAAAAGACTGCTGCAATTCGGCAGAGAACTGGCGGGAGTTTAAGCGTAGTTCCCTCGCCCCCATATGGGTCAAGGAGAGGGTGTATAACTTAAAATGCAGAAATCTAAATTATTGTTTCTAACTTTATCAGCAATTCTCACATTGGTATCTCTGCCGTTATCAGCCTGTAGTCGCGTGACATATACCACTGTTCCGGGAGAAGTGGAAGCGACGGAATTTCAGGGGGTTAAGCTGACTGCGATCAAAGACCAGCTTAACAATGCTCTGAAAGGCACCCAGGTCATTAACAAGGATACCTATAAACTCACCGTCGACGGGCTGGTAGACCACCCGCTCAGTCTGAGTTATGCTGATTTGCAGGCTTATCCCCAGATATCGCAGCTGATGGATTTGAATTGTGTCGAGGGCTGGAATTTCACCGCAAAGTGGACCGGCCCCGCATTGAGCGCTATTTTCAAAGACGCCGGTGTCAAACCGGATGCGGTTATCGCGATTTTTTACACCGCAGACGACCCAAAAGGCTACACTTCGCTGGATTTAAAATACCTGAATGACAACAACATAATTCTGGGGATGAAGCTCAATGACATCACTTTGCCCCCGGACCGCGGTTTCCCTTTTCAGGTGGTAGCCAACGGTAAATTCGGGTATAAATGGGCAAAGTGGGTAACTCGTATCGAATTATCGTCGAACACTAATTTCCGCGGCTATTGGGAAAGCAACGGCTACAACAATGATGCATCCATCAATGGACCGTCCGGTAACTAAACATTTCCTTAATAAATTGAAATAGCTTGACAGTATCAACTACTAACATGTAACATAATTCCTAATCACATGTTAGCAAAAGTTAGAAGTTGTGCCGTCGTGGGAATGGAAGGGGTCATCGTCGAGGTAGAAGTTGATATCTCAGGCGGACTACCTTTCTTTGCTGTTGTCGGTTTGCCGGATGCCGCTGTGCAGGAAGCCCGTGAGCGTGTCCGCGCCGCTGTGCGGAATTCCGGCTTTAGGTTCCCGGGTACCCGGGTCGTGGCCGCTTTGGCGCCAGCCAATTTGAAAAAAGCCGGCCCGGCTTACGACCTGCCGATTGCCGTAGCGACCATCATTGCCACCGGCCAAGCTCCAGCGGAAGCTGACGGCCTGGTTTTCTTGGGAGAACTTGGACTTGATGGCTCGCTGCGTCATACACCAGGCATTCTGCCGATGGTCGCCGCCAGCCATGAACAGGGATTCTCACGGATTATTGTGCCAGAAGCCAGTGCGAAGGAAGCATCGCTGGTGGACGGCGTGGAAATATTACCTTTCGCAAATCTAGCTCAAATTGCCGCCTATCTCAATAAAGAAGGCCAGCCGCTGCCGGTGCCCATCAACGTCGCGGATGAAGAATATATTCCCCCGGAGATGACCGGTATCGATTTTGCCTATATCAAAGGGCAGGAACACGTAAAAAGAGCGCTGGAGATTGCCGCCGCGGGCGGTCACAACGTCGTCATGATGGGGCCGCCGGGTAGTGGTAAAACACTGCTGGCGCGTTCGTTGTGTTCCATATTGCCGCCGATGACCAACGATGAAGCCATCGAAGTGACCAAGATCTACAGCATCAGCGGGTTATTGCCGCCTTCCACCCCGATGATGCGGCAGCGGCCTTTTCGTTCACCGCACTACACAACCTCCAATGTCGGGCTGGTGGGCGGCGGGCATTTTCCCAAACCTGGAGAAATCAGCCTGAGCCACCGCGGGGTGCTCTTTTTAGACGAATTACCGGAATTCGGGCACACCCTGCTGGAAGTATTACGGCAGCCGCTGGAAGACAGGGTGGTCTCGATCTCACGCGCGCAGGGGAGTGTCACCTTCCCGGCCAATTTCATGCTGGTGGGCGCGATGAATCCCTGTCCTTGCGGCTATTTCGGCGACCCGGTTAAGCAGTGCACGTGCGCACAAGGTACGGTCGCCAGGTACCAGAAACGAATCAGCGGGCCTTTCCTCGACAGGGTGGATATTTTCGTCGAAGTGCCGCGTATCGATTACGAGAAACTGGCAGACGACCGGCTGGGAGAAAAATCGGAGAAAGTACAGGCGCGGGTTACGGCCAGCCGGAAAAAGCAGCTGGAACGCTTTAAAGGTACAAAATTGAACAGTAACGCCGATATGTCGGCAGCAGATGTCCGGGAATACTGCCAGGTGGAAGAATCGGCGCAGAGCCTGCTTAAAGCGGCAATGAAACAATTGAATCTATCGGCGCGGGCTTTCCACCGTATTTTAAAACTGGCGCGCACAATCGCAGACCATGAGGATAGTGATATAATTAAAGCGCCGCACCTGGCCGAAGCAATACAATATAGACCGCGTAGTTTGTTGATGTAAAAATCCAAATGAACGAAAACCAAAATTCAAAATTATCCTGTATTCTCGATCGAGTCAGTTATCATGCTGTCTATGATAAATCGATTATAGATGCGCTCGAATATGCTCATACGGTTTTGCCGGCATTCAGCTCGCAGTTGAGTCGCCGCATTTATCTTTCGAAACACAATCTGAGGTACAATTGAACAAAATTGCTGCTTTTGTCGAAACAAAGGGAATCCACGTTGCCATTCATGCGCCTGACGAAGTAACGTCGCTTTTTCAATATAGCAATTATCTGAGACAGGGGGTGATGGAATATTTCCAGGCGCTCTTTGATTTTGCCGCACGGGTTCATGCTCAGATCATCACTATCCATCTGGGAGGAGTAATATCTTATAAAACAGATACAATACCGGTAATCGATGTCCCTGCAGAAGATATTCCCATTTTCAAGGATTTTGTAGTGAAAAACCTGGATATGCTAATTAAACTGGCTGATAACCGGTTTGTGATTTGCGTTGAGAACGAAAGGGTAGATGATTTTGTTTTCTCGATCTTGCAGCCTTATTTAAATGACAATAAACTGGCATTATGCTGGGATCTGGCGAAAAGCTGGAATAATCCGATGGAAGAGGAATTCTTCATCAAGAACCTGCAACATGTTAAGCAAGTGCATTTGCATGATACCCGGCGATTTGAGAAAAGCAATAGGCGGCGCCATCTGGTAATCGGCACAGGAGAAATGGATTTCCTCCGCTATTTGCATAAACTGAGTGTAGCAGATGTCCTCGATTACTGCATCGAGGTAAGACCGCGAGAAAAAGCGAAAGAAAGTCTGGAAGCGCTGAAAAAAATGATTATTTCTTGAAGTAAAATTCGAGGAATCAAGATTCGATAGTCCATAATCAAGTAGTTTTAGGATTAATAACATGCCCGGTGATATTGAAAAAGCAGCGAGACTAATATTCACCAGCAAGTATGTCACCTGCCTGACCGGCGCGGGTATTTCAGTCGAAAGCGGCGTCCGGCCTTTCCGCGGCCCCGGCGGTCTGTGGACGGAATTAGGAGAGCCGCCGATGGACGGCTACCAAAAGTTTTTGGCCAACCCTAAATCGCACTGGGAAAAAACGATGAAAGGAGCAGGCAGCGACTGGAAATTTTTAAAGGCCGCCGATGAAGCAATCCCGAATCCGGCACATTATGCGCTGGCCAACCTCGAAGAAATGGGCATTATGAAGTATCTTATCACCCAGAATATCGATAACCTGCATTTGACGGCAGGCAGCATAAAAGTGGCAGAGATTCATGGAAACATCAAGAAGGTGCGCTGCATCAAATGCAACGCCAGATACGACAGAGACGATATTTCAATGGATAAAATACCGCCCAGTTGTCCCAAATGCAACGGTATCATCAAGTCGGACATTGTCATGTTCGGCGAGCCGATTCCACTCGATGTCTTGAAAATTTGCCAGCGTGAAACCCGCAAATCCGATTGCATGCTGACTGTGGGTACATCGGCTTTGGTCTATCCAGCTGCCGATTTTCCGCTGGAAGTCCGCAGCAATGGCGGCATTTTGATCGAGGTTAATTTATATGAAACGGAATTGACCCCGTTATGCGATATCAGCCTGCGCGGTAAAGCCGGCGAAATACTGCCTGAGTTAGTGGAGTATATTAAACGACTGCGTTAATCCTATCGCGAAGAATGTAGCGACGTGGCGAACTCACGGGGATTACTACACACAATGTGAGGATCATGAGGACAATAACGCATTTTTCTTATAAAAGTCTATTTTCACACAGCGGTTGCCATCCACCTCAGGTGGACTGGCAATAGTAAATATCAAGAGGCAATTTACGGTGAAGAAGAATATTTTCTTTTGGTTGGCAATACTGGCCGCGGCGCTGATGTTCGTTTTCCTGGGCTGGGCGTTCAGTCAGCACGGCACCATCGGACTTTTCCGGGTCAACGGCACTTTCCAGAAACTATTTATCATCCTGGGAGTATTCGGCCTGGTTTTGGCCGCTCTGACTTTGCTGGAAAAGCATCTGCACTCCAGACAAGCGAAACACAGCACTAATATCCTGTCATTTTTCGTGCGCGCCGGGACGTTGCTGGGAATCGTAATTTTCGTCTTTGCCTTCTTTTATGTCGGTATGATTCCGGGGCCGTTAAAAGGCGGCCAATCACCGCAATTGCTGATTGAAGACGGCTCCGGTGTTAACGGCGTACCGAACCTGGCAATTGTCTTTAACACGGAGAAAGCCACCAGCAATACCGTCAAATGGGGACCGGACAATGCTTCTTTCACACTGAATGAAGAAAAACCAGCGAAGCAGCACGTCTTCGCATTAAATAATTTACAGCCTGATACCAGATACTGGTACCAGGTCAATAACGGTCAAAAAATTTATTTCAACAGTCCGCCGGCGGCGGGAAAACCATTACATTTCGCGGTGGGAAGCGACGCCCATTTTGGCGCGGAGGATTCGCGCACCGACCTGACTTCCAAAATGCTGCACCAGATCGTCGACCCGGCTAAGGGATATAATATGTTTTTTTATCTCGGCGACCTGGTTGAACATGGATTCACAGATAGTCAATGGCAGGAAGCGCTGAAAACAATGTCCGTAACCACATCGGAGATTCCGGCGAAATATATAGTCGGCAATCATGACACTTTATTAGGCGGACTAGGCCGCTACGAGGGCTATTGCGAACCGTCAGGGATGGTGCTGCAGTCCGGCACACGGCTCTGGCAGCGGATCGATGTGGGGAACGTGCATTTCCTGATGATCGACCTGGAATGGAGCGCTGAAAGCTTTACGGCTGAACAGGGCGCCTGGCTGGAAAATCAGCTGGCCAGTATTCCGAAGGATGACTGGAAAATTGTCGTGGGACACGGATTCTATTATGCTTCGGGTTCAATTACCGACGGTTGGAAATGGTACGATAATCCGGAAACAATTAATAAATTATCACCATTGTTTGAAAAATATGGCGTGGATATGGTGTTTTCAGGTCACGCACATCAGTTGGAATTGCTGCAGAAATCCGGTGTCAATTATGTTATCTGCGGAGGATTTGGCGGAAAGCCCGACGATCCGCGCCAGTATATTTCTCCCGAAAGTGTCTGGTATGCCAGTAATGACTATGCCTTTATGGATGTGACCGTTAATGCCACTAATGCTAATTTAATCTTTCGTGACCCAGACGGCAAAGTAATTTATAGCCAGGTGATACAAAAACACTAATTTTAACAACCTGGAATAAAGATTACGTTTTTCTATTATTCCCCTGCAGGCCGATTAAGAATACCAAGCAGGTTTTGCCAGAGCGTATTGGCATCAGCCGTCGTTTTTTCTTCGATCTGTTGTTCTCCGTAACGCACATCAAGATATAAACCGGTGATTTTATTAAGCGGTTCGCTGCTTTCCGGCACCGCTTGGCCCAGGCGTAAAGCATATTCGGACGGTGTTTCGAAATCTTCCCGCGGGATGCTTAAACGGGCGCCTTGCCAGAGCAAATGCTGATAAATCTCCCGGATACTCAATCTATGTTTCACATCTTCCTCCGGCTGCCAGTTTATCGGTGCAGTAGCAGGAACGGTTTTAGCTTTGCGCTGAAATCGTCTAAACAACATCTTGAAAAATTCCGCAATATCAGATTTAAAACCACCCCAACTCCAGAGCGATTCATTTTCTTCATCTAAATCTTCGTCTGTTTGCATGGAATGCCTGCGTTGGACGGCTTTGTAAATCAGGAAGATCACAGCTCCCACAATTGCTATTAAAATAACTGCCTTCACGGTAGTAAGGATCCATTCAGGGAAGGTCCCGGGCGTATTCCCGTTTACATTGGTTGGAGGCGCAGCTGCTTCCATTGTTGGCGGTTCCGGTTGTTTCCCTTTGGTGATCAAATTTATTAACCATTGATAGACATAGCTTATCAACTGAACAATAAAACCGATGGCGTACAACAGGAACAAGACAACTTTGTCATAAACGTTTGAAACCGCTTGCATGAATCTACCCAATGCGGAGATAAACTGTGGAGAAAAGATGCTGGCGAAACCGATGCCTAACAAAACCATACCGACAATGACCGTAAGAATAATCGAGAGCCACTTTCGGCTGAAATTTTTAGAGGACTCCCCTTTAGTTTTTAAGCGTTCCTGAACAATGCGCAAATTAGATAAAGCCATGGCTACCAGGCCGAAAAAGAAAAATCCGATGATATAAATCACGATATCGGCATTCAAAGTCCGCACCGCTTGACCTTGAAAACTAAAACCCCACATGATGACTAAAAGCACCATTAAGGCCAGTTCGATCATGAAAGTGTGATAGATGTCTTCAAAATAAAAATGAGACCGGCCGAGGCTGATGCCGCGCCACCAGAAATACAATCCGGCAATAATCGCTAATATAAACGGGTGTCTGGCTGAAATGAAATTGAAAATTACGTGTCCATACGAAACAAACCACTGGCTGCTGAACAAATTGGAGCCGTCATTATATTCAATTCTCAGAATCAGGAAAATTGCGACCAGGCCGCAGGCCACGATAAGCGTTTGAATCCAGATCAACGGCCATTTTTGTTTCAGTAGAAACCGGGTAACAATGAAAGAAAGTACAAGCGTGATGATTAACGATAACAGACTGAGCGGTGTTTTCCGGACTACCAAATCTAAAGTTTTCCCGAAATAAACCAGCCACGGATACAGCCAAAAAACCTCGGTCAGAATGACGGCTGATGGAGTCAGGATATCAGCGATCCAATTGATCTTATTGAACCGGGAAAATATCGACACTTTTAATATCCTCTTGCCCCCAGTTTTATTGTTTCCATCTTTTCCCAGGCTATATCATCGCTAACATGATAAGTGGTCAGCCCGTTGCTGCTTATTGAGCCGCTGTCGCCGATTGTAATCAGCACGACCTTACGCCCGATCCTGTGCAGATGGAAAAGTGCTGCTAAAAGCGGTTCGGTAGGCGCCGCCGTAATTACGACGAGTGTGCTGCCCCACGGCAAATTTCTGCTTTCATTCACTACCAGCCTGGCAATTGGCATCGCATCGAACGGCTGTATCGGCGCCAGCGCTTCCAGGATGTGTTTTAATTGCTCGGGATGGCGGCTGGGAGGAATGCGGATCGGTTCTGCTGAATCGGGGCTGTTTTGATTGACATATAAGCCTACGCGGTATCCCTCGTTAATGGCATTGCTAGCCATTGAAGCTGCAGTTACAATTGCCAGTTCCAGCTTTGCGGACACAACGCCCTGATAGGGAGGTTTAACCGTGCGCACATCCAGAAAAATGCCCATATCCACCGTCGTGGTCTGCTCAAAGATTTTGGTTTGTAAACGGCCGGTACGGGCAGTGCTTTTCCAATGGATGCTTTTCATGCTGTCCCCGAATTGATACTCCCTGATACCCATGGTTAACACTGGGTCATGAAAGAGATGATTTCTTGTACGGATCTCACCGATCGGCTGCCGCGAAGGAATACCAAGTTTTTCCAGAGGCACAATTTTCGGGTATACCATTAAACGATCCAGTGAATCGATTTCCTGATAACGTTTGAAAAAACCGAAGACATCGCCTGAACTGATTGTTGTCGGCCCGAAAATAAAATAGCCGCGGTGGGGACACTTCAGTGAATAATGTCTTGTAATTTTATGGTACCAGCTGATGGAAAATAGATTTGTGAGACGCTGTTGGGTCATAGAATACGCTGGCGTTGTTTTGCCTTTCGCCATTGTCACTTCATTCGGTATCTGGTCCTCAACCTGCAGCCATGGTAAAGGTAACGGTTTCCGGTTGGAAACCTCGACTTCCATTTGCACTTCTTCACCGAAGAAAACGCGGTGAGAGCTCAAACGGCGGTGGTATTCCACGCGGCGCAGAGAATAACGGTCCCATAAACGGGCAATTCCGCCGGCCAGGAAAAAAAGCANNTACCTACCTGGTGAAGTCATTATTTTCCACCGGCACGGGCACCTTGTCGATTATTTCCTGTAAGGCCTGCTCGGCACTGCTGCCGCGCAGCGAACTTTCCGCTTTCGGGATAATCCGGTGTGAAAGTGTGACGGTGGTGAGATATTTCACATCATCCGGGATAACGTAGGCCCGGCCTCTTAACGCCGCCATTACCTGGGAGGTATGGTAGAGGGCCAGCATCGCCCGCGGACTGGCGCCCAGCTGTATCGAGGAATGCTCACGGGTGGCATGAACAAGACGAATAATGTAATCTTCGACGTCGGCGGAGACATGCACATCGCGGCAAGCCGCCTGCATCCGCATTAATTCCGCAGCGGCAACGACCGGCTTGAGTTCTTCCAGCGGGTCATCCCGGCGGAAACGGGAGAGAATCAGCTTATCGTCCTCTTTAGAAGGATAGCCGATCTTGATTTTGATCAGGAAGCGGTCGAGCTGAGCCTCGGGCAGGGGGAAAGTGCCTTCCTGTTCAATCGGGTTTTGTGTGGCCAGCACCATGAACGGCCGCGGCAGCAGTTTGGTTTCACCCTCTGCCGTCACCTGGCGTTCCTGCATTGCTTCCAGNNCCCGGCCGGAACTCGAAATCAGCTGTTTTCTGGTTAAAGATGTAAGTCCCGGTAATGTCCGAAGGTAATAGGTCGGGGGTACACTGGATACGATGAAATGTACAGCCGAGCGAACGGGCAATGGACTTGGCCAACACCGTTTTACCGACGCCCGGTATATCCTCGATCAGGACATGCCCTTCGCATAACAGCGCCACGATGACCAGTTCCACCACATCGCCTTTCCCGACGATGACTTTTTCCACATTTTCTTTGACCTTGCTGCCAAAGCTCCTGATATTACTGACGATAACCTGTTCCATCTATTATTCCCTCTCTTGCGGCGTTACCTAATCTTCTCACAAGGCCGGATTATTTGCATTGTTCGATGTTTTTTCCTGTTTCTGTTATTCTCTCATGGTCGGATGCTACAAAATTTCCATATTTTATATCTTCAGGAATAATAAGTCAACAATGAAATTTAAGCTGCAGAATGGGCATCAAGAGAGAGATGATAATGCAAAGTTGCAATGAATTGAACATTGTTTTAAACTGATGACACATTCAATCCCTCATTATTTTTGGAGGCGCAGCATGAAACATGCGGAAGGAAAGTTCACCGGCAGTAATAAATTAAATCTGTACTGGCAATCATGGGTACCTGAGGGAACTCCGGTCGCGGTCCTGCTGATAGTGCACGGCTTGGCCGAACACAGCGGGCGCTACACTAATCCGGTGAATTACTTCGTGCCGAAAAGCTATGCCGTCTATTCCTTCGATCTTCCCGGACATGGTAAATCCGATGGTAAACGCGGTTATGTCGAACGCTTCTCTAATTATGTGGACGACGTGAAAACTTATTACGACATGGTCAAGCAGCAGAACAAAGACACTAAAATATTCCTGGTCGGGCACAGTATGGGCGGCACTATTGCTACCGCCTATGCAATCAAACACCAGGATGAATTGAATGGACTGCTCCTTTCCGGCGCTTTGCTGAAAGCCGGCGCCAGCGTTACCAAAGGTGCGATGTTCATGGCTACAGTCCTTTCGGCTCTGATGCCTAAAATGGGTGTAACCAAGTTGGATGCTTCTGCCGTCAACCGGGACAAAGGCGAAGTTGATGCCTACATTCATGATCCGCTGAATTATACCGGAAAAGTCAGCGCCCGGCTTGGCGCGGAACTGCTGAACGAGATACAGAGCCTGCCCGCTCAGATATCAAAAATAACCTTGCCGATACTGATTATGCACGGCTCCGCCGACCGCTTATCCGATCCTGCAAGCAGTAAAATGTTATTTGATGGTGTCAGTTCCAAAGACAAAACGCTGAAATATTACGAAGGTTTCTACCATGAAATCTTTAATGACGCGCAGCGCCAGCAGGTATTCGCGGATATGGAAGACTGGCTGAAAAAACATATTTAGGCCGGTGTTTTCAGGATTCAGTTTTATTTATTAAAATTTAACCAAAAACGTGACGAATAAACGCGCTGATGGTGCTATGATATTTCTATGGAACAGCAAGTGGTTTGCAGCTGCCCCAAGCTAAAATGCGAAAGACACGGTAACTGTAAAGAATGCCGGGAACACCACAGCCCGAAACCTCCCCGCTGTGAACGTACGAAAGAAAAGAGGTAGAGATGCAGCAGTTAATTTACGATCCGGCGAAGTCCGGCAAACGCATGACCATCGTCTGCTTTATTTCCGGTTCAGGCACCAATTACCGGGAAATCGTTAAGCGAAATCCTGACCACAATTATCTGGTTTTCACTAACCGGCCAGGCTGTGCCGGTGTCGCCATCGCCAGGGCAAACAAGCACGAAGTCATCGAACTCAGTCATATGCTCTACCTCAGAGACGCCCGTAAACGCTACGGCGCGGGGAAAGTGCCGCGGAATTGTCCGGAAAGAGTGCAATACGAGCAAGAAGTCGCCCGCCGTATTGAAGATAAACTCGGCCGGCAACCGGATTTGATCTGCCTGGCAGGTTTCGACCAATGGAATACGGACTGGATGGTAGATAGATATTACCCCCGGATGTTGAATGTACACCCCGGAGATACCACGAAAAATTATATCGGACTGCATTGGGTATCAGCCGCCAAAGCGATATTAGCCGGAGATCCAAATCTGCGGTCGACGCTCTTTTTCGCCGATAAAAGTGAAGATAATGGGCCGGTGCTGGTACAGTCCAGACCGCTGAATATTATTCGAACTTTAAGCGAATTGGAATCACAGGGAGAAAAGGGACTGATCGAAGGGTTGCACCGGATCACCCTTTTTGCCTCGCTCCAGAATATCAAAACCTATGATGTTTTCCGCGAAAAGGCGCATGATGAGCTGCAGCAAACGATGGGTCACGTCTGCAGCAGATTACAGGATATGCTCAAGGTATCCGGCGATTGGGAAATCTACCCCTTTGCCATCCACGATTTGATTGCGGCAGGGAGAGTAGTCGTCGATGGCTCGACAGTATTCATCGATGGTAAGCAAATGCCGGTCTGGGGCTATAGACTGGATGAACAATGGTAAATTCCAATATCTAAATCCCAAACTCTAAATAAAATACGAAAAACCATAAACTAGAAGGAGGACTTGCGTCCTCCTTCCAATTGAATCACATTATTTATTCTAATTCTGCTTATTTTCTGGCTACGACACAGGCAATGCCCA
This sequence comes from Dehalococcoidia bacterium, assembly GCA_003162335.1. Classification (GTDB taxonomy): domain Bacteria; phylum Chloroflexota; class Dehalococcoidia; order Dehalococcoidales; family Fen-1064; genus Fen-1064. The sequence continues at coordinate 12,976 of PMMG01000167.1, forward strand.
GTCCGCCGCCGCCGCAGATCGTCAATAAGCCATACTTTACGTTACGCCTGGCCATTTCATGTGCCAGCGTGACCATACGCATCACACCGGTCGCGCCGATGGGATGCCCCAATGAAATCCCCGAACCATTGACATTGACTTTATTTTCGATCTCATCGGGTTTAAGTCCCATCAACTTGATATCCGCCAATGTTTGTGCTGCAAAGGCTTCCTGGATCTCGATCAAATCTATTTCATTGATACTCAAACCCGCCTTCTTGAGCGCCTTGTTTACCGCGATCGGCACAGCCGGATAAGTCGTTGTTGGATCCGCCCCGGCGACACCGAAGCCAATCAGTGTTACCAGCGGCTGCACGCCGTGCGCTTTGGCTTTTTCGGGAGTCATTAGAACCAGCGCTGCCGCGCCGTCGTTTTCGCTGGAGGAATTACCGGCAGTGCAAACGCCGCCTTCATAGACAGGACGCAGCTTTGCCAGTGCTTCCAGTGTAGTATCCCGCCGCGGTGTCTCGTCGACGTCCAGCATCACGGTTTTGCCCTTTTCCGTNNGTGATATGTTCATTTTTAGCGGCGGTTTCCGCCCAGGTCATCATCGAGTTCAGTTCCCCGAACCTTTCGATGGGTTGATGCATCGGTCTGCCGCGTTGAATTCTATCGTAAAAAGGAAGGCCCCAGAGGCCCAGGCTGCCGTGCTGACGCGGGAAGAAACCCCACTTGGGATCAGTTCTACCGCCGACTCCCCACTTGATGAATTCGCCGGGGATGTAGAATTCGGCGCGGCTCATGCTCTCCGCGCCCGATGCCACCACAATCTCGGCATTTTCGGTTTGGATTTCCATTGCGCTGTTCCAGATTGATTGGACACCGCCGCAGCAGCGCCGGTCAACTGTGACGCCGGGTACTTCTACCGGCCAACCGGCTTCTAGAAGGGCTTTGCGCGCCAGGTTGGGCGTTTCGCCATTGGCATACGCTTGTGAAAGGTAGACGTCATCCACTTCTGCCGGTTTGACGTTGGCCTGTTTGACAGCCTCGTTCAGGACAAGGGCGCCGAGCTTCTCCACGGGCATTTCACGCAGCATCCCGCAGTAGGCTCCGATTGGAGTTCTTACACCACTGGCAATGATAACCTCTTTCACTAAAATTGCCTCCTTCAGCAATAATTTTGTGCCGGGTTAATATATGAAACCTACGGTCAAATTTACATCTGGAGGATGTGCAGGTATGCCCACATTGTAATAGAAACGTATAAGCATTGCAACCGGCAATAATGATTGGACTCATCTTGTCATTCTGATCCTTAATGCTATAATTTATCAGTGTGGAGAAGGAATTCGAATTCATCGAACACTTAGCGGATATCGGCGTAATTAAAGGCTGACGGATTGATTTGTAGAGAGAGGGATAATGATGGAATTTAACCGGAGTGCAAGGAGCTAAAACCAGATGAATGATAATATCTTGCAAACGATAGGAAACACTCCTATGGTCAGGATAAATAAGCTTAACCCTAACAAAAATACGACGATTTACGCCAAACTTGAAGGGCTTAATCCGAGCGGCAGCATCAAGGATAGAATTGCCCTAAGCATGATCCAGCAAGCGGAAATATCGGGCAAATTAACGAAAGGTAAAACGATCATCGAACCTACTTCCGGTAATACCGGCGTCGCTTTGGCCATGATCGGCTCGCTCAAAGGCTACGAAGTGGAAATAGTGATGAGCAACGCGGTATCCGTCGAAAGAAGACAGATGATAAAAGCCTTTGGTGGTAAAGTGACACTCACTGACGGCAAATTTGGCACCGACGGCGCAATTCGTAGAGCCCGTGAACTGGTAAAAGAAAACCCCGAAAAATATTTTATGCCGGACCAGTTCTCCAATGAATATAATAAAATTGCGCATTATCGTACCACCGGTGATGAAATCTGGAAGCAAACAAACGGCAAGATCGACTATTTTGTTTCATCACTGGGCACTTCCGGCACAATCATGGGTGTCAGCAAAGTGTTGAAAGAACATAATCCCGAAATCAAAATCGTTTGCGCCCACCCGGTAAAAGGGCATTATATCCAGGGATTGAAGAATATGGAAGAGGCCATCGTCCCTTCAATTTACGACCCTTCCCAGATCGATATTACTATCATGGTAGAGACCGAAGCCGCCTATGAAATGACCCGGCAAATTGTATTGAAAGAAGGAATTTTCGTAGGGATGAGCAGCGGCGCAGCTATGTATGCTGCCGTTGAAATCGCCAAACAGATCGAATCCGGCACAATCGTAGTGATATTCCCGGACAGAGGAGAGAAATATCTCAGCACTAAATTATTCAAGGAATAAATCAGCCAGCCTACTCCAACCGGATATTTTTCACTAGCGAATCTTGTATCGAAGATTGTTCCTACTAGATTATGTAGTAGGAATAGTAAGGTAAAGATAACAAAATTTAACTTGACTTTGCCTGCCAATCCATTAAAATAAAATAGTCATGGGTAATACTTGGTACCCATAATACGTAACGGCATGGGTTGCGCTATTACTGTTGGAGTAAAGCAGCGATGATTGAAGGAAAATGCACAAAGTGCGGCCAGAGTTACTGGGGTTGGTCTTTATTAAACCCCCGCAATCAAAGTTGCGGTAAATGCGGAATAGCATTAACAATTTTTGAAGACGGGAAAAAAATACTCGATGGTTATTCCCCCTTTACTGCTGAGGAATACAAATTAAAATCGGCCAATCCGTCTCTTCCCGAAACAACAACGGAAAAAACTCCGCGGAAAGTGTAATCACCTGGTTTTACACTCATCGAAGTATTTTCTTAGTTTCTCATTTGTGTTCTTTCGGTCATCTTCCTTTTTAACTTCTTTTTATTACCCATCAGTTTCCATTGCAAAGCCGCCTTTATTTTTTCAATTCGGGAAAGTGTTAAAATCTTAGCAGAGCGATGACGAAGATTTATCCTCTGATTTTAAGTTTTGTCACATTTTTAGCCACACTTGCCGGCGGCTATACGACTGTGAAAAATAGAAGCAAGTTCGGTTATATTGCCGCTTTCTCTGCCGGCGTGCTCATCGCAGTACCTTTGTTCCAACTCCTGCCCACCAGTCTGGACTTGGCCGCTAAGCTGAATGTTTCCGCACAAAATGTGCTCTATTTTACCGGCCTGGGATTTATTTTCCTTTATATGCTGGAGCGTTTGCTGGCAGTGAAAAAAGTCCGCTCCGGTAACACCTGGAAATACGAGCGTCATAGCACGGGGGGATTTTACGGCGCATCTGAACTCGCGCTGCATAGTTTCGTGGATGGTTTTTCCATCGGGGTCGGTTTCCATTTTAATTTCCAGATCGGTATGGTAATTGCCCTGGCGGTAATTTTCCACGATTTTCCGGACGGCATGAATACGGTTGCTGTGATGCTGAACTCCGGGAATTCTCTGAAATCATCGCTACGCATGCTGATGCTGGACGCAGTTACGCCTGTGCTCGGCGCTGTGGTCTCGCTCTTTGTTACTTCTGTGGATAATTACCTCGTTTATCTTTTACCATTTTTTGCTGGAGGCTTTCTCTACCTCGGAGCCAGCGACCTGCTGCCGGAAGCGCATGAGGAAACTTCTCCCGCTACGGCTTTCATTGTCAGCCTTGTTGGATTCCTGGTAGTCTTCTTAGCCTCCAGATTCCTGAATTTTTAAAATACTTCCTGACCCAGCTGTTTTCACCTGTGGCCCGCTGGATAAATTTGTTAGAGAGGTACCATAAAGGGTATCAATGGATTAAATAGACTCAGGAGGATAAAAATGAAATGGGTTACCCGCTCATATGTCCAAGTCGACCGCGTCGCTTGTCCCTGGCTGATCTTGCGCTTTGTTGATAATCAAGCCGATTTTCTTTTTGGTCCCGCCGTCAGTGTAATTGAAGCCGCCTCCCCCAGTGCCGGGGCTGTTCCCTTCGATGCGCCGGATGTCGAACTGGGGCATCACGCGGGGCACTGTTCCTTCGAGTCGATCATTCTCTAGTATTAACTGAAAGACAAAGCGCTGCTTAGAATGGCGGAAGTTATTCATGCTGCGGATGTTGCCGCCGATATCGATAAAGACCCTGTTGCGCGGGGACTGGAAGCAATCACGGTCGGGTACGGCATACGATATCCCGATGATGAGGAAAATTTGTCTCTCCAGTTTGAAGTGTACGATGCACTGTATGCCTGGTACATGGTACAGACAGCACAGAATTGAAAGTTTCAACGCCGGGTGATTCTGTCAACAACAGGCTAATTCACCCATGAATTTAAGTTAATAATGTTACAATCGTTGAAGAACATTCAGCCGGAAGTTAACTCTTGGATTGCATCTTTTCTTCGTAATTGCACTTGGTGCAAACGCGGTAAAGTGCTGTTACAAAGGTGAGCGCTGCCGGAGTAGAATTCTCTTTTCTGACTACCGTGCGCCAGGAATTTTGTCCGCAAACCGGGCATTTCATAATTCAGGACTCCCTTTTTGCCGGTTCCCCGGCAAACATGCGGTAGTATTTAGTTCTATCTGTATTATATACTTTTCTCCTACCGCAACCCCAAAAGCCGCATTTTGAAGCTAAAATACAAATATAATGCTGAAAATGAAAGGTTGCAAAAGCTTGGCTAATGCTCTCTATTCACGTTATAATGTTCCTATGAATTGTCCAAATGATAATGCTGAAATGCATCAGGTACAGATCACGGCTAATTACGGCCAGCCGATGTTCCTCCAACAGTGTGATGTCTGCGGCGGCTTGTGGTTTGACGAATCGGAGCTTTTCAGAGCAAAACAGGGAGAGGCCGAAAAAGTCGACCTGGTTGACACATATATTCTAACCGCGTCCACTCCTGTCGCGAATCCGGTGCACTGCTGCCCCAAAGACGGGACAAAACTAACGCGTTTCACCGACCCAAATTTCCCCGCGGGTATTTTTGTCGAACGCTGCCCCTCCTGCAACGGCTTCTGGCTGAATCGCGGAGAGTTTACTAAATTCCAGCATGCCAGACAGGATATGCTGCGTCCGAAAGAGCCGACACCTGAGGATATCAAATTAAAAGAGCAGATCGATACAATTCTCGCCGACCATCAGAACGAAGGCGGCAGCGATGTTCTGAAAAGACTGACTGGTTTTCTTACTACGCCCATCGAGTCTAATTCTATGCTATCTTTGGGATCTAATTACAACTCACCGCAAACGGCCAATACCGTCGGCACGGTTACTAATGTCGTTACGACGCTGCTGAGGTTATTTGCTTTCCGGTAAACTGCTTAAGCATCATCTACGGTAAAGGGCATGACCTCGTCGATACGCGCAGCATTACAGAAAAGCATGACCAGCCGGTCCATTCCCAATGCATTACCGGCGCATTCCGGCAGATGGGCAACCGCTTTGATGAATTTTTCCGGCATGGGCACAACCCTGTTCTGTTCTTTTTTGATTTGCTCTATTTCTTTCCGAAAACGGATTTCTTGCTCTTTTTGATTCACCAGTTCGCTGTAAGCGTTGGCCAATTCCAGACCGCCGATAAACAGCTCCACCCGTTCGGCCACCCGCGGGTTACCCGGCTTGAGCCGCGCCAGCGAGGCCATCGGCGCCGGATAATCAATCAGAAAAACAGGCCGGTGCGGATTCAGATTAGGAACAACTTTTAATACGGTATCTTCGTCAAAACGCCGCATATCGGGGTCGTTTGTCGGGTCCCAACCGGCGTATTTTTGGAAAGCCTGTGAGACGGTGATTCGCTCCCACGGCAAAGAAAGGTCTATTGTATTGTCACGGTATTTGAGTGTTTTACCTGTTCCCAGAGCGGCTGCGATGGCGGCAACCATCTGTTCGGTGTCCTGCATCATCTGGCTGTAATTAACGCCCTGGCGGTACCATTCCAGCAGCGAAAATTCGGGATTGTGATAAGCCCCACGCTCACCTTTACGGAAACAGTGATTGAATTGAAATATCCGGTCGTAACCGGCAGCCAACAGGCGCTTCATGTACAACTCCGGCGACGTGGAGAGAAACCAGCCTTCACTTTCAATGGGGGTGATTTCTTTTTCCGGAGCGATTGCCGGAGAACGCACAGGGGTTTCTACTTCCAGAAACCCCTGTTTATTGAAAAAGTCGCGGGTGATTTGATAAATGAACGCACGGCGCTTAAGATTAGAGCTCAAATATTCCAGCCGTTGGCTTTCATCTTCCGTCATTGTTATTTCTTGGTGACGACCCGTTCTACGTATGTTCCGGTGCGGGTATCGACTTTAATGGTATCGCCTTCTTTAATGAAGGTAGGCACATCGATCTGATAACCGGTTTCCACCGTGGCGGATTTTAATTGCGCGGTGACAGTATCGGTTTTAGTCGCGATATCGCTCTTAGTAACTTTTAATTCCACAAAAATCGGTAGTGTAATATCCAGTGGTTTTTCCTCGAGCATCATGGTGGTGACGATAGTACCTTCTTTTAAGAAATGGCTTTTATCACCCAACAGTGTTTCTTCAATGGTATATTGTTCAAAAGTATCGGTGTTCATGAAAATGAAGTTGTTGCCTTCACGATAAAGGAATTGGCCTTCGCGCGTATTCACATTCGCGCCGGTAAACTTTTCACCGGAATGATAGGTCTTGTTCGTGCTGCTGCCGTCTACCAGGTTGCGCAGCTTGTAGCGGTAAATGGCACTGCCTTTACCGGGTTTCATGAATTCAGCTTCCTCTACATTATAAGGGACGCCGTCTATCATTATTTTAGAACCTTTACGTACTTCCGAAATATCCATTTTTAACTCCCCTTCCTGTCACTCCGGTAAATAACCATCGTGTAATATTGTATAAAAAATACAGCCGGATTACAAATGTATTACAAAATAAAATAAAAAGCGGTGGCCACTAAAAGATATACTGCTATCAGTTGCGCTCCTTCTACCCAGTGACAAACCCCATCTGAACTAATATAATTAGCGATCATTGCCGTCACCACTACCGCTACTAGTTCGAATGGTGTAAACACCAGGTCATAACCGCCGTGTACTACTGCCGGGCTGATCAATATCAAAATAGGTACAACAAACAGGGCAATCTGCAGGGCCGAACTCATGCCGATTTCCAGGGATAAAGTCATATGGTTTTTTCGTGAAAAGGCCATTGCGCTGCTGATTTCCGGGATATTGGTCAGAATAGCGATAAAAACCAAACCGACAAATACCTCGGTAAAACCCGTTTTACTGACCAGCGGTTGAATTGAATTTACCAGGATATCTGACTCAAAACCGGCCAGCAGTGTCACCGTAAGCAGTAAAATGATTGCACCTTTCCCGGTCCAACGGTCATGGTTTTCTTCCGGAGCCTGTCTTTCCACGACAAAGAGATGACGGTGTGTAATTAAGGTATAAACAAGACTGAGAATGTACACAATGCCAAGAATGATAGACACGCCGATGGTCATCTGCCGGGAGGGCGTGCCGACTATCATCTTGTATATCGAAGGCAAACCCAATCCTACTACTGCCACAAATAACATGGTGGAGGAGAGACCGGCGGAGTCCTTGTTAAATTTCTGCTCTTTAAATTTTAAACCGCCGGCCAGCATGGCCAGGCCGATTAACAACAATACATTCAAAATAATTGAACCAGTGATGGAAGCAGTAACCAGCGCTAAAAGTCCGGCTCGCAGGGAAAATATAGCAATGAAAAGTTCGACAGCGTTGCCGAAGGTCGCATTTATCAACGCGGAGATTGTTGAAGAAACACGGTTGGCGATGATACTGGTAGACTCGGCCATTAAATGCGCCAATCCTATCAGTGCCGCCGCAATAGTCAGGAAAGAAAATAGCGGCCCGACTTTTAAAAAATAGCATATGATCGATATCGGAACAAATAGCAGGAAGAGATCGAGTAAATGAAAATGCCACCTAATATTTTTATTGGTCACCGAAAAACTCACATCTTATAGTGTGCCTAATTTAAGATTAAAGCCGGTTTATAGCCTTGTCAATAACCTCAGGCTCGAAATATAAGACAAAAGCAGTGTCATTTTCTCCATTTTATAATGGCAGACAGGGTACTTACGAAACAATGTATACAGAGGGATTTATGTTGATTATTATTTACTGTCAGTTCCCTTCAGTGCCTTCAGCGCTTGCAAGGTTATCCACTTGCTGGGTTTATTGTCCTTTTCCAAACTCACCAGCAAACGGGGATTCCTGCTTTTTTCCATTTTCCAACGGCCTTGTTCATCCTGTTTGGAGATAATCAGGTCGATGGCATCCTGCATGCGAGCGTCGCGGTATCCCAACTTCGCTATTATACCAAGCATTTCCAACGCATCCGTTTTCCAGAGTGTCGGGAAGGCAAAGTTAAGCCAAAACCGTTTAGCGATTACTGAGGGATCACGACTGCTTTTATAAAGGTGGTGTATCAGCAGATATTCCGCGCCTTTGTCGATCGTCTCCTGCACGGCTGCAGTCCGTTTGTCCGCAGGAATCTCCACCAGCGCCTTCAGCGCTTTTACCACTCCCATATGACATGTATGCTTCCCCCAGCAATTCGGAAATCTTGCGTAGGGCCAGCCCTTCGGCGCCTTTTCAATACCGTCATCAAATCGCTGGTATTTTGTAATTTGCTCAATCCCCTTTTGTATTAAAGGATTATCTAAATAACCAAACCGGATCAGACTGAAAACCATATTGCCGGTCAGGCAGGGGATTACTCTTTCATGGTCGCCGCCATCCTCGCAGGATTGACAAGCAAACCCGCCACTTTGCTTGTCTTGCGACCTGGCCAGGATGAATTCCGCCGCCTTTCTGATGCGCTTGTCTTTACCGTCAGCGCCCAGTTCGGCCAGCGTGATGATATTCCAGACGGTGCCTTTGTATTTCGCGCGAATATAAAAATCCTCCGGCACGCCCCAACTGCCGTCATTGTTCTGTTTTTCCAACATCCGCGGAACTACACCGGTTGTCATGATCTCGTTACGGGCTTTTTTCACATCCGGGTCATTTTCAGGCTTATCAAGAATGTCACGGAGCGTGAAATAGCGCACGGATGGATTATCCTCTCCCAATAACCAACCAGTGGGATCCGCCCTTAACCGCGTTTTCCAATTGTCAGACTGTTTTTGCCTGCTCATGTTTCATACCAAAAAGCCCCCGCTTCTGTATCACAGAGCGAGGGCTAATATGATTAATTCCCTGATTCTTGCGTATTTATTTTATTAATTTACTTACGGACAATTTTGGCAGTTTCCAGTTCCCGAACGTAATCCTGCATGGTAATAGCCGCCATCGTGATTGGTTCTAGCGTACCTCTGGAACCTATTTCCGAGGCTACCCGCGCGATTGCTTCGTTGCTCTGCGCTTCCAGAATATTTATAAAGTCATAATTACCCAGTAATGCATACTGAGCAACGATTTTTGCACCCATAGCTTCTACTTCTTTATTTACTTCAAAGGCTCTCTGTGGGTTGTTCATCATGGACTTACGGCCTTCGCTGGAAAGTCGGGTAAACATTACATATAACGGCATGGCTTTTCCCTCCTGTTTCTGATTCTATACTGCAATTCTAGCATTAATTTCCGTCTTGTCAACATATTCAGACGGCCTTTTTTCCGAGATTAGCACAGAGAACCGAACCGGAATTAGCTTTAGCTTGACAGCAATGAGCTGACCTTGATAGACTTTTACTGGTGCGACCTTGTTGTTCGCATCTTTATTATGTAGTGGCCTGTTGGTGCAGCGGTTTAGCATATCTCCCTGTCACGGAGAAGATCGCGGGTTCGAATCCCGCACAGGTCGCCAAATAGAAATTAAAAAGAGAGGGAGCATTGTGAACTGCTCCCTCTCCCTATTATTGCGGAATTATTTTGCTTGGGTTATTAGTTAGCCCGGTGCCCTTTGACCTGTAACAGGAGGTCATCTTTAACCTGTAAGACTTCTTCATGCGCGGCTTGTCTGGCTTCCGACCGGAAGCGGTTTTTCAAGGCTTGCGCCTCTTTTTCCGCAGATGCCTTTATTTTAGCGGCTTCTTCTCTGGCCGCTTGTTTTTCTCTGATCAGGATATCTTCCGCTTGCTGTTTGGCCTGAACAATAATGCGGTCAATTTCGCGGGCTTTTTCCTCTTTGGCGGCTTTTCTGGCAGATAGTATTGCCTCGGCTGTAATTTGCGATGCTTGAGTGTTTGCCCTGGTTATAATGGCGCCGGCCTCCAGTTCGGACTTTTTTCTGGCCTCTTTCTGAAATTCCTCTAAGATAAATTCGGCTTCCTTTTTTGATGCCTCGACGTAATTAACCGCTTCCTTTTCCGCCAGTTTTTTCACTTCTACGATGGCGCGTTCGATCTGGTATTGGGCTTCCGCACTGGCATCCCGCAGGATTTCGTCTCTTTCCGTCTTAGCTTTAGCAATAATACCGGCAGCTTCGTTTACTGCCTCTTCCCGTATTTTTAACCGTTCTTCTTCGAGGAACTGGGTAAGCCGCAGTTTATAATCCTCTCTGGCTTTGCCAATAATGTGGGCCGATTCCTGATTTGCTTTTTCTCTTATCTTGTCTCCTTCTTCGGCAAGAAGACGACTGAGCCGTGCNNGGCTATTCCGCTGTCACTTTTGGAACTGATTCTGCTTATAACCATATTGGGCTGACTTCATCAAACAAACAAGGCTACGATAGTACAATGTCTACTAGGAAAATAGTATGAAAAAGGGTGCTTTTTCTTTTGTACCTAATTTACGCCCGTTTTTATGCGCAAAAATAACTATACCCGCGTTAAGTGAAGACTGCAGAACGATAGTGATCAGCCGTTTATAGAAAAACCGAGATTGTTGACGAAACAGAATTAACGAATTAGAATTTAGACAATTTATTGATGGGATGCGCAGTAAATGACCATTACTATTAAAATCATAGACTGGCGTTGGGTACTTCACAGCCAAACCGAAACGATATACATAACTAATAGAGGGGTCCAATATCGAGGTCCTCGATATGAAATTATATTGGGGAGATATTATGTAGTGGAAGTCGTTGATACGCCCGGACATGAGCACGAAATAATTAAATTCTTGTCCATTGTGGGCGAATAAAAACCTAAGCAGCCCACGGGATATAGTGCTGAGGTTGACGACGAATCAATATCCAATTGCGGATAAAAATATCATAATTTGTCTAAGGTTTCTTGGCACTCCCATGCTCTGTATGCTTAGACAGTGGTTCGATACAACTACGAATAACTATCCCGGTTCTTGGCTCTGTTACGATTTCCTGATAAAGATCGTTACCACGGTCTATTACTCTGATTTTATCCATAAGTTGTCCTGTTTTTCGAAAAAGGTCTTTTCCTGAAAACTCCTCAATGAAAGGCTTCTTTTCATTCGCATGCTTCCCTTTCATTTTATTGCTTGTTACGATTCCTACCTTTATTATGAGTGATTTCTCGAACAATCGTGAAGTTGAGCCACAAGAGGGGCAAGGAATACGCTTGGCTAGTGCTACATCGGAAGCTTCATTTATTACACCTCCACATTTGTTGCATTTTACTATGTCTACCATATTTACCTCTTTTCAATTTTTTGCACCTAATATCCAAGCTGCGTTGATTCCAATTGTTCAATCGCGTGTAAAATATAAACCTGCAAAGAAAGCTGCAGCACCCAGCAAAATTAGAAGCCATCCACCTGAATCGTGAAATAAAAAGACTCCAATAAAACCAAATGCCTCTGAGGTTACGGCGAAACCCGAAGCAGATATTCTAATGATAACTTTTACGTCCATTCCTTCAACCTAATGATTATTTCTTTGCTAGACCAGGAACGTTAATTTCAGCAATTAACATACTTTATTGGATTCCGACTTCCCTTGGCAAAATATTTCCGCACCGATCTATTGATGTATTTACTTCTGATACCCTCCTCTGCTTTTTCGCCTTCAAACTCTTTCCGTTTCGGAACCATTATTTCAGACGGGTCTCGAGATTTATAATATGACGTTCCAGCCTGACACCATGTTAATATCTTATATACTTCGCGGACAATTCCTCGAAACACGACTAAGACGAATTCTGCTTTGTGCCTATTTTCGTTAACCTTCCATACCCCCCTTGAATAATCGTATAATTCTTCTTCGGACATTGTTCTACTATACGAATTACCAACTGAAATGAGAATTACTTATCATCAATAGCTGCGTCTTCAGCCGTGTATTTTAACATGATGTCTTGAACAAATTCCCTTCCAAACGAACGACTGTGTAATCCTCTAACTTTATTTGTTAAATTTTCGCGACCAATATAATCAATCAATGTTGCCTCAACCACAGCGGCCTCATCATCTGTAATTCCATATCGAAGTAATTCAATTAATGGTTTCTTATTTTGTTCCTTGAGTTCTTTCGATTTTTTGACTTTTTCTGACTCAGATTGATCCTCCAAATGTTGAAAGCACCTGTTACCCTGCCCTTTGCCGATATAGAATGGAATCTCTGTATCAGGATCAGAATAGACATACACATACGATTTTATTTCTTCTTGCGTTTTGTTATCGAATTCCATTTTTTATCCTTTCCAATTCGTACCAATACTTCTTATCCCAATATTGCAGAGCGGCGTTACTGGTCGATGGCAAAACAAATAGGTAGGTTAACCCGACTTTTTCTCGGTTCCATCGAGGCGCTGGTATATGCGCTCGAAGCCAAGGATAAATACACCGCAGGTCATTCACGGCGGGTACATGAGATTGCCTTGGCGATTGGGATTGAGTTGAATTTATCCGGTGAAGATCTGGAAAATTTGAGATGGGGCAGCCTTCTGCACGATGTCGGTAAGATCGCCGTAGACCAGTGTGTCCAGAACAAGCCAGGTAGGCTTACTCCGGCTGAGTATGAACATATCATGATTCATGCCCATGTCGGAGCTGGTATAGTCAAGCCTGTAGTGAACGAAAAAGTTGTAGAAATCGTGGAGCATCACCATGATCATTATGATGGCACCGGACTGCACCAGGTGGTTGCCGGAAAAGAAATACCATTGGGGGCCAGGATTCTGGCTGTAGCGGATGCCTGGGATGCAATGACATCAGAACGTCCATACCGGCAGGCAATTAGTGTGGAAGATGCGCATCGAGAAATACAGCGTTGTAGCGGTACTCAGTTTGACCCGAAGGTAGCTGATGCTTTTCTAAAAACGGACGCGTCCTGCTTTACGTTTGAAAAGGATAAAATGGCTATTATATATACGTTGCAATAGAGGAGAAGTTGTAAAAATGGCAGAGAATGATATTAGAAGGAAAGTACTAATAGTCGACGACGAGCCTAATGTCAGGCGCCTTTCGCATATGATTTTAAGTAAGAAGTTCGATGTTTTTGAAGCCGAAAACGGGATTCAAGCGATAGAAATGGCTAAAGCTCAAAAACCGGACATTATTTTGATGGATATGATGATGCCTAAAATGGATGGTCTTACGGCTTGCCATGCAATTAGAAATGACCCGGAGACAAAATCAATCCCCGTCATAATGGTCACCGCCATCGGGTTTGAACTCAATGTGAAACTAAGTCAACAAATGGGCGCAAATAGTTCTGCTCGCAGCCGATGGNNCTAAGTCAACAAATGGGCGCAAACGGTTACTTAACTAAACCGTTTTCTCCCCAGGAATTGCTTGAGAAAACCGCGCAAGTCTTAACTGATCCTTCGGGATTATGACATCAAAAAAGATTACTTTAATTCCACTTGATATCTTTCAGTGAGGATTAGCCGCTATGACTGAGACCGGTGATGCCAGATATTCAGCGAGATATTGAAACCGCTCCCTATTTTGGCTATTCAGGTTACTCAGCGTACGATGGTATTCGCTGACCATAGAGACTTGTTTGACTTGAGTGATCAGAATATCGGACGGCAACTTCGAGATGATATCATGGTAAGCTCCGATAAACAGAATACCTGTTTCATCATTTTTAAGAGTATTTGTAATAGTTCCAGCAATAAATTTGTCACGGTTCAACAACAATTGGTTTTGAATTAATTTGTACTTCGTGGCAGCGGATTTTATTTCGCGCGCGGATTTAGCCGAGGTTATATTTTTGATATAAGCGTATTCTTTTTGAACCAGATTAATATCTTCGGTTTTGACTAAAACAGCTCCTCTTTGAAGCAGCTCTGCGATAATTTTATAATTTACACTTCCCAACCGGGCACCTTCATCTATAATTCTTATACCATCGGCGCCCTCTGTAATAAGGCCGTCCTGATAAATCTTAAAATCGCGAACATCAAGCGATTTGAAAAATAATGAAATGGCGTCCCAAAATTTTACGACCGTTTGCTGGTGTTTAGTCCAGAGTTCTTCGCCGTAGGCTTTGATGCTTATCGCTGAGAGAACAGGCGAAATCGAACCCATATCAGAACGAGTGTGAATAATCGGAACCAGGTAAAGTTTTCTCATCGTCAATTATCACACCCTAATTAATGCTATTTGTGTTTAGCCCCGCTGATTATCTTTTTTTTCACCTCTGTGCCACAAGTCGGACAATACTTATGGGCTTCCCAAAAGCGCCAGTTTGATCCGCATTGATTACAAACAATGATCCAAGGTTCACCGCAATTCGGACAGAAGGCAGNNTGCTCTTCAGTATCTCCACGCTTACGCAACTTCTTTCTTTCCAGACTGAGGAGTTCTCCCTCATTATTCATTGTAATTTCATACAAACCCAGTATGTCCATCGTGTCTGGAATAGCTTTTCTTTCGAGTACTTCGATTGATAAAGTCCATCCGTCATTTTTCCTTGTTATGCTTGTAACGCCATCGCTGGATATTTTACCCATTCCCGTAATATGTCCATGCGCTTTTGCAACTATTTCCTGAGCATTCATCAGACTTTCCTCCCCGATTTATTTCATTCGAGTAAGCCACTTTTGCGGACTATTTCCCTAAATTTCCCGCTCCAATGGCAACTGTTTTATCAACAATACGAGTTGCGGATACCGATCCCGCACGGCTATACTCTGCACTCGCCATTAGCCTCTGCGCATCATCCCAATCCTTCCAGATGCCGTATTTAATCATCGTGTCCATGCTGGCAATGGCAGCATTCAATTTGATTCCCAACAAAGGAATGCCGGCGATACTGACAATAATATCGGCATCAAGAATCAGCCCTTTGTCCAGGATCCTTTCCAACAAATCCAGCAACGTAGCCTGGCTGTCTCTAGTAGGTTCCATTATCTTTATTCCCCGCATTAACAAAAGTTTTGTTTACAAAACTGTATGGCGGCCACGGCCCGGAGAAATGCACGGATAAACCTTCCATATTGTTAATTATCCCCAATTCATCACCTAATGCTTCGATCTTTGTTTTGTTTACCAAACAGGACAAATTTAACAGCATGACCTTTTCTTTGTCCTGTTTTCTGTTCTTTTCAATTATGATTTCATCCGAATATTTACTTACTCTGCCGAAAAAATCTTTGAACCATGAATCGGTCAGTTTTTCAATATCCTCTTTCAAAATCTTTTCCAGTTTCTGTTTGTAGATATAGGCAATACCTGGTGATGCTCCTGCTATTTTGGATTTGATATTCAACACTTCCATGCCGGGATTTGCCATATACATGTTTATTACGGAAGGTACGTATGAGATCTGTACGACGTATTCATCCCGTCCTGTGATTTTATCCATGACCCCGTGAAAATGTTCGCTTTCTTTCTGCAACCAGTCAATGACCACATGATCAACGGACACAGAATCATTGACCGGAGTTAAAATCGTGTCAAAACCCAGTGGGATCACTACCTCGAATTGTTCCCTGGCGGCTTCCAGTACACTCTGGTGCGTTTTTACCCACCCCTGGACTGTTTCCTCATTCTTCGACTGGTACGGTTCCGCTAAACAACTATGTACTATTGCACTTAGATCCCCGGAAACGATCGTATAAACTGAACAGCCGTTTATCCCCACAGGTCCCGGTTTAAACTGACTAACACCTTTTGCAATTCCGTAAATATACCGGCCTTCCGGTAATGCTGCAATCGGTAGTTCTTCTTTTCTTTCGATTACTTCTCCAGTGTTGCAAACGCCGGTATCTCTTATAACCGTAATTTTGTCAGATGATTCAGCTGACGGCGGCAATTGTGTGGGTTCCGTTATTTGCTTTTCGTCGAATATTTTAGTTAAAACAGAATCAGGTTTAACCTTTTTTTTCAACTCACCAAGAAGAGCTTCCAGTTGCTCGGTGCGGCCGGTTTGGTGGGATAAAGCCGAGGTCAAGAGCTTGATGATTTTGTCGTCACTATAACTATCGGTATTCCCTTTGGCCTTTAAAGAACCGATAAAATCCCCGATAATATCCAGGGTGGGCTCATCGATGGGCGTCCCTGCGGCATTGAGTACGATCCGGATATTTTCTTTATTTAAAGGCTTATCCGCGACGTGCAAAGCAAGGGCCGCGTAAAAAACGTTCTCTATTTTTCCATTATTTTCTTTTTCTATCACTAACTTCCTCCCATCTTCCAGGATTTATCATTCTATCCACCACTTCCGAAACCAGATTATCCAGACCGTCCCTCACCGATCGGACCGATTCAACCAGACCTTGATCCCTGATTATTTCTTCCAACGCTTCGTCCAAGTCCATTAATGCCGTTCCTAATCTCTCGCATTCTTCTTCGGTCAGAACGCCGCTNNCCGCTTTCCATTCTTTTTACGGCTTGGGTTCTCAGTGCATCCCTGATCACTTCAACCAGGGCCATTACAAGCCCGAGCACGCCCTGTTTTAAATTGTTTTCATCGTATTTGATAGCCATATATAAAATTATTCCTGTTATTCAATTTCAATTTTTTTTAATTTAAGCCTTAAAATACCATTCTTGATCTTAATTTCTGGGTCATCGAGGCTCACAGCAGCAGGTAATTGGACAATAATAACTACATTGTCTTTTTCGTTGAAAATATCAACCAGGGGGCTATGAGCTGCGAAATCAACCGCATCATCTTCGCCGGTGTACCACCAGCTGAAAAGTACTTTTTCACCGGTACAGAGGTCATACCGGGATTGTTCAAAACTCGCTAC
>PMMG01000163.1:0-1608 GCA_003162335.1 Dehalococcoidia bacterium
GCCGAGGTACTGCAGGATATCCGTTTCATTCAGGTCCAGTTTATTCCCAACCGTGGCAATAATCCCGAAGCCCATCGTCCGGCTGAAACCCCACAGCAATCCGGCCGCGTAGACACCGGCCTGCGCGATCAACCCGATGTTGCCTTTTTTCAGTGAGCCGACTATGCCGAGCGACTGCACCATGTCGTGGTGAGTATTGATCAAACCCGAGCAGTTCGGTCCGACCATGCGGGTGCCAGAATTCCGGAGCGATTCCCTGATCTCCTGTTCAATCGCCTTACCAGCCTGGCCTATCTCGGAGAACCCGGCGACCTCATTGACGACGAACTTCACCCCTTTTGCGCAGCATTTTTTAATAACCTCCGGGGTATTGCGGGCAGGCACGATGACGACCGCCTCATCGATATCATCTGGTATATCTGTGATATCCTTGTAGGCCTTGATGCCCTGTATTTCGTCTGCCCCGGGATTGACCGGATAGAGCTTGCCGGGATAATTATGGCTCAGTAAATTTTTAAAAACGTTGTATCCCAGCTTCCCGGCAGTGTTCGATGCGCCGATCACTGCGATATTGCGCGGGTAAAAGAGTAATTCCAGGGATTTGTCAGATTGCGTTGCAGGCATATTATTCTCCTTTCGTCAGCTAAAACCTGCGGAGTGTTTATCCTCAAAATTTATCCGTGTGTCCGGAAAGAGCCGCACGATGTGCAGCGGAAAAGAGGATCGTTATAGATTAACAAATAATGCGGACGGAATAGGCTCGGTGGACCTGTTGAGAAGTTTTTCAAGCAGGAATGCAGCAGGTTCGCGGGGGAATTCAGTTACCGTATTGACCAACCATTTTTCCACGATGCACGCAAAAACGCGGCAATCAAAAGAAATCCGGACTTGCGAATACGCGAGGAAATAACAATTTTCGCTTACTTATTTACTTTATTTCCTAATTTCAATATACAATCGCCCAAAATCTTTGTCAAACGGATGAATGCAGACGAGGCTGATTACTCCAACAAACTGCAAATATTGAAGGGTAAACATCCGAACGTTTACCCTTCATGGCTAAATCACGCTTTACCCACTTTACTTTGTGGAAATTTCCACGGTTTCTATTGGCAATTTTCAGTATTAATAACTTCCGCCGCCGCTGGTTGTTGTGGTGGTGGGAGGAACCGTAGTAGTGGTCGTGGGCGCAGCAGTGGTTGTCGTAGTGACCATGGTTGTGGCGGGNNTAGTGGTGGTTGCAGCCGGTGCAACCGGTCCAGAGGCTGCGGGATCAACCGCGAACCATACACCTGCTAAACCCTGTCCGGTCGTGTCGCCGGCGGTTTTGTCACCGATATAATAATAAACCGGCCAGCCTTTATAGGTCGTTTGCAAACTCCCGTCGGCACGAGTAATTGTCCCGAAATCACTTGCACTGAGTGATGCCTTGATAACCACAGAAGCCGAATAAAAAACCGGCCAGTTGGCGAGCACGGTCCCGGTAACATTGCTCTGTCCGACCGAATCCATGGTAGTCCAGTATAACGTCATTCCTTTTGCATCCACCAGATAATTCCCGATGCCGCTTTTAATATTAATTCCCACGCTGATCGCAACACCCTGTGT
>PMMG01000163.1:1625-1775 GCA_003162335.1 Dehalococcoidia bacterium
CTCCTTCAGGACTCTGTTTTACCATTCGACCAGAAAATATTAGCAAAAATAAAATAAAGAACGCATAAAATTTCAGGCATACTTATTACAAATGGATTACGTTTAAATGTTTTAGGAGTTGAGCAGGGGTTGGTGAACTCAGATGCTGCC
>PMMG01000163.1:1865-3946 GCA_003162335.1 Dehalococcoidia bacterium
GGCAATCCGCACTTTAAAATCCTGCACGGCGGCGTGATCGCATCAATTTTGGATACCGAGGCGGCGTTTATTCTGGCTGTGGACGGTGCCTGGCACGCCGAATCAGGTTCGTCACATAATCCCCCGGTATTAAAAGGCGGTACGATCGACATGCGGATCGATTATCTGGTACCAGGAAAGGGCAAGCATTTTGTCGCTTCCGGCAACATCCTCAGGGTTGGGAACAAAGTCGGGGTAGTCCGGACTGAGCTACGGAATGAACAGGACGTGTTGATTGCTGTCGGCACGGGAACATTCCTGGTTGGATAAGCAGGCGGATGATCGGGACGAAATAAAATTCGGAGATTCAAACCCTTGCTGGAAACCTATCTCCGGCGCAGAACTACCCTTTTATTTCCGCTATAAATATGCAATAATGCAGACAAAACAAGAACCCGGGGAATTCGTTTTTCAAAACACCCGACAATAAATTGCAGGCAGGAGGAAAAAGTAAATGGATATTAATACGACCAGAAAGCTGAACAATGGAGTAGAAATCCCATTATTAGGATTCGGGACCCTGCGCAGTAAGGATAACGAGGAAACGGTCAATGCGGTGCGTTGGGCGATCGAGGCAGGCTACCGGCATATCGATACCGCCGGCGCTTACGGCAACGAGAAAAGCGTTGGGCTGGGTATCATCCAGAGCGGCATCGACCGGAAAAAATTATTCGTGACTACGAAACTGCGGTTGGAAGATATGGGGCCGGGCGAGCAGATGAAAGGATTTGAGAATAGCTTAAAACTTTTACAGCTGGACTATGTCGACCTGTACCTGATCCACTGGCCGATGGAAGGGAAGACTCTTGATTCGTGGAAAGTTTTGGAGGATATTTATAAATCCGGCCGGGCACGAGCAATCGGAGTCTGTAATTTCACCGAACGTCACTTTACTGAGTTGTTCCGTCACTCCAAAATTAAACCGGCAGTCGATCAGGTTGAATTGCATCCGCATCTCTCGCTGCAACCGTTAATGGCATATTGTACGGAGATGGGGATCGCCTATGAGGCCTGGAGCCCTCTGGGAGGAGACGGCGGGAAGCTGCTCGATGACGCGGTATTGAAGAAAATCGCCGAAAAACACCGGAAATCTGTGGCCCAGGTAATCCTGCGCTGGGATTTGCAAAAAGGTATCATCACAATACCTAAATCGATCCATCAGGATCGAATTATCGCCAATGCAAATCTCTACGACTTCGAACTGAGTGCAATTGATATGAAGGCTATCAATGATCTGGACCATGATCCCCGTCGCTTCGGACGGGATCCCAATCCTATGCCTCTTTAGCCGATAATCAAAATCATATAGTATAGAGAGGAGTCTGCTTGAAGCGGACTCCTCTCTTTTTGTTGGGAGAATGAATATCCGGCAGAAAATCTGAACGCGGGACTCCCCTGATAATTTTATAGCCTTAAACAAATATTGAATTAATAGGTTTCCGGTGCGATTATTTTTGATACTATTAATTCTATGTTGTCCGGTTTTACTCAGTCCGCGCATTATAACTTATAGAGCAGCGAAAAAAGGAAAGGACTAACGGGACTTGATGGAAGAAGCAATCATTGTCACTAAAATGCGTTCCGGTACGACCGATGTCTTCTCAGAAATCGTCGAAAAGTATCAGGCGCCGATTTTAAGGTATCTCTTCCGTTTAACCGGTAATTATCAGTTGGCGCAGGATCTGGCGCAGGACACTTTTCTCCAAGCTTACAAGTCGATCCTGAAAACGAAATCGGAACTGCAAATGCGGGCGTGGTTATACCGCATCGCTACCAATAATGTATTACAGTACCACCGCCATCAGAGGGTGCTGTCTTTTCTGCCCTTTGACAATAAAAAGGTGGAGGAGATATCTGCTGCACACGATCCGGCTGAAGCCAGCGATGAAAAAATAGTAGTCCGGGAAACCTTGCGCAAGGTGAATCCAAAGCACCGGACATGTTTAGTGCTGCACTATGTCGAAGGCTTTAATTACCGGGAAATCGGCGAGATCCTGGGGATAACCGAGGAATGTGTACGGAAAAGAGTGGCAAGGGGAAAA
>PMMG01000163.1:4128-5331 GCA_003162335.1 Dehalococcoidia bacterium
GTGCTGGCCAAGGCAGGTGAAGCAATGCTGAGCGTTAAATCTTTCCGGGCACAATATTATGATCCGATTCCAAGTCTGCATAATCTTTATGAATTTGCCGGCAGCAGTTTCCATGATGTGTTATATGCGGGGACCGGCGGAGAGGAAATTAACATCGGAGACCGGATTTATGTGAGGGGAATGAGTGTGGATTTCACTCCTCTAACGTTAAACGATATGCAAGTAATGACCCCCTCCGTGAAAATGACTCAGGCACAATTGGATATGTTGACGAAATTAGAGGTGCTGCCGGAGGAAAATATCGACGGGGTGGAGTGTTTCCATTACCGCGGCACCGTCGACAACGAAAAGTTAATTAAATTTCAGGAACCATTTTTTACAAAAATGTTTTATCAAATGTTTGTTAAAGCCTCGAAGATGTCAGGAAAAGCGCTTGATGAGGAAAAAGTTAGTCAGAGCATAAAAGGAATGCTTGAGGACGCAGCAGCGCACACGAGAACCCAGAAAATAGTCGATGAATTCTGGATAGGAAAAAATGACTTCGCTGTCCGTCAAATGAAAGCCGTCTGGAATGATTCGCAGGCGACTTCGGTGATGACCAAGTTTTACGATTTCAATGCGCCAATATCTATCGAATCGCCGCTGGATACTCAGGGTAATCTGCTGCCGGGGTGGTCACTGGTAGCGCCGGACTCGTTTAGTCCGACCGATAAATAAAAGACAATGGTTATAAAAAGAGGGGGAGTCCGCCTGAAGCGGACTCCACTCTATTTTATTTGGGCAAAATGACTATTAGTGGTATATTGCGCCTGCTGCTATTTGTCAGATAACCTGGCACTGACCAGACGGTTAAAACTAACCCTTGACTCTGCGGCTTGTATCGAAAGCTTTCTATGCACTTCCGGCGGGACACGCACGGTAAATTTTCCGGAATATCTTCGGGTTGTTAAAGGCTCCGGGATGGTCTCGCCGGTAAATTGCATATCGCGGATAATTTCTTGAACAGTATTCCTGATGCCTGTTAAAGCTTTTTCTTGCGTTTTGGCCAGCCAGCTAAGGCTGGGAAACTCAGCACATAATCCAATGTATTCGCCATCTTCTTCCGACCACATCACACGATATGTATATTTATCCATTTGCCTGATCTCCTAGTTTCCTGATCGCGTCCAGAACCTGCCGGACCTGATAAGCTTTTCCCTTTCC
>PMMG01000141.1:0-538 GCA_003162335.1 Dehalococcoidia bacterium
TTAATACTTCGTTCCATTCCTGATACATCGCAGAATATTCCCTGTTTTGGTAACATACGTTACCGCTTTCTGTTTCCAATTGTATTACATTATGAGTATCAGAACAATATTATGAACGGATAAGGAGCAATAAAATGACTGAAATGTTTTGTTTCCAGTGCGAACAAACAGCCAAAGGAACCGGTTGTACAATAGGTGGAGTCTGTGGGAAGAAACCAGAAGTAGCAGGTAAACATGATGAATTGACCGCTGCCCTAATCGGGTTGGCACGAGCCGCCGAAGGTAAGAATCATAATAAGAGCACCGATGAATTGGTGATGCAAGGCCTTTTCACGACAGTAACTAATGTAAACTTCGACCCTTCCAGAGTAGACGAACTGAAAAAGAGGGCCGAAAGTGTGAAGATAAAATTTGGCGATGCTAAAGATTTCGACCCGGCAACTCTTTTCCATGGCAACCAGGACGTTGTATCTCTCCGCTCAACCCTGCTTTTTGGACTGCGCGGGATGGCTGCTTATGCCTGGCATGCCCACGTTCT
>PMMG01000141.1:550-26237 GCA_003162335.1 Dehalococcoidia bacterium
GTCATTACCGGCCATGACCTGCTCGATTTAAAAGAACTGCTGGAGCAGACCAAGGGTAAAGGCATTAATATCTATACCCACGGGGAAATGCTACCGGCTCACGGGTATCCGGAACTGAAGAAATATCCTCAACTTAAGGGTAACTACGGTACCGCATGGCAAAACCAGCAAAAAGAATTCAATGATTTACCGGCACCAATTTTCTATACTACCAACTGCCTGATGCCCCCGAAAAGCACGTATTCTGACAATATTTTCACGACATCCGTTGTTGGTTATCCCGGGTTGAAACACATATCCGAAAAAGATGGGAAAAAGGATTTCTCTGCAATTATCAAAAAGGCTATTGAACTTGGTGGTTGGAAAGAGGATAAACAGTTTACTGGAATTAACGGCGGGACAGAAATGACAACCGGTTTTGCCCGCAATACTGTTATGGGAGTAGCCGATACCGTGATATCAGCTGTAAAATCTGGAGCTATCAAGCATTTCTTCCTGGTGGGAGGATGTGACGGTGCCAAGCCTGGACGTAATTATTACACTGATTTCGTCAAAAAGACTCCGGCGGATACGGTCATCCTTACCCTGGCCTGCGGCAAATACCGTTTTAATGATCTCAATATTGGAGAAATCGGGGGTATCCCGCGTTTGCTGGACATGGGGCAGTGTAATGACGCGTATTCTGCAATTCAGGTTGCAATCGCTTTAGCTGGTGCTTTCAATTGCAATGTTAATGAACTCCCGCTAACGCTGGTGCTTTCGTGGTATGAACAGAAGGCGGTTATCATCTTGCTCACACTGCTTTCGCTGGGTATAAAAAACATTTACCTGGGGCCGACCCTGCCTGCATTTATCTCTCCCAACGTACTGAAAGTGCTGGTGGACAAATTTAATATCAAACCGATATCGACCCCTGAGGCGGATTTAAAAACAATTCTCGGATAATTAGATAAAAAGTTTTTCACAAGGTGTCGGGTGGAAGAATAAGCGATGGAACTAAGAATTATACTGAGGCAAATTTAAAGGCCAAAATATAAAATGAAGCAGCTCCGGTGTTCAACCGGAACTGCTTTAATAGGCCCACATTTCGGATTCAAATGTTTTTGTTATTCTTTACTACTCCATTAACGCCTATTATAATCTCTTCAATTGGAATCTTTTTTCTGCTTGCCTCAATAGCTTTCTTGGCGATATAGACCAGACCACCGCAACAGGGTACCTCCATGCGTAGTACCTTCAAGCTCTTGATATCGGAATCCCTCAAGATAGCAGTCAACTTTTCAAGATGAGCTTCAGCATCATCCAGCTTGGGACAAGCTATCAATAAGGCATGATCTTTGAGAAAATCCTGATGGAAGCCAGCATATGCAAAAGGCACGCATTGCGCAGTTAAAATGACATTAGCGCCCTTTAGAAAAGGCGCCCGGGGAGGAACCAAAGTTAATTGCACCGGCCAGTGAC
The DNA here is from genome assembly GCA_003162335.1 of Dehalococcoidia bacterium. Lineage (GTDB taxonomy): Bacteria > Chloroflexota > Dehalococcoidia > Dehalococcoidales > Fen-1064 > Fen-1064. Next base: position 2,012 of record PMMG01000141.1, read on the forward strand.
GCAAAGCCGAAGGCTGAGCACCCTTTTTCCCGGGAGTCTCGACCACAGTTTCGTTGGTGAATTGAATCATTCTTGAGCCGGGACAGCCAGATAAAGTGACTTTCGTCTTTTCAAATTCACCTGCCTTGGTAGAAGGACGAACGTTTGCCAGTTTTTCATCATCATGAAGTTCTATTTCATGTAGATGATCTTCTGCTTCCTTCTTGTCGAAATTTTCCGCGGTTCTTTCTTCAATTACTATCGCCCCTGTCGGGCATTCACCCAGGCATGCGCCAAGTCCATCGCAATAATTCTCGCCGATTAATTTTGCTTTGCCATTAATCAATTGCAATGCGCCTTCAGCACATTTAGTAGTGCAGGCGCCGCAACCGTTGCATTTTTCCTCATCAATTCTGACAATTTTTCGTACTGTTTTAGTCGCCATCGTTTTAATCCTCAATCTGTTTATCCAGGGGTTTTTCTTTTTCGGCTTTTGTTTTAACCGAGTTTTCTTTATCACCCATTAATGCCGTCCACCTCTCTTCTCCCAGACACTGTCTGGCAGCCGAACACCATTCAATACACGTAGGCAACTGCTCTTTGAAGATCATCGTACCGCATTTCTGACATTTGATACGAGTCTCATCGGAGAATATTTCAACCTCCGCACCACATTCAGTGCATTTGAATAACTCCACCCTGAGCTTTCTCATATCTTGTCCGGGACACTTGCTGAACATTGGCGTTGCTCCTTAATCAGGAAATTGACTTAATGAAATTATCATAAGGCATATTAAACGGAAACACTATGACATAAATCATAAAAGTAATTTCCCCAAAACTACTTAAAAAGGTCACTTGTTTCGAGTAAAAAAGCAGACACACTGACCGGAATGAAACATAACTAAATCCTTCCAAACAGAGTGAGACATAACACCCAAATGATTTAAGGTCATTACTTTTAAATATTGGTGTGGGATGATGTTCCCATAACTCGCGAACATTTTCTTATTTGTTTTTACAGGCCTTGAATAGTGTCCATTTATAAGAGGATATTGTTCATCAGGAATCATTCAGTAAGAATTACGTAATTTTCAGTATTTATGCGATAATACCGTATCATATATAATATATTCAGGAAAATCAATCCGGCGGGAAGTAGTGAAGCAATATTATATTAAATCTGAATAAGTAACACCCTCACTTAGCCTCTTCCGTCGAGAGAGAGGGACATTTCCAGTTATTCTTACATTGTAATTTTTTAAACAAGCTGCGCTTGCCTTTTTCCATTTTCTCCCGTTTTCTAGTACAATTACATATTATGCATGAGAGCATTACGCCTATCCGCCAGCAGTACCTGCGCATCAAGAAGAAATATCCGGAGACGATCGTCTTTTTCCGCCTCGGGGATTTCTACGAGACGTTCGATGAGGACGCCCGCATTGCCTCGCGCGAACTGGAGATTGTCCTCACTTCCCGGGAGATGGGCAAGGGCAACAAAATCCCCCTCGCCGGTATTCCTTACCACGCCGTGGATAACTACCTGGCCAAGCTGATCAATCGCGGTTACAAAGTGGCCATCTGCGAGCAGCTCACCAAATCCGGCGCCAACAAGGGTATCATCGACCGCGACGTCATCCGCGTGGTCACACCGGGTACCGTTGTCGAGCCGCTTTTACTGGACAGTAAAGCCAACAATTATTTGACCTGTCTGGTGATTAACGGTGATTTAGCCGGAATTGCCTACGTCGATATCACGACCAGTGAATTCGGCACTACCCAGCTTCCGTTGAGCCGTGTGCGCAACGAACTGGAACGCCTGAAACCGCCCGAATTAGTTGTCCCGCAGGATATCGATCTATCCTCGCTGCAGCTGGTGGCGCCGGTGACCAAACTGGACAATTACCATTTTGAAACCGAAGTCGCCCGTCAGGTTTTGCTGGAGCACTTCGGCGTAACAACGCTGGAAGGATACGGTTGCAATGCTTTGCCGCTGGCGATCAGCGCTGCCGGAGCCTTAATCCATTACGTGCAGGAGACGCAGAAAGGCATCGTCGCGCAATTGAACCGCATGAACACCTATTCGACAGAGTCCTTCATGTCGATCGACCCTCAGACCCAGAATAACCTGGAGCTTTTCCGCACCAGTTCCGGTTCATACAAGGGTTCGCTGGCTTCGATCCTTGATCTGACGAAAACCGCGTTGGGCAGCCGTTTGATCAAGCGTAGACTGACGCAATTGCCGCTCGATCTAAAAGCGCTGGTCAAACGTCAGGACGCCGTGGCCTGGTTTGTGGAAAATACACTGGCGCGGGCGCAGATATTCGCTTATTTAAGTAATGTCTCAGATCTGGAACGCATTATCAACCGCGTCAGCGGCAATCTCGCCGGTCCGAACGAACTTGTGGCTTTGCAGCGGACGTTATCCGTTATCCCCAAAATGCGGGAAACACTGGAAAATGCCCCTAACCCGGAAGGCATTGCCTGGCTGAAAAATGAGCTGAAACCGCAGCCGGAAATCGTCGAGTTGATCAATCAGGCAATCCTGGAAGAACCGACGACTACGCTCGGTGAGGGCGGCGTGATCAAGCCGGGTTTTTCCGAGGAACTGGACAATCTGCGCTCGATTTCCAAAAACGCCAAGCAGTACCTGGCTAATCTCGAACGCGCCGAGCAGGAAAAAACCGGCATTAAATCGCTGAAAATCGGCTATAACCGGGTTTTTGGCTACTATATTGAAATTTCCAAAGCAAACGCCGCGCAGGCGCCGGAAAATTACATCCGCAAGCAGACATTGTCTACCGGCGAACGTTATTTCACCCCGGAATTGAAGGATTACGAATCGACGATCCTGAATGCCCGCGAGCGCATAGAAGAGTTGGAGACGGAATTATTCCAGCGGGTTTGCAAACAGATCGCTGCTAACCGGATTCCGGTTCTTTTACTGGCTGAGTGTATTGAACACGTTGATCTGTATGCCGCGCTGGCGGAAGTCGCCGTGCGTTACAATTACAAGCGCCCTACGCTCACTAACGGCGATGAAATAATCATCAAAAACGGTCGTCACCCGGTCGTTGAGCGTTCACTGCCCGATACCAGTTTTGTGCCCAATGATACTTATTTATCGAATAAAGACACGCAGCTCGTGATCCTGACCGGACCGAACATGGCCGGTAAATCGACATATCTGAAGCAGGTGGCTATCATCGTTCTGCTGGCGCAGATGGGCAGCTTCGTGCCCGCGGATGAAGCCACTATCGGTATTGTCGACCGCATCTTTACCCGTATCGGTGCCCGCGAGGACCTGTCCACCGGCCAATCGACGTTTATGGTCGAAATGGTGGAGATGGCCAATATCCTGAATAACGCCACGCCGCGCTCATTGCTAATCCTGGATGAGATCGGCCGCGGCACCAGCACATACGACGGCTTATCGATTGCCCGTGCGGTTGCTGAGTATATCCACAACAATCCGCGGTTGGGCGCCAAGACGCTCTTTGCCACCCATTATCATGAAATGGTATCCCTGGCGGATTATCTGCCGCGCGTGAAAAATTATAACGTCGCCGTCAAAGAAGAGAAGGGTGAAGTGATTTTCCTGCGCAAGATCGTGCCCGGAGGTGTTGATAAAAGCTACGGTATCCATGTCGGTAAATTGGCCGGTTTGCCGAAAACCGTCGTCCACCGCGCCCAGGAAATTCTGGACGAACTGGAAGGCGACACTAAACCCATTAAACGCGCGGTGAAATCAAACCCGCAACCGCTTGTGCAGATGACGCTTTTCGCCGAAAAATCGCCGGTGCTGATTGAATTGGCAAAATTGGAGATTGACTCGCTCACTCCGCTGGAAGCGCTAACCAAACTCTACGAATTACAGAAAAAGTCGAAAGAATAAAAATCCGGCCTGTCGCCGGATAAAATATCCTGCAGCAATTTTTTTCGTTATACATGTAGATTGATAAGAAAAACTGACTTATGAGTACAAATAATTTGCGTCCTGTGTTATCCTTGCACAATAACCGCTTTGTTGACCGGGTCAAGCAGTCCCTGCCGGTTATCATTTTGGGCCTGGTGCTGGCGATTGCCGCCTTTATCAGATTCTGGGCGGCGCCGATTTCCACCGGTCCTGATGTCGAACAGTTTTTTGCCTTTGCCAAAACATTCAAGATGCACGGATTGGATTTTTACCGCTATGCAGAAGCCCAGCTTGATTACTTTCCGATGAAAGGGTGGGGTTTTTTCTATCCGCCTGTCTGGATTCTACTTTTAGCACTGGCTTTATTCGTCGTTCCGGGCAGTTCGCTGGGCGGAGAGATGGTTGCTTCTGTCTGGCGCGTGGCTTTGAAAGCCCCAATCATAACCGCCGATCTCGCGATTGGTGTGTTATTATTCTGGGCTGTCCCCGGTTCAAAATGGAAGAAATTGCTGTTTGCGAGCCTGTGGTTGCTGCATCCCACGGCCTGGTTTGAATCCGGGGTTTTCGGTCAGTTCGATGCCGTCGCGGCGGCTTTTCTGCTGGCCAGCGTCATTATGCTGATTAAAAAGAAGGACATGCTGGCTTTTTTCCTGGCCGGACTGGCTTTGATGACCAAACAGCATACGCTCGCCGCCATCGCCATGATGGTCATCATTTGCGCCCGCACGATGAAGTTCAGCCGTTTACTCATTAATTGCCTGGTCGCGGGCGCTGTGGCGCTGGTTATCTCCGTTCCGTTTCTGGTCACCGGTAATTTCTTCGCGTATGTGCGGTCAATTGTTGCCCCCGGGGATTCGCCCGGTTATCAGGACCCGTTATGTTTCTCTTTCAGCGGTTTCGGTGCTCTTTTTTCCTGGTTCCACGATGTTTTTGGGTGGGATACTACTAAATTTATCGTGATAATGGTTCCTTTACTGGTGATCGCGCTGGTGGTAACCGGCATTCTGTGTTATAAAAGAAGGATCACCCCGCTGCAGGGGATGCTCGCGGGCTTTCTGGTATTCGTCGGGCTTTATTACCGCATCAATTACCAGTACCTGATCATCTATATTCCGTTAGCATTGCTGGTGGCGGCCCGTACGCAATATAAATTCGAGCGGGTCTTAGCGTTGGTAATCGCCGTGCTGCCTGCGGTCTGGTTGTGGATCACCAATATTCCATGGTGGTTCAACGATCTTCCTTCCGGTTATGCCTGGGTCAAGCCGATGTTTGACCATTTGGGCATGCCGGAACGTTACCTGCCGGATTGGACTTATGTCGTCTTGGCAGGCTTAATTATGTGTACCTCCCTCGCCTATGTCGTGCTCGCCTTTATCAAATGGCAGCAGCCGAAAGAGTTATCCGCAGACAACTAATAGGATCCTGAAGGTGTCCCAAAATAGCTATTGAAAGAAATGTATATGGATTCCCGATCAGGTCGGAAATGACAAGTCGTGAATATTCTATTCCAGCAAAGCTGGAATAGAATATTTGTTTTTGTCATTGTCGGGCTTGACCCGACAATCCAGGGAATTTCGTACACCCTCATTAAAAGAGTACATTGACTTAACTTGATTATTTTCCTCACCCGATTGCTGAAAGCTTATGACTGTTATATAATTTACTCAGACAATCCGAACACTTGTTTTACTTTTATATTCAGGTATTTGTATTTTGAATTTGTTTCGTATTTCGAGATTCGGATTTAGGATTTACACCGGTGGATTTTCAATTAGTATCTGATTTTAATATGACCGGCGACCAGCCCCAGGCAGTCGATAAACTGGTAGACGGTCTGCAAAAGGGCTTCAATAAACAGACGCTGCTGGGTGTCACCGGCAGCGGCAAGACCTTCACGATGGCGAACGTCGTTACCCGTGTGCAAAGGCCGACCCTTGTCATGTGCCACAATAAAACGTTGGCCGCTCAGCTCTACGCCGAATTCAAAGAGTTTTTCCCCAATAATGCCGTGGAATACTTCGTTTCTTACTATGATTATTACCAGCCGGAAGCCTATGTCCCGCAGAAGGACTTGTATATCGAAAAAGATGCGGACATCAATGAGGAAATTGATAAGCTGCGGCATGCCGCCACCCGCGCCCTGTTCGAAAGGCGGGATACGCTCATTGTAGCGTCCGTTTCCTGCATTTACGGCCTCGGTTCGCCGGAGGAATACCTGGGGTTTGTCTTGAGCCTGGAAAAAGGAAAAAGCTACAACCGCCAGCGCATTCTGCACCAGCTGGTGGATATGCAGTACGAGCGCAATGATGTCGATTTCAGCCGGGGTAAGTTCCGCATCCGCGGCGATACTTTGGAGGTTTTGCCAGCCTACGAAGACATGGCGCTCAGGATCGAACTGTTTGGCGATCAGGTCGAACGTATTGTGCAGATCGACCCGCTCACCGGTGAATTGTTGACGGAATTGGATAAGATCGATATTTACCCGGCGAAGCACTTTGTCACCTCCCACGAAAAAATGCAGCGTGCGATTAAAAGCATCGAACTGGAGTTACAGGCGCGGATTGCGGAGTTGAAATCGCAGGACAAACTGCTGGAGGCAGCGCGCATCGAGCAGCGCACCAATTACGACCTGGAGATGCTGCAGCAGACCGGTTATTGCAACGGCGTGGAAAACTATTCCCGTCACCTCGCGGAACGTCCCGCGGGCAGCGCACCCTGGACATTGCTCGACTATTTCCCCAAGGATTTTCTGCTTTTAGTCGACGAGTCGCACATGACCCTGCCGCAGATCCGCGGCATGTACCACGGCGACCTCGCGCGTAAACAGACACTGGTCGATTTCGGTTTCCGGCTGCCCTCGGCCAAGGATAACCGGCCGTTAAATTACGATGAGTTCGAGCAGCGCATCAATCAAGTGATTTATGTTTCCGCCACGCCGTCGCCGTACGAATATGCCCAGAGCAAACAGGTCGCCGAGCAATTGGTGCGTCCTACAGGCTTGTTAGAACCAACGATTGAAATCAAGCCGACAAAGGGGCAGATCGACGATCTGCTGGAACAGGTCAAGATCAGAGTCGCTAAACACGAACGCTGCCTGGTGACCACGCTTACCAAGCGCATGGCTGAAGAACTCGCTGATTATCTGCTGGAACTGGATATCAAGACCCATTATCTGCATTCTGAAGTCGACACCCTGGAACGGGTTGAAATCCTGCGCGATCTCCGGCTGGGTGTTTATGACGTTGTCGTGGGCATCAATTTACTGCGTGAAGGTCTCGACCTGCCGGAAGTTAGCCTGGTCACCATTCTGGACGCGGATAAAGAAGGGTTCCTGCGGTCGGAAGGCGCTTTGATTCAAACGATGGGCCGCGCCGCCCGCCACGTCGATGGTAAAGTTATCATGTACGCGGACACGGTTACGCGCTCGATGCAGGCCGCCATCAACGAAACCCAGCGCCGCCGGAAAATCCAGGAAGACTATAATAAAGAACACGGTATCACCCCGCAGGGCATCCGGAAAGCCATCCGGGATATTACTGAGCGCGTGCAGGCAGTGGCGGAGACGAAGACGCCTTACATTACCACCCCGGCAACTAAAGAAGGAGTCGCCCGCCTGATCAAAGAACTGGAGGCGCAGATGAAGATCGCCGCCAAAGCATTGGATTTTGAAAAAGCCGCGCTTATCCGCGACCGTGTTTTTGAATTGCGGCAGGACGTAGACCCGATTGATATGAAACCGAGGAAGAAATATGGCCGACGCTGATTTTGTAACCCGGCAGGAACGTCGTGAGCAAAAACTGCGCAATAAAAAAGCGCGCATCGCCCAGAGCGGTAAAAGCCTCGTGAAAATCTACACTGACGCCGTCCTCAAACGCCTGAAACAAAAATGACGGGTTGGTTCCCGCTATCGTTTATAATGTCAGTTGTTTTCTGATATCTTGGGTGGTGTTATAATCATGGTGATAAAGAATAATGAAAACACAACCGCGGTGGGGGTAGAAAAATGAAATTCCGCATTGTCGTAGAATATGACCCTGTGACTAAAAGTTATGGCGCTTATTGCCCTGAATTACCGGGCTGCTGCAGCGCCGGCGATACTGAGGAAGAAGCTTTAGAAAACGCCAAAGAAGCGATTGCACTTTATCTTGAACCGTCTGGCAAAGAAAATAACAAAAAAGGTAAAGTTTTTGAAGTCGAAGTAAGCGTTTAATGCCTCACAAGATTCCGCGATTGAATGCAGAAGGTGTTATCAGAATTCTCCAGCATCACGATTTCGTACTTGTTTCCCAACGCGGCAGCCATCAGAAATGGCGCAACCATACCACACTCAAACAGGTAATCGTCCCCTATCATAAAGGCAAAGAACTTCCTCTCGGAACACTAAGAAGTATCATCGAAGGTAGCGGCATCCCCGAAAAAGAGTCAAAAAAACTAAGATAATTGCTGATTGTATTTCCGCAATATACTAGTGGCACAGGCTTCCCTGCCTGTGGGGCTTTCGTCCTGATAGAAATGCTATCGTCTTGTCATTTTCCTTTCAGAACTGTGGGCATGGCTAACCCTGCAAGAACAATCGTTAATTAATTGTTATAATGCGGTTAATCATATTATTTTGGAGGGTAATTAAAATGACACAGCTTAACGCCTATATTCATTTCAACGGCAACTGCCGCGAGGCCATGGAGTTTTATAAGAACTGCTTCGGTGGAAACCTCCAAATATCTACCTTTGCCGGTTCGCCGATGGAGTCACAAGTGCCCCCGGCCTTGAAAGACAAGATTATCCATTCCAGATTAGAAGCTGATGGCATGATCATCATTGCCGATGACATGACGCGTCCCGGAGTGGTGACCGTTGGTAATAATATCTCATTGTGTCTTCAGAGCACGGACGTGAAGGATATTGAACCATATTTCTCCAAATTGGCCCAGGGCGGGAAAGTGAACCAGCCGCTTACCAAAGCGTTTTTTGGAGTTTTCGGTATTATTAATGACAAGTTTGGGATTAGCTGGATATTCCAGGCCGATAGGTAATGCAATATTTAGTGTTGCTTCTAACTCGCCGGTTTGATTGGAGTGATCCTGTATTTATACCCAATCACCTGTGCAACCAGGTATGTTATTGTGAACGAAGTAAAGCAATCTCATCGTTGGAATTGTAACTCCTCACCCCTTGAGGAGTGTCAAGGGGTGAGGATACTGGATGCCGGTTATCGTGGGCATTGAGAAAAGTGGCTGTCAGTTACCAAACCCGGGTTTACGGTTCTAACTCCGGGTATTGAATTCTTCGAATATTTGTTCTCGCGGAAAATTCTGCAATAATTCTGGTGATTGGAATCACAGGCAGGTAATTCGAAGATGGAAACAATAAAATTCGTTTATTATCAGGAAAATGACTTGTGGGTTGGTTGGCTTGATGAGTATCCCGACTATCGCACGCAGGGCTCAACACTTGAAGAACTAAAAGATAATCCTAAAGATATATACCTGGAATTAAGTTCATGGAAAATTCCCTATGTTAGAAAAACAGGGGAACTCGTAGCCGGATGAAAAAAGTCGAGCTTATCAGAAAAATAGAAAGCACAGGTTGTCATCCGTCTTGGTGGTAAACATGAATGGTATCAGAACCAGAAGACCGGAATATCCCAGCCTGTTCCAAGACACCGCGAAATCGCTGATAGTTTGGTAAAACATATTCTCAAGATGCTGAACGGCTAAATTTACTCATTCACTTTAACTCAGCGAACTTCTTTTATTTCTCCACTTGCGGCGGGTCTTCGTCATCATCATGCGGATCATGCTGCATTGGTATTATTGGCGGTTGCACTGACGGCGGGCCTTCCTTGTTTTCCTTCGCCATTTCCTCGTCCAGTAGTTCCTTCAAACGCGCTGCCCGCGGGTAGCCGATCTGTAACCGTCTTTGCAAAAACGATGTGGATATCTGTCCGTCGTGCTCTTCCGCAATCTTTCGGGCTTCTTCCAGTAGTGTATCCTTTGGTGGTTGATGGGTGCCGGGAATATTACTGGCCGGCATCGCTTCGATCTTCAGCGGGGCCACTTCCTGTACCTGCTGGCTGCTCCAGAAGAAGACCAGTCTTTCGATTTCCGCGTCGGCGACATAGCAACCCTGCAGCCGTTTCGGTTTGGCAGCGTCGGTCGGGGCGTACAGCATGTCGCCTTTGCCCAGCAGTTTTTCCGCGCCCACGGAGTCCAGGATCGTGCGGGAATCTACCTGCGAAGTCACTGCAAAGCTGAGACGGGTAGGGAAGTTGGCTTTTATTAGACCGGTCACGACATCTACGGAAGGACGCTGTGTTGCTACGATAAGGTGAATACCGATAGCGCGTGCCAGTTGCGCCAGGCGGCAGAGAATATGCTCCACTTCATCGAACCCTGCCATCATCAGGTCGGCCAGTTCATCGATAACCAGTACGATATACGGCATTTTATCTTTGCCCGTGCGCGTCTTGTTGTAGCCCTCGATGTTGCGCACGCCTACCTTCGCCAGTTCCTGGTAGCGGTTGTCCATTTCCTGGTTCAGCCAGCGCAGGGCTTCGATAGCTTTCTCGGCGGTGACAATAACCGGTATCGCCAGCTGTGGGATGCTGTTATAAGGTGTCAATTCTACCCGTTTCGGGTCGATCATGATAAAGCGGAGATCATCCGGTGTGTTCTGCATTAACAGACAGGCTACGATCGCGTTCAGACACACGGTTTTACCGCTGCCGGTCGCCCCCGCGATGAGCAGATGCGGCATTTTGGCCAGGTCGGCCACGCCGGCCTCCCCGCCTGCGCCCTTGCCTAGAGCGATGGTCATTTTGGTCTTGGCCGCCAGTTTCTGGAAAACAGGGGTCTCGATGACGCCGCGTAAACTGACCGCGCTGGAAATCGTATTCGGTACCTCGATACCGATGATTGCCTTGCCTGGCACCGGTGCTTCGATACGGATCGTTGGGGCGGCTAAAGCCAGCGCTAGATCGTTGCCCAGTGAGGTGATCCTGTCTACTTTCACCCTCGTACGCGAAACCTCTTCAGTATGGGTAGTGACATTCCCGTCCTTGTCTTTTTCTCTGACCTCTCTGGTTTTGATGTCCCAGCCGGGTTCCACCCCGAATTGGGTCACCGTCGGACCTGCGTTTATCTGCACAACTTTACCCACCACCCCGTAACTCTTGAGGGCTTCTTCGATCTTCCTGGCGCGCTGCGTATTATCGGACTGTCCGATTTCTTTCTCGATAACGTTATCCAGAATTTCAATGGGTGGCAACCTCCAGCCGTCGACTTCTTTTGCCCCTGCAGATTGGCCGTATTTTTTCCAAACGTCTTGTGCAATCTGACGCAAGCCTTTTGTTGCCGGCGTCGCTGCAGATTCTTTTTCCTTTGCGGGGGCAGTTGCTTTCTTTTCTTTGACCGGCGCCGTGGCCGTTTCCGTTTGCGCTGTCGTTTCCGCTGTATGAGCAGTCTCTTTTTCCGGCGCCTCTACTTTTTTCACATTGACCGGTTTTATCATTGCTTTCAGCCGCTGCCGGGCAATGGCCGACCGGATACTTTTCACGATCCACTTCGCCGTCGCCAATATCATAAGCGGGGCGATTAAGCATACACTGACAAATAATAGTCCGAAGATGCGTAATACACCCAGAAAATCATGCGCGCCGATGATGCCCAGGCCGAATATGCCGCCCGGGTTCGGATCGCTCTGGCTGGAAAATGCCAATATTCCCCAGGCCGCAAATAAAAGCGCCGCCGCGCCTAACCATCTGTTCCAGTTCCGCCACAGAGATGAAATTATTCCGCGCCAGAGCAGATAAATCAGAGTTACCAGCGCCAGCGCGACAAAGATGAATCCCCAGCCGAAGGCATTCTCAATGGCGTCGAAAACCGAGTTATACCAGTCGCTGATTACGGAATGGGTAAAATAGATTGCCAGGCCGATGAGAATTACCAGTGAAGTCCAGAACAACCAGTCCCAGCGCGATCTTCCTTTACTGTTCCCACCCGTGGCTCTTGCTTTTTTTACCATTTTTTTCTTCCTGCCCCTACACCTTCACCATGAACGGCAGAATCATCGGACGGCGTTTGGTCTGTTCGTAATAGAATCTGTATAATGTATCACGCACCTTGGCGTTAACAAAGCTCCATTCTGCCGGATGTCCCCCACCGTGTTCCAGCACCTGCACCACCATATCGCGGCTTTTATCCAGCATCTCCGTATATCCCTGCGGGTCGACGAAACCGCGTGAAACAATATCCGGCCGCCCGACCAGTTTGCCGGTCTGCCGGTCGATAGCAATAATTACCACGACAATGCCGTCCCGTGAAAGCATCTGCCGGTCGCGTAGCACCACCGTGCCGATGTCGCCCACGCTCAGACCGTCTACGTAGACATTACTGGAATTGATGCGTCCCGTGACTTTTGCGTTATTCTGGTCCAGTTCCAGCACATCGCCGTCTTCCATCACAAAGATATTTTCTTTGGGGATACCGACAGATTGCGCCAGTTTGGAATGGATGCTCAGGTGGCGGTATTCACCGTGCACCGGCATGAAAAACTTCGGTTTGACGATGTTTATTAAAAGTTTCAGTTCTTCCTGGCTGGCGTGTCCGTGGACGTGCACCTGGGTGATGGTATTGTACAATACCTGAGCGCCCTGTTTGAAAAGATTATCGATCGTCCGTGCTACCACGGCTTCATTACCCGGAATCGGTGTCGCTGAAATGGCCACGGTATCGCCGGGGATAATATGCAATTGTTTATGGTCGCGGTTGGCGATGCGCACCAGCGCGGAAGTAGGCTCTCCCTGTGTGCCGGTAGTCACATAAACGATGCGGTTATGCGGCAGGCCTTTCAGTTCGTCAATTTGCGCTAAAATGTGGCCGGGAGCTTTAAGATAGCCCAGCTCGGTCGCCATCCGCACGATTTCCGTCATATTCCGCCCGATGACACAGACCCGCCGGTCGTATTTACCGGCCGCGTCGATCACCTGCTGGATACGGGAAATCAAAGATGAGAATGTGGCAATGATCACTCTGCCCGGCGCTTCGGACATGATCCTGTCCAGCGATTCTCCCACCACTCTTTCCGAGGGCGTATATCCCGGCAGTTCGGCGTAAGTAGAATCGGATAATAATAACAAAACACCCTGACTGCCCACCTGTGCCAGTCTGGATAAATCCGTCGGCTTGCCGCTCACCGGGGTATAGTCCAGTTTAAAATCGCCGGTATGCACCACTATTCCGACCGGTGTAGTGATAATGAATCCCACTGCGTCCGGTATGCTGTGGCAGACTGGGAAGAATTCTATTTTGAATTTCCCCAATGTGATCTTGCCGCCGGGCAGCACGATGCGCAGGTCGGCGTGTGCCAGTGCTTTGTGTTCTTTCAATTTGACGGAAATCAATCCGTTAGTCAATTTCGTGGAATAAACAGGGACGTTCAATTGCGGTAATATATAGGCCATGGCGCCGATGTGGTCTTCGTGCCCGTGGGTGACGATAATACCCCGGATCTTGTCTTTTTTGTCCAGTAAATAAGAAATATCGGGGATCACCAGGTCGACACCCAGCATTTCTTCTTCAGGGAACATCAGCCCGACATCGATGATAATGATGTCATCTTCATATTCCATCACCATCATGTTTTTACCGATTTCGCTGACCCCGCCGATGGGGATGATTTTCAGTTTTGATTTTGCCATTTATTTTAATCCTGTGTGGTATTACTTATTATTTTTCCGTGGTTCTTTGCCAGTCGTAACCCACGATTGTCCCGTCGACGGCCGATACCTGCACCTTAAAAGGCTGCTCGATACTCTTGCTGATCATTCCCCCGCCAATTGTCGCTATTCCGGCCACGTCATAAATCAGGATGTTTTCGATCGATCCTAGTTTGACTTTATCCACGGCCAGTTTCTTCAGATTTTTAAATTGGTCCTCTAAAAATCTTTCCGCGGCCATTTGCGCCTGATCGAGGGAGATGATATCTTTTTCCGGCATGCTGCCTCCTGGCTGGAATGGTGTTAAAACATGCTTAATTGCTGTGGCGGCGGTTCTGTTTTCGGTTCTATTGCAACTTTTACTTCCGTTTTCACTTCTTCTTTTATTTTAGCTGTTTTTGCCTGGGCCAACAGCAGCGGCAATTTCAACATATCTTCTTTCAGGGTTTGGCGCAGGTTCCCCTGATGCAGCGCTGCTGCCGGGTGGTACATTGCGAAATACATAATACCGTCGCGGGTCTGCGCGGTGCCGTGTATTTTGCTGATCGTCTTTCCCGGAAAGAACTTGGCCATCGAGTATCGTCCCAGCGTCACGATGATTTTCGGGGAAATTAATTCGATCTGTTTATCCAGCCAGTGCTGGCAATTGGCGATTTCGGTTGGTAATGGATCGCGGTTGCCCGGCGGACGGCACTTGATGACATTGGCAATGTAAACCTGCGACCGTTTCAGTTTGATGGAAGCCAGCAGTTCATCGAGGAATTGCCCCGCCGCGCCGATGAATGGCCGGCCTTGCTGGTCTTCATTCCAGCCGGGTGCCTCGCCGATAAACATAATCTCCGCATTTTCAGCTCCCTCACCGGGAACAGACATCGTTCGGGTTTTGGCAATCTCGCACTGTCGGCAGAGGGCAATGTCTTTATTCAGGTCAGTCAGCGCTGACATTTAATTTTAACAACCTGTATTATTAATTCGTTTTCGGCTTTCGATTATGATACCACGGCAATGCATCCCAGTCAATGATAACGACCGTTAGTTCCCTTTGAGTCCCTTAAGGCGAAATACTTTCGACCGCAGTCGAAATGTACTCCCTCGGATGGGAGAGAGAAAGGGTGAGGGTGTACAACAAAATAGTGCCACTTCAAAATGAACTCTGCGGGTTGCTTGTAGCAGACCGGCACAAACCGGCAAGAGCTGGAATTTCGAACTAATTTTGGGGCTAAACCTTAAAACACTATCTGGTCAGACGGTCTGACCAGAGACTGCAGCAAGATAAACCGCGGTTAAAAGGAATACACCTCAGATAAAAAGGCCATCAAACGGCCTTGGAGAAATTAACAAGATCTGCTTACCTGTAGTATTTGACCTTTTTAAGCTGACCGCTGAAAGCTGAACGCTGACAGCTCTATTTAACATAACAATACCAATTCTTGACTGACAAAGCATCATCTGATAGCATTGATATTGCGTTATCTACGGGCGGTTAGCTCAGTTGGTTAGAGCATTGCGTTGACATCGCAAAGGTCGTACGTTCGAGCCGTATACCGCCCACCATAAAACCCCTCTCCACTTTACTCCACCAAAATTCCCCGAAGGTTCAATAACCAAGCTCCAAACAAACTCCAAATAATCTCACTAGCCTCGCTGCAATTGCCGTGAGAATTAGATTAATGCCCGGACTGCTACAACAACTTCTTTTCGTGTCTTAGAACCATCGGATTACAGGTATGGCAATGTGGGCATTCTTTTTGGGGTGTATAGTGGTCTCCGTCTTCTATAACTGGAGTCCAGTAGGTCTCCCCGCAATCACAAGTGCATTTGACCGGTTTAAGGTCTTCTCTTGGCTTCCATTGTACCTCACCCATAGCGCTCTCCTGTAATTTGGATTTTTTTATGCGTTCTGATTTGAGTCTATTCTCACCACAGGAGTATGTCAACCTCACTATTGTCTCCTTATTCTCCCTTCCTCTAATCTTTGTTATAATGAATCCAACAACTGCGGAGTACGTGATGAATAAACAGATTGACCCTTATTCGCTGATTAAACCGCGCCGGAAGATTACCGCTATTTCCGCGATATTATTGCCCTTTAATGAGCACGGCAGTATCGACTGGGAAGGTTTTACCGCGCATGTTTTGCGGACTGCAGCCTCCGGCCTGATCCCGGCAGTTAATATGGACACCGGCTATGTCAACCTGATTGATGACGCAACGCGTAACGCCGTCTTACAACATACGCGCCAGGCATTGGACGGCAGGGCATTTGTTGCCGGTGCTTTTGTGGCCGATAGCCCCGGTTCTCCCTGGAATCCTGAGGAATACAAAACGCAGATTGAGCATATTACGCACAACGGCGGCACTCCGGTCATTTTTCAATCATACGGCCTGACCGCTCAGCATGAACTTGACATAATCTCGTCTTACGAAGCGCTCGCTCAAGAATGTGATGCATTTATTGCCTTCGAATTGGGGACAATGTTTGCTCCGTTTGGCCGGATTTATTCGCTGGAAACCTGGGCCGCGCTGATGGCCATCCCGCGTTGTCGTGGCGCAAAGCATTCCTCACTCGACCGTGATCTGGAGTGGCGGCGGTTGGCTTTGCGTAACGTAAAAAGGCCGGATTTTAAAATCTATACCGGCAACGACCTGGCGATCGATATGGTGATCTACGGCAGCGATTATCTGCTTGGGCTTAGTACCTTTGCGCCGGATATGTTTGCCAAGAGGGACAGGTTGTGGGAGAAGGGCAGCCCCGATTTCTACCGTATTAATGATTTATTGCAATATCTCGGGTTTTTTAGTTTTCGCGCGCCCGTGCCGGCCTATAAACACAGCGCCGCCCAGTTCCTCAAATTGCGCGGCTGGCTTAAACACGATTCCCCTCACCCCGCTGCTCCGCACCGTCCACAGAAAGATGTCACCATCTTGCGGGAAATCTTATCCAGGTTGAAAGTATTGGACGGAGAAATTGCATGACGATAAAGCGTTTGGCTTCATTTAAAACCGGCGACGATTTTATCGCATATATAAAAGAGAACAACATCACTTTACCTTTTTTCCGACATGTGTCTGCAAACTCGTCGTTAGCTCGTCCTTATGTTCTTGGCAACAAAACTATCGGCAACCGGTTTGCCGTGCTGCCGATGGAAGGCTGGGACGGCACTCTGGATGGGCATCCCACCGACCTGGTCCGGCGGCGCTGGCGTAATTTTGGTCTCAGCGGCGCCAAACTGATTTGGGGTGGCGAAGCCGTTGCGGTACGTCATGACGGCAGAGCCAATCCACATCAATTGCTGCTCAACGAGGATACTTTTACGGACATTTCCAGCCTGCGAGAATTACTGGTACAAACCCATCGCGAACACCACGGCACCGCCGATGATTTACTGGTTGGTTTGCAATTGACCCATTCCGGGCGTTTTTCCTGTCCTAACGATTACCGGCGTCGGGAACCAATAATTCTCTATCACCATCCGATACTGGATAAAAAATTCGGCATCGCGGCGGATTATCCGGTCATGACCGATGCTGAAATCGCGCAATTGGAAAAGGATTATATTAAGGCTGTAGTACTGGCATCCAAAGCCGGTTTCGATTTTGTCGATATCAAGCATTGTCACGGGTATCTGGGGCATGAGTTTTTAAGCGCCGTCGATCGTCCGGGGAAATATGGCGGCAGCCTGGAAAATCGGACACGTTTTCTCACCGAAATAGTGCACGGCATCAAGGCAAACATACCGAAAATAGGAATTGGTGTCCGGCTGAGCGCGTTTGATTTTATCCCGTTTCAAAAAAGTACGCATGGAAAAGGTGAACCGGTTGCGTATGAAAAAGCTCGCTATCCTTATGCATTCGGCGGCGACGGCACCGGTACCGGCATCAATCTTACTGAACCGGTGCTGTTTTTAAAGAAATTGGTCAGCCTTGGTGTGCAACTGGTTTGTATTACCGCGGGCAGCCCTTATTACGTGCCGCACATTCAGCGTCCGGCGCTGTTCCCTCCTTCTGACGGCTACCTGCCGCCGGAAGACCCGCTCGTCGGGGTTGCGCGCCTTATTTCAATCACCTCTGCTCTTAAAAAGGCCGCGCCTGAATTAACAATTGTGGGCAGCGGTTATTCCTATCTCCAGGAATGGCTGCCCAATGTGGCTGAGGCTGTGATTGCCAATGGGGACGCCGATTTTGTCGGTTTTGGCCGCATGGTGCTCAGTTACCCGGAGTTTGCTGCGGATGTGCTCTCCGGCAAACCGCTGCAGAAAAACAGGATCTGCCGTACTTTCAGCGATTGCACTACCGCACCGCGCCTGGGTCTGGTATCCGGCTGTTTCCCTCTCGATAAATATTATCAAAATCTGCCGGATTACTCCGCACTCGAATCATCCAAAAAACAAGCTGAAAAGGCTTAAAATTTAACTTGTTATTCTTGACCTGGCTGCCATTGGTCCCCATATAAATATTTACTGGCGGTTATTTTCAGACAGGCTCGTCAGGAGAGCGTTGTCATTCGGATTTAAATAACAGGATTATTTCCACCCAATCAAATATTCTTGGTTCACTGCAAACAATTCGTCCAACATCGCGCGGATTTCATCGATGGTGAGCACCGCGCTCGTTAGCGGGTCGAGCAGGATCGCCTGATAAATTTTGGTTTTGTCTTTCTCCACGATTCCGCGCACCGTGAGTTCCTGCACGCTGATGTTATTACGATTTAAAGCTGCTACCTGCGGCGGTAATTCCCCGATATAACAAGGGTGGATGCCTTCCTTGTCCACCAGACACGGTACTTCAACACAGCATCCCTCCGGCAGGTTGGTGATTAATCCGGTGTTTTTTACATTGCCGTACACGGTTGCAGGCTCGCCGGTTTCGATCGCTTTGATGATAACCGCGCCGTACTCGTCACTGAGGACCAGCGGGAACTGATAATCGCCGCGGATCTGCTGCGTGAAATTATCGTTCCGTTCTTTAAGGCGCGAGGCAAACAATTTCCCTCTGCTGAGATACCATTCGCCGCTATCCTGCTTGTATCTTTCTATATCTTCCGGCCGCTTGCGGAAATAGGGAACATACGTCGAGACATGCTTGCTGGACTCTGTAACATAATATCCGAACGCCTTGAATAATTCCGCCCGTGCGATGTCCGGTCCGTTATAAGCTGCATTCGGCCCCGAATATACCGCCGGGTCTTTAAATTTCTCTCGCAGCAGCGGATAGGCGTCTTTCCCCTGCCACTTGAATTCCAGGAACCAGGCCATGTGGTTGATCCCTGCCACCAGATAAGAAACCTCATCATGCGGCACGCCGATATATTTCGCCAGGTCGGCAGATGTGCCTTGAACACTGTGGCATAAACCCGCATTTTTAACCCGTGTGTAATCGTTCATCGCCCAGCAGATTGGCGGCAGGGGGTCGGTATAGTTCAACAGCCATGCCTCCGGACAAAGTTCTTCCATATCCCGGCAAATATCCAATAACAACGGCAGGTGCCGTATCCCGGCGAAGATCGCGCACGGCCCTTGCGTACTGATATCGCCCTGGTCCAGTCCGTGCTTCAGCGTGATCTCACGGTCGATCATACCCAAACGCCCGCCTCCAACCATTACCGCCACAAAAATATAGTCCGCGCCTGCTAATGCTTGCCGTCTGTCCGTCGTTGCCTCGATTCGCGTACTAAACCTGTTTTGCTGTACCAGTTTCCGGGCGAAAGCCTCGGCCTGCTTCAATGGTTCTTCTGCGATGTCCATCAAAGTAACCGTGCTGTCGCGGATTTCCGGGCAGGCAATAATATCCGTAATCAACCGGCTGGAAAAGACATGACTTCCCGCGCCGATAAGCACAATTTTCGCCACTTTCACAACTCCTGACCGTTGTTCCCGGTTCACATACCCGAACGATAACAATTATTTGTCAAATTTAATACAGATAATATCCTAATCGCAGGGGATTGGCAAGCGCGCAAAGTATAAACTATCAAGATTGACATTGTATCATAACTATATAGAATGGATCAGTTGTTTTCGAGAATAAAGACAGTAAAAGATTGCCTGGATGACAATTATGCAAAACGATCATGCAAATTGAGTGTTCTGTCAAATAGTTGAGAATAAAGCCACCGCGCACTTCGTTTATCAGGATGAAAAGTTTGTTGTATTTCCCATTTACGAAACGGCAAACTCCAGCCGCATGCTGGTTGTTCTCCAAGTCCTTGCAGCTTATTTAAATGGTCTGAACGGAGAAAACGCAAGTCACGTTTTCGTAGAATAAGCTAACTGCTGATCATTTTCAAACCGGCAGCTGGATATACCGGTATAGTGATGACCTTTAATCTTCGCGGTCGGTTTTTCTTTTTTCGCCCATTCTTTTCCATTGGTTGACAAAGGTAATTCCCGCATAGATCGTAATGAGTGCCGTCCCCCCGATTTCTGCGTATAAAATAATGGGATTCTTCTCGACAAATTGAATTGCGCCGTACGTTGCGATGAAAATCAGCTGCACGCACAGGGCCAGCACGGTCGCGATCAGTAGCACCTGGGCTGCCAGCACCGACAGTACGAATTTTGTCCGCCGCCAGTATACCAGACTCGAAAAAGACATTTTCCACCTCCAGACTAAATTATTTGTTTCCGGAGTCCTTCAATGCGCGATGTCTGCGAATGATGACCGTCAAAATTACGGCTGCGATAATTACCAGGCCGCCGCCGATGATCGCGCTGATCAATGCCAATCTGATTGCTTGCGGTTCCGGCACATCGAGTTTCTGCTCAGGCGAAGTCGTGTACAGTTTTCCGCCGGTATAAAGTCCCGCCTGGAAGCTGTACGTGCCGCTTTGCCAACCTTGTGCGGGGGCATAATCTTTGAAACCGCTGGTGTCGCCGGTTATCAGTTGGGTTGCCGGTAATAGCGGGATTTCTTCCAGAGCGGCGCCGCTGTAACTTACCTTCAACCTGACATCAACCTGCGCCATCGGCTGATAGAGGTTTCTGATCGCATAGTCAATCCTGGCCGAGGTCAGGTTATGCGTCTGCATATCATTATTTGCCACCACTTTGAAACTGGCAAACTCCACTGTTTTAACCACCACCGTGACCTCTTTTTTCCCGTTCGCGGCGGTCAGGTCAACCGCTTGCTCGGCCAATTTCTCACCGCCGAGAGAAGCGCTGATAACATATTGTCCTGCCGGTACAGAAGTGTCTAATACGCCGGTCTGGCTGGCGGCCACTTCTTGCTGCCCTTTTAATAGGCGTACAATTGCTGTCACGGGATTGCCGTCCGGGTCAGTCACCCGCGCCACCAATTGGACGGGTGGCGCCGGCGTTGTCGTGGTCGTAGTTGTAGTTGTCAATGTTGCCGTCGTCGTTGTCGTGGTGGAGGTTGTTACAACAGGTTTTGGCGCGGGCGCCGTCATCATGGCAAATTGCGTAAAATGCGTCGTCGTGCAGCTGATCGTATGGTTCACCGTGTCGATTACAATATTGCCCAGCGGCGTCCAAACGCCCGCGGCGGTGTCATAAAAAGCAATGATCAGGTTGCTCGCTGAAACGCCTGCCGGTAAAGCTGCCGGGTCGAATTTCATCGCCACGGTGATTGGCGTCTGGAATGTCGCGCCGGTAGGCCCCAGGTCGTAGGCTGCCAGGATGTTACTGGTGGGCGGCGGTGGCGGTAGCGATGCCGGTGGATTGCAGGTGATCGCCTTTAGCGGCGTGCCGTCTTTGTCCAGCGCTTTGGTTCCTTGCGGGATCGTCACTGAGCTCTTGTTATCGGTGGAACCGACCGTCACTGTAGTAGGTGTAACGCCGCTGGCGGTCGGCGTCCAGGCGGCTTCTCCGGTTGTGCTGACGACGGGCGGCGGTGTAGTCGCAGTCGTCGTCGGTGTCGGCGTTGTTGCTGCTGTGGTTGTTATAGGCGGCGGCGGTACAGCAAGTGTGGTAAAAGTATTGTCCGTGGAAACCGCAACACCATCTATACATGTCGATTTCACCCGGTAATGATAAATCGTAGCGGATGCCAGACCGTTCAACCGGACGGAGTGGCTATTCGTTGCATCCGTTGGCTGTGACGCCACCAGACCATAGCTGGCGTCGGTGCCGTACTCCACCTGGCTGTCCGAAAGACCGTTGGTCTGCCACGAGATAGTGGCGGCGTTCAAACTGATATCCGATGCAGCGAGAGCACTGGCAACCAGCGGCACAGTAAAACTGCCCGTGATTGCTCCTCCTGCCATCGCCGGAGCCGCAAATAAAATAAATAAAAACATAAAAACAGCAAGGCTGCAAATAATCAAAGTAGCCCTACTGTTTCTATTTATATACGCTTTCTTCTCCACACTAAAACGCCTGCTCCAGCGATGAGTAATACTCCTATCACGATACCACCGATAACCAGCAGGTTTAATCCTGCCCCTTTCGTGGAACTGCCGCTTACATTTAGCGTTTGCTCCAGGGTAGTGGCATAGGGTTTACCTTCAATCTGCAGGCGTAGTTTAAAACTGTAGACTCCGCGAACCCAGCCGGCAGAAGGGATATAGTTATAATTAAGTCCTGCTTGACCCATCTCCAGTGGGCTAAGATTAGCCAATGAAACATCCTCTAATTTCGTACCGCCGCGGTTTACTTCCAGAATAACCTCAGCCTGTTTTACGGGCTGGTACAGGTTTTTCACTGTGTAAACTATCTGGGCAAAGGCCAATTTACCCGTCGCTTTATCGTTATTGGGGACAATGCCAAACCCTTCAAAGTATATAGTCGCGGCGGAAAGTGTTATCGTTTTGTTCTCATCTTTAGCTACGGTGAAACTTTGTTCAGCCTGCTTCTCCCCTCCGATATACACCTGGGCAATAAAGCTTCCCGGCGCTACTTTTGTTTCCAGGGTTCCTGTTTCGCTGGTAGCAATGCCGGTGTTCTGTCCGGCCATTACCCGGTACAGTCGGATGCTGGCAACCAGCGATTCTCCTTCCGGACTCACCGCCTGCACCTTGACCGTGCCGGATGCGCCCAGCACCGTCAGTTTGGCGGTCTGACTGGCGGCTCCCGAAATCTGGATGCCTGTTACACCCTGCTGAGAAGACTCCGCGGTAACCGTTAATTCGTATCCACCTGGTGCAGCGTCTGTGGTAACTTCTACCCCGATATTCACCTGCTGTTGTTTTCCAGGCGGAAGCGTGAATTCGCTTTCCGATAGATTAATCTTGACACCAAGCGGTGTCTGGACAGCCATTTTAATTCCAAGGCTGGTTTCGCTGTTGTTAAACACCACGACATAAACGTCAGGGCTACTTATTGAGGAGCCCTGAGGAATTTCAAAGTCCTGGCGGTAAAAGCTGCCGGAAATGGCAAGACCGCCCTCCGCCTGCACAGGTAATACCATCAACAGGCTGATTAAGCATAAAACAGCTAAAAGGGGAGCAAGAAAAATTGCCCCCCTTTTTCGGTAGGAAAACCCTTTCAAATAGTTTAACTCCTTCTTCACTTTTGAACGCCCTGTGTTCTTGCCGCAGGGTTTACTGATATCCTGCGCCGCAGGGGTAAATGCCTCGCGGCGCAGGAATTCTTTTGTCAGTTATCGAGAAGCAATTATATATGTCACATTGCCGCTATAGGTAGCTTTTGTAAAGGAAGATGCAATTTTAAGCCAAAGAGTATTGGTACCAACTGCATCGGGGGTCTCTGTAGTCTGAGTGCCTGAAGAATTATCTATTATGACGCCAGTGGTATCAACTTGAGACACACTCCCAAATGCATCTGTGCGACACGCCTTCAGTGAAAATGAATTAGTGCTGGAGCAAACTCCTGTTGCATCGAAAATAGCTGTCTGTGAATTAGTTCCCGTCCAGTTTGCAGCAGATTTTACTTTCTCAGCATAATTGCCATTGGAGATATAAGTAACCGGTATATTGTTTATTTTGTTTGTGTCGGCAGCAAAGCCGCTACCGAGTGCCGGTGATCCCCAATCTAAAGTTGGGCTGCTTGAAGAAACCTCGCCATACCAGTTCATTACCTGATCATATAAATGATTATTACTTGTAGCATTTGATCCATCAGTAGCTACAGCATAAATATCCCAACCGCTGCTTCCCGTGGTCGCTGTAGCAACCTTGCCTACCTTGAAGGAGAAGACCCAGCTGCCCGATGTTGCTGTATCGTCAGGCTTGCCGCAGCCGCCAGCATTTATCGCCCAGGTTGTGCTCGTTGGTCCTGTGAGTACAAATCCACCGGTTCGGGTCCATGTGAAAATGGCGCAAGTCGCCGCGGCAGCGCTCGGAGGCGTATGGCTGTTTTTGTCAATATCATAAAAAAAAGTAACCTGTACCTGATTGATGTCCGCTATAGTATTTGCATCCGAGACAGGAACGGTTATTGTCGACCATTGGGCGTACGGTGTCATCGGACTGNNTTTTTTCATTTATTCTCCTTTATTATTTTTTTCTTTTATATTTTTTCTACTTTAACCTGTCACAATCAATGGATCGCGACTCCGCAGTCCTGAGTTGCTGTATTTCGTCCGCCTGCTGCTTTCATCGCCTGATCCACAAAAATCACATAGGCTTCATCTCCCTCGCTATATTTCACCCCGCAGTGAGTCCACTCCAGTATAACTGGGGATTTATTAACAAACTATTA
>PMMG01000023.1:0-4368 GCA_003162335.1 Dehalococcoidia bacterium
CCGCCAAAGGTATATACATATTTTGTCATTATTACTCCTATAGATTTTTAATTATAGACTTGGCTATTAATTTAGCCACGAGTTTATCAGTGCCGACTAGATAAAAATTTTGAAGAAGGTGGTAACCCCCCAATCAATCTCCCCGAAATATTGACACTCTTAAAATTATAAACCCAAATGAATAAAACCTCAAATATTTCACTGTGAAGGGGCTTATATGAACTATTCTAAACATGATTGAAATGTATCCAAAATGGCCGGTAATCTGGTATCAGTACCATTTTCATTCCTGACGGCACAAAAAAGGGGCGAGTATCATTTACCCGCCCTTTTTATCACACTCGATTCAGATTACAGTTCATAAGCTAAAGGGGACATCGTCAGCAACTCTTTGGCAATTTCCGGATAGCGGGCGATGAACAGCAACTCATCCTTGACCAGTGGTTTCTGCGCTGCTACGTTAGCATATCTTACCAGTTCCAGCACCTTTGATGCTTCTGTTGCGTCCTTGAATGTGATGGCTTTATCGGCAGTAATCTTGTTCATGATATGGCTGAATCCGGAGATGCCGCTATACTGGCCGGTGATGATCTCACGGCCGGTTTCCACAAGTTCCGGTTCGCCGCGGCCCAGTTCTTCGTAGCTGTATAATTCGTAATTCGCTGCGTCTTTCAATACACCGTCGGCATGGATGCCGGAGGCGTGGGCAAAGGCATTGGCGCCGACACCGGGCTGGTTAATTGGAATCGGCACGCGGAATGCATAACTGGCAAATTGGGCAGTCATCCAGGCTTTTGAAAGATTGATTTTGTGGCCAAGTTGGTAGTGTTTAGCAAAATCCTTTGATTTTAACAATGCCAGCAATATGGCGACGAGGTCGGCATTTCCGGCTCGTTCACCGATGCCGTTAACCGTGGTATTGACATAACAATCCTGACCGCCGTCGATCGCGCCTTTTGCTCCGGCCAGTGAGTTGGCGACTGCCATGCCTAAATCGCCATGGCAGTGAAGTTCAATCGGCATGCAGGTTTTTTCGGCCAGAGTTTTGACAGTATCGTATATTGTGAACGGGTTATCATAGCCCAGGGTATCACAATAGCGCAGGCGGTCGGCGCCGTGCTCTTTCGCCGCTTTCCCGAACTCAACCAGGTAATCCAGGTTAGTACGGGATGCATCTTCAGCATTGACACTGAGGGCTTTACAGCCGTGGGCTATTGCCGCATCAACGGCATCGGTCATCATATTGATAACGTCTTTGTGGTTTTTCTTGCCCAGGTATTTACCGTTGATCATCTGATCCGATGTTGATGTGGAAAGCGCCAGATATTCGATTTCCGGGACCAGTTTATAGGTTAATTCCACATCTTCCTTCATCGCCCTGATCCAACCGGAAAGACGGAGCGGCTTTAACACGCCCATTTCGGCCAGTT
Source organism: Dehalococcoidia bacterium (assembly GCA_003162335.1). Lineage (GTDB taxonomy): Bacteria > Chloroflexota > Dehalococcoidia > Dehalococcoidales > Fen-1064 > Fen-1064. The sequence continues at coordinate 1,431 of PMMG01000023.1, forward strand.
TCAAGTTGGCTCTGATGTAATGGGTTTCATGGTGGGTAGTGGTAAAACCGAACTCGGATTGAAAAATGCCGATTTCGTTGAGATAAAGGTTTATCATCGTTTTTTCCAGCTTGGATAAACCCAGTTTGGCGGTTTGTACGCCGTCTCGATTGGTAACGTCAACCAGATAGATTTTACCCATAATCCCCTCCCGGCAATTCCTGCCCCTCATTGTAATAGTAACAACCTATTGTTACGGAAAGATTACATTCCGTAAACGCGAATAGTTTAGAAGAAAGTGAAGATGTAACCTATGCCCGGTGCATTTTCTTGATGACCGCGTCCGCAACCTGGGAAGTGCCTACTGCCTTCTCCGGGGAAAGAGGTTTGAAGTCATAGGTCACATCGATGCCTTCGGCGATGACGCCTGCAATTGCTTTTTCCACACGCTGCGCCGCGTCTTTTTCGCCGAGGTGGCGGAGCATCATGACGCCGGAAAGCATCATTGCCATCGGGTTCACTTTGTTCATGCCCGTATATTTGGGGGCGCTGCCGTGAGTGGCTTCGAATATAGCCAGATCTTCGCTTAGATTGGCGCCGGGAGCCACGCCCAGACCACCGACCAACCCGGCACAAAGGTCAGAAAGAATATCGCCGTAAAGATTGGGCGCGACGATGACATCGAACTGCTGCGGTTTTTGCACCAGCTGCATGCTCATATTATCCACTATTCTGTCTTCAAATTCGATGTCGGTATAACCTTTGGCTACTTCGCGGGCACAAGAGAGGAATAAACCATCGGAGAATTTCATGATATTAGCTTTATGCACCGCCGTCACTTTTTTACGGTGATTCAGGCGAGCATAATCAAAGGCGAATTTCACGATCCGTTTACTGCGGAATTCGGAAATCGGCTTGATGCTGATCCCGGAATCCGGGCGGATAGCGCCCTTTTTAGAATCGGCGATAAACTTGATCAGATTCGCTACTTCAGGGGTGCCTTTTTCATATTCAATGCCGGCATAAAGGTCTTCCAGATTTTCTCTGACCATGACCAGATCGATGTTATCAAAGCGGGAGGGCACACCCTTGTAGGTCTTGCAGGGGCGCAGGCAGACATAAAGCTCAAGTTCCTTGCGCAGCGCGACGTTGACGCTGCGGAAGCCGGACCCGACCGGTGTGGTGACCGGGCCTTTTATTGCCACTTTGTTTTTCTTGACCGATTCTATGACGGAAGCGGGCAGCGGCGTACCGTATTTTTCCATGGCATAACTGCCAACCTCGCCCAGTTCCCAATTAAATTTGACTCCGGTGGCTTCCAGGACGCGCTTTGTCGCTTCTGTGATTTCCGGTCCGACGCCGTCGCCGGGAATAAGTGTGATATTATAGGCCATATGTGTCTCCCTCGATGTCAAGAAATTCCAATAACCAAACTCCGAATACCAAATAATTTCTAAATACTAATCTCTTAAATCATGAATACCAAACTGAATTTTATAATATAAAATTGCCGTATTTTTCGATATAAGGTAATAACCCGCCTTCATCCAGGATTTTCAGCATTACATCGGGAATCTTGCTGAAGGTCAACTGTTTTCCGTTAGTCATGTTTCTTATAATACCTTTCTCCAGCTCGATTTCCAGCTCATCGCCGTCATTGATATCATCGGTATTGCATAATAAAATCGGCAGTCCCAGATTGATCGCATTGCGGAAAAAGATACGCGCTACGGATTTGGCCAGGATTGCTTTTACGCCGGCCATTTTAATTACCAGCGGGGCGTGTTCGCGGCTGGAACCAAGTCCGAAGTTGTTACCGCCGACGATAAAATCACCCTGTTTGACCTTTGATGCGAACTTGGGGTCGGCATCTTCCATGACATGTTTCGCCAGTTCCGGCAGGTTGCTGCGTAAATAAGCGTATTTACCCGGAATAATATGGTCTGTGGAAATATCATCGCCGAATTTAAAAGCTTTGCCTTTTAGCATTTATAGAAACTCCCTTGGGTCTGTAATTTCACCTTTAATGGCGGATGCCGCGGCGGTGGCCGGACTGCCCAGATAAACAAATGCATCGGGGCTGCCCATTCGACCCTTAAAATTACGATTGGCCGTCGAGAGGCAACTCTCACCGTCACCGAGCACACCCTGATGCAAACCGAGACAGGAGCCGCAGCCCGGTGGCAATATGACGGCCCCGGCTTCCAGCAGCGTCTCGATATAACCGGCAGCGGTGGCAGCGACGAGGATATCCCTGGAGGCGGGCGCGATGATCAATCTGGTTTTGGGATGGCGGTATTTACCTTTTAATATTTTCGCCACAATTTCGATGTCTTCGATGCGGCCGTTAGTGCAGGTGCCGATCGAAACTTGCTGCAGTTTGATTCCAACCGCTTCTTTCACCGGCACGACATTGTCCACGGTGTGCGGTTTGGCAATCATCGGCTCCAGTTCGTTGAGTTTAATTTTAATTGTCTTTTCATACACAGCGTTGTCGTCGGCCATTACCGGTTTATAGTGGTCGGCGCGGCCTTGTTCGGTTAGAAAACGCCGGGTGACTTCGTCACTGGGGAAAATTCCCGCTTTGGCGCCGGCTTCCACGGCCATGTTGGCCACAGTCAAACGCTGCGGCATAGTGACATTAGCGACGCCGGTTCCGCCGAATTCCAATGCTTTATAAGTAGCGCCGTCCGCCCCGATTTTCCCNNTAAAGAATCAAGTCTTTGGCGTTAACACCTTTTTTGAATTTACCAGTTAATTCGACTAAAAAGGTTTCCGGCACGCGGAACCATGTTTTACCCAAGCCAAGCGCAATAGCCACGTCCGAAGAGCCCATCCCGCAGGCAAAAGCGCCTAAACCACCGGCGGTTACGGTATGGGAATCCGTGCCGATGATCAGGTCGCCCGGTTTGGCCAGTGTTTCCGCCACGATCTGGTGGCAGACGCCGTCCCCGACTTC
>PMMG01000023.1:4424-22143 GCA_003162335.1 Dehalococcoidia bacterium
GACATTTCCCGGCTCTGGCTGGGCGCAGCGTGGTCCAGAAACATCGCCGCTTTTAGGGTACTCGCGGTCTTTTTAAAACCGGCGGCACGGAATTGTCTGACAGTCAAAGGTCCGGTGGTATCCTGCACAAAAGCCAGGTCNNATTGTTTTACCCACAGTTAAGCTACTCCATAAGTCTAACTAAACTAATTCAAGGGTTTGGCAGAAAAGTACCGAAGATAAATTAAAATACTATAGTATCATTTTATCTGCAAAAAGGACAATACACAAGTTAAGGGGGCGAGCTATCAGCTTTCAGTAATCAGCAGTCAGCTTAAAAATAATCAAGTTTCAATAGACAATAGTCAAGAAAATTCCAAATCTCAAATACCAATTCCAAACAAATTCACAATACGAAATTTAAATGACAAAATAGATGACAATTCTCTTTTAATCTCTCCTGTGGAGGGAATAGAATAGTGCGGAAGAGAAAAGCCTTAGTTTTACTAGAGGCGGTTATTTGAAAACCGGAAACAAAGACGTCAGGAACCTCGTCTCTTATTGGGATTGCCTTCATCGAAGTGGTATTTAATGAAAATAAAAAAGGGTGGTTCGGATGAACCACCCAAGAATATCTGAGAAATCACTGGTCAGATGTATTATTTATTCGTGAAAATAATGTGATGCTGCCAGGCTGCTGAAGTATCGGGGAAATCCGTGCGGAATTGCGCGCCGCGGCTCTCTTCCCGGATCAACGCGGCTTCTGTCATCAATTGTCCGGTCATGATCATATTACTCAATTCGTAAGATACCCTTTCGGTCAGCGGCAGACCCCTTTGCCATGCCGCCAGGATATTGGCGGCTTCGGTCAGGCCTTCTTTGTTTCTGATAATGCCGACTTTGTTCCACATCAGGTTTTTCAGGTTGGAGACGTTGATTTCCGGCATCTTTTTACGGGATTTTCGTATGGGCAGCACGTGATATTCATCGGCGGTCTGTTTCTTTTCCGGCGGTGTTAATGTATTACCGTCCCTGGTTCTATCGAGGATGCGCTTGCTGAAAACCAGCACTTCCAGCATTGAATTTGAAGCCAGCCGGTTTGCGCCGTGGACGCCGGTGCAAGCAGTCTCGCCGGCGGCAAAAAGACCGGGGATATTGGTTTCTCCCCAGGTGTTTACTTTGACGCCGCCCATCATGTAATGCGCAGCCGGAGCGACCGGCACCATTTCCCTGGTGATGTCTAGTCCATAATCAAGGCAGAACTGGTATATATTCGGGAATCTGGTAGTAACCAGGTTGTGCGGCAGGTGCGTGACATCAATAAAAACATTTTCCGCGCCGGTCTTCGCCATTTCATATACAATACTGCGGGCCACAACATCGCGCGGGGCCAATTCTTTTTCCGGAGCGTAATCCTGCATAAACCGGTAACCGTGTATATTGCGTAAAATACCGCCTTCGCCGCGCACCGCTTCCGATATCAGGAAGGTCGGCACACCGGACAGGTGTAAAGCGGTGGGGTGAAACTGGAAGAATTCCATATCGGTGACATCCGCCCCGGCGTTAAACGCGAGGGCCAGCCCATCGCCGGTAGCGATTTCCGAGTTAGTATTGAATTTATATAATTGGCCGCCACCGCCGGTAGCCAGGATCAACCATTTACACTCGAACTCTTCGAAGGCGCCGGTGCGGCAGTTCATGGCTTTGACACCCTTTACCCGCCCTTTTTCCAGCAGCAGTTCGGTAGCCAGATAGCTTTCCAGTACTCTGATGCGTGACGCCCTGACCCGTTTGCTAAGGGTAACTTCGATGTGTTCTCCGGTGGCGTCGCCGCCGGCGTGGAGGATGCGGGGAACGCTGTGCGCCGCTTCCATTGTCAGGGCAATTTTCCCTTCCAATGTATCGAAAGGAACGCCGAATTTTACAAGATCGGCGATTCTATCCGGGGCTTCGGTGGCCAGGATGCGCACCGCTTCTTCATCACACAAACCTTTACCGGCCGCCAGCGTATCTTTGATGTGTAATTCCGGGGAATCATTAAGCCCGATAGGCGCAGCAATCCCGCCCTGGGCATGCCGCGTGTTACATTCTTCGATGCCACTCTTGGTCAGAATGAGAACACTGCCTTGCTCTTTTGCCAACAAGGCAGTATAAAGTCCGGCAATGCCACTACCTACCAGGATGTAGTCGTAATAACTACTCACTATTAACTCCTTGCCAGATCAGCCTTTAGTTTCTATGTGAATTAACGTGTGGCAAACAAAAGAAATTAACAGGTTAGCTGCTTTTTGGTGTTTCGTCCGGTTGTTTCCCGACAACTGCCCATTTCGCGACTCTCATGGTCGCGCCGGAATCAGTCTTGAGCAGGAAACTGTCCTCGGCGACACTCTCGATTTGGCCGTAGATACCGGCATTGGTGATAACCTTGTCGCCGCGCTGCAGCGCCTGCAGCATTTTTGCCGCTTCCTGCTGTTTTTTACGCTGAGGACGAATTGTGAAGAAATACATTAACCCGAAAAGAATGACGATGAAAATGAGAAAAGGCAGGAGGCTTGTCCATGGGTTTGGCTGCACAACGTTCCCATTCGCATCAGTAGACGCCGTTGTTGTGCCCCCAATACAGCTGCTTAAAGATAGCATTACCCCTAGTAAAACAGATATTATCCCCAAGCTTAGAATTTTTGTCTTTCGCAAATCCCGACTCCTTAATTAATAATTGATTGTGCCCTGCAAAGACCAGGGACTTGTCTTTTCCACCATTAAGTGTACCAGTTTTCCCATGTGGTTTGCACTATCACTGAAGAAGACCAGCTTATCCGTGCCTGTCCGCCCGAACCATTTGCCTTTTTGTTTCCCTTCCACCAGGATTTCTACAATTTTCCCTTGCAATTGAGCATTGATTTCAGTGACGATGTTGGCTTGTAAGGTTTCCAGGGTTGTTAACCTTCGTTTTTTGTCTTCCGGTGAAACGTCGTCCGCCATTTCGCGTACGGCGATGGTACCGGGGCGAGGTGAATAAGCGGCCAGATGAACGGTATCGAATTTAATATCGGTGAGCAGCTTTACGGTTTGCTCAAATTGCGCTTCAGTTTCCGAGGGAAATCCGACAATAATATCGCTCACCAGCCCTGCATCAGGTATTTCACGGCGGATTTCCGAGACCAGCTGTCGGTAATCTTCGATTGTGTAACCGCGACGCATGGCCTGGAGAATTTCGTTGCTGCCGGCTTGCGCGGGCAACGTAATGTTTTTACAAACTTTTTCCAAACGTGCCGCCGTTTGTATCAGGCGGCGGCTCATGTCTTTGGGATGGTTGGTCAAAAAGCGAATGCGGTACAGGCCGTCGATGCCGTTTAATTCGGTCAGCAGGTCGGCCAGTTCGGGCTTTTCCGGTATATCGTGACCGTAAGAATCGACATTTTGCCCAAGCAAAGTAACTTCCCGGGTGCCGCGACGTGCCAGTTCTTTGACCTCGCAGACAATCTCGGAAAGCGGTCGGCTTTTCTCCCGGCCGCGGCGGTAAGGCACCACGCAATAGGCGCAGAAATTATTACAGCCATGGATAATCGGTACGTAGGTGGCAGGTTCCGGTTGTTTGGGCAATGCTTGCGACCATCGGCTTTTATCCAGCCAGGGCGGGCATTCACCGGCTTTGAAAAAGTAATCGACAAACGGATAGGCGGTTTTTAGTTTCTCGACATTGGAATCCACCCAGCAGCCGGTCACGGCGATGAGTATATCGGGACGGGCTTTTTTCAGCGGCTTGAAGTTTTGCAGCTTGTGCACGGCGCGGTCTTCGGCGTTCTGGCGGACAACGCAGGTGTTAATCACGATCAGGTCAGCGTCAGCAACATCGTCGACTGATAGGTAGCCGTTTTCCTCGAAGAGGGCCGCCAGCCGTTCCGATTCCGCTTTATTCATCTGGCATCCGATCGTCCAGATATGGTAATTAGGCAAGATTAACTCCAATGGTTTTTATGAGGAAAAAGAGGAAGGTACCTTTTATTCTAACAGTTATGGCGTGGGAAGAGGAATGTTTCTGGCGATCTTGATCTTTTCATGAATAAATTTGGATTTAGCGGCAGTATATTTCACCCGATTTTCAGCGAATTTATTAGCAAGCCGTTCTTTTAGTGCAGCGTATTCGCGGGCGCATTTCCTGTTTGTCCGCAGATACCAACGAAATGCCAGATAGTTCTTCCAGAGTTCACCGTCATATTTCAGCAAATGTAAATGGCAGGTTATTTTATCTTCTTGTCCCTTGGTAAAGAATAATTCCCGCCAGTTGCTGGCTTCCGGTCCAAATATGTAACCTGCATTCTTCAGCGGTTCGAAGCACTGCTCGAAATCTTTTATGGTCCTAACCCCCACCGCGATATCAATGATCGGTTTTGCGGGCATACCAGGAACTGACGTGCTGCCGACGTGCTGGATATCGATAGCAACCGGGCCAAGCGTTTTCTCCAAAATGGATTTTTCCTTTTCAAAGAGTATAACCCATGCTTTGTCATAAAGAACGATCCTGACAGTGCCTTTTTTTAGACCGATCATTAAAATTCCTTGGTTTCGGAGCGATTTTCAGAATATATCACTCTCAATTGTCATTCCTTCCTCGCAGGGATAACAAAAAAATGGTTATTTACCTTAAAGCTATGATCTTTATAATCAAATCCTCTAAAACCGAATAATCTTTGCCATTGGTAACATATAGTTGAATAGCATAGCCCTCAGAATATTTTTTAGCGCTTTCAATTTTATCAAGTATGCTCAAACTTAAAGAGCGTTCTTTCAATATTGTTGTTTTTTCGCATTCACGTATAGTTAGACTGATTTTGAATTGATTATTGAAGGGGATTAAATAAAAGAGGGCTTTCTTTTTATCGTGATATTTACACATCCAACCGCTGCTTTTAGAAAAAGCCCATTCTTTCAGATATAAAGGTAATAAATCATTTATCTTTTCATAATATCGATGTGTCTCGCCTAATCCTGTTTCTATGGCTTCAATTGTTGGCTTAACTGATTTATCGAGGAATAGCTTCTCTTCCAAACTATTAACTCCGTGGATGAACTAAAGAATCAATAAAACAGTAGCAGTAATTGTTGATTGGGGTTTATTGGAATATGGAATTTTATTCTGGCTGGCGGAGGGACCGGGATTTGAANNAGACCACTATGCGATCCCTCCATTTGGATACCACAGCCAACAAATATTTATTGTAACACTTTATCGGCAAAGGTTCTATTAGTACATAATTTTTCTAATAAAAATATTACCGTTGCCGGTTAAATAATTAGATGGTTGAGTGGCCGCCATTACTATGGTATCATTGTCACATATGGAAATTAATGTTTTAATTGAGACAGAATATAAAAAACAGGTTAATTCCGCCTGGTTAAAGAGGATTGCACGACAGGTACAGGCTGCCGAGAAAGTCAGCGCAAAATCAGAAATGGGCATGGTGATCACCGGCGATGAAAAAATACATGAGCTAAATTTAAAATACCTGGAGGAGGACCGACCGACCGATGTACTGTCCTTCCCGTTGAACGAACATTTAGATGCTGCTCCGTCCTTTGTCAATGTTCCGGACGGCAAGTTGCATTTGGGTGACATCATGATTTCTTACCCCACGGCGGCCATACAGGCGGCAGAGCACCATCATTCCGTCGAGCGGGAGATTACAATACTGCTGATTCACGGCATTCTCCATTTACTTGGTTACGACCACGATATACCGGAACGCGAAACGAAGATGCGCGTCAGGGAAACTGCGATCCTGAAAATTATCGAGGAGCAAGGATTGTGAAGGTATTAGGGCTTGCCGGCAGTCCGCGCCGTAACGGCAACACTGATCTGCTGCTGGCGGAATTGCTGAAAGGCGCTGCCAGTAAAGGCGCCGAGGTCAAGACAATTTACCTCAATACTATGAAAATCATAGGTTGTCAGCATTGTGATGACTGTTTTAAAGAAGGCAAATGTAAGTTTCAGGACGATATGCAGCAGATCTACAAAGAACTGGAAGAGGCAGATGTCGTCGTGCTGGCCTCGCCGGTACAGTTTTTCGGGCCGCCGGCACCGGTGAAAGCGATGATCGACCGCTGTCAGAGCCTGTGGGCGAAGAAATACATCCTGAAAATCGCGCCGCTAAGTAGAGAAAAGATCCGCAAAGGCTTTTTGATTTCGGTCGGCGCGATGCGCATGAAAGAGATGTTCGATGCGACCATTGGAATTGTAAAAACATGGTTTCATGTCCTGGAAATTGAATATACGGGCGAACTGCTGTTCTCAAAAACCGATGACAAGGGCGCGATATTAAAACAACCGGAAGCTTTACAAAAAGCCTATGAAGCCGGACAAAAACTGGCAGAAGGATAAGAAAATGAATAAAAAACCAACAGTCAAAACCAGCATCCCTGCGGTCGAGGAAATCCTTTCCGACCTGATAAAAATCCAGACCGTGAATCCGCCCGGCGGCGAAACTGCCGCGGCACATTACTTGAAAAAACTCTTTGATAAATATCATATCGAAAACGAAATCATCGAACCTGAACCGGGGCGGGGCAGTTTTATTGCACACCTGGGGCAGGGTGAGAAAAAAATGCTTTATCTGTCTCACCTGGATGTTGTTCCGGTATCCGAAGGTTGGGATTTTGCGGCCTTTTCCGGGGAGATTAAAGACGGATTTGTGCACGGCCGCGGCGCGATTGATTGTAAGGGGCTGGTGGCGGTGGAGGCTTGCGCCGCTATTCAGCTGGCACAGTCCGGAAAACTAAACGGGCAGTTGATCTTTGCAGCCACAGCCGATGAGGAAGTTGGGGGCGCGCTCGGCGCGGGTATACTTTCCGCGAAATACCCGGATAAAATCAGGGCTGATTTTGCTATAAACGAAGGCGATGAGCCGCTGACAATGAATGGCAAGACCTATCATGCTTTGTCGGTGGGAGAAAAAGGTCCGGCCTGGATGAAATTAACTGCCCGCGGTATCAGCTCGCACGGGTCGGTGCCGATTTTGGAACATAACGCTGTGGTGAAAATGGCGAAGGTTATTAACGGTCTGGCAAAATACCGTCCGCAGATTGTACTGACGCCGGAGACGAAAAGCCTTTTACAGACGATTGCACGCCTGGATGGCTTGTTCGATGAAATCCACGAAGGTAATGTTGACTATATTCTCGGCACATTACGGGATAAAACAATCGTGCCGTATCTTTCAGCCATTACCCGTATGACCATTTCACCGGATGTGGTACACGGCGGTGTGAAAACGAATATAGTGCCGGACAGCTGCGAGGCCCAGGTAGATATCCGGATTCTGCCCGGACAAAGTTGGGAATATGTTCTGCACGAATTGAAGGATATTCTCGGCGACGTGCAAACCGAACCGCTGCAATATCACAGTCCCTCGTTCTCCAGCGCCGATAGTAAATATTACCGGCTGGTTGAAGAGACATTGAAAGAATATGTCGGCAAGGAACCGATCTTGCAGACGATCACCACCGGCGCTACCGATTCGCGGTATTTGCGGGAGATGGATGTGCCCAGTTACGGCATCGGCGTATTGACCCTCAATATGGACCCAGCGTTAAGCGAATCCGTGCATGGGAAAAACGAAAAAATCGATATTGCCAGCCTGAAATTGAAAACGGATTTCCTGGTCAAACTGGCGCAGAAATATTTGGCGAAATAAGGGACTCACCCTTGTTGAGCTATCCGAAATCTTCCGGATTGCCAGGTAAAGTCTGATAATGATAAAAACAAAATTAGATTCCAGTAAATCTGGAATCTAATTTTTCTTTTTCTATATGGAAAACACTGCTTAAACTCGGTGGACTTTGACCATGTTAGTGCTGCCGGGAACGCCTAACGGTAATCCAGCGGTCACGACGATCACATCGCCGGTTTGAGCGGTTCCTGCTTCCCTGGCGGTTTCACTTGCCACTTCCAACCATGCTTCCAGTGTCGTCGGGGAAGATTTGATCAGCGGATAAACGCCCCAGACCAGGTTTAATTGCCGCATGATTGTTTCGTTCAGTGTCACCGCGAGAATAGGCTGACCGGGACGGTGTTTGGCTACGCGGAGCGCAGTAGTGCCGCCGGCGGTCAGTGCGATAATGGCCTTGGCCTGAATCTGACAGGCAATCTGGCAGGAGGCCCGTGCGGTTGCGTCGTCTACTTCACTAAGAAAATCATCTTGCGGTTCATTAAAAGCTTTGTCATGGGGCAGAACGGTTTCCGCTTCCAATATTATTTTAACCATCATCTGGATTGCCTGAATCGGGTATTGCCCGATGGAGGTTTCCTCGGAGAGCATCACGGCATCGGTTCCATCCAGCACAGCATTTGCGACATCCGTGGCTTCTGCTCGGGTGGGGGTTGGTGATTTTACCATTGATTCCAACATCTCGGTAGCGGTAATTACCGGTTTGCCGCGCTGATTGGCCTCGTGGATTATTTTTTTCTGTGCCAGGGGTACTTTCTCGATGCTGATCTGTAATCCCAGGTCGCCGCGAGCCACCATCACGCCGTCGCTGATATCGATAATAGAACTGCTGACAGCCAGCGCCTCTCCTTTCTCGATTTTAGCGATAATCGGAATATTTATATTCATTTCCCGGGCCAGCGCTTTCACTTCTTCGACCTGCTGTGTCGAGGTGATAAAAGACAGTGCGATGTAGTCAATTTGATTGTCTTTCGCGAATTGCAGGTGGTCGGCGAAGACTGCTTTGGTGTCGCCGGTGCGGCGCTTCCGTCCGGGGCAGTCAAGCAGGATTGCGGTAGCAAGGTCTAATTTTTTGCTGACGGAACGCACCATGGCGACGGTGTGCCGGTGTTCTTCCAATGTGCCGTAAGAAAGGTTCAAACGGGCAACATCCATGCCGCTTATTAACATGTTCTCAATGATTTCCGGAGTATTGCTGGCAGGTCCCAGTGTGCAAACTATTTTTACGTGTCTTTTTAATCTATCTTTATTCATAGTAATTTGATTATAGCATACCATTACCGTGTTAAAAATGGTTTTTTAATAATTCTGTTTAGAGCGTAAAAAAATACCAGTTGCGAAATGTCAAAAAGAGGGATACAATATCAGATAAATATTTTAGCGAGCAGATAGACAAGGAAAAAGTGGCTTGAGTTGTCTGCTCTTTGTTGTTGTCATTTACATCATTAGTGGTTATAATAGCTTATCCATTAAGGCTAATCAGGGCAAGTAGAAATGTTAATTGCTAAGGGGAAACGGGAGAAAAATAATGACCGACCTCAAAAAAATCAAGTCCCTTCTGGAAATAGAAAAGAAGCGGTTACTTGAAGAGTTGGACCAGTTAAACACGGCCGGCCTTCCTTCAGAGGAAAGGCGCGAGGGGAGTCCTTTTGGCAAACGCGAAGAAGAAGCCACTGAGAGCCTTGAATTGGAAAAACGTCTGGCGATGGAAAAGCGGATCAAAGACCAATTGGCAGCTAATGATGATGCCGTACGCAAGATTAATACCGGTAAATACGGCATTTGCGAATCATGCGGCAAGCCGATTGAACCCGCCCGGTTAGAAATTCTGCCGACGGCGAGACGGTGTATGAACTGTAAAGCGCTTCAGGCTAAGAATGCAAAACCCAGGTAATCTCTCCAAATTCTGGCGTAATCTGATCATCCCTATCACATTTTTAGCGGTTGTAATAGGTGATATCATTACCAAAGATTGGATCCGCACTTTCCCCGCGGACGGGCAAACTATTACTAAAATAGGTTTCCTGCGGATCATTCACATTACCAATACCGGCTCGGCTTTTGGCGCATTCCAGGGTTATGCGCTGGTTCTGGCGATCATCGGTATCCTGGGGCTTTTTCTGCTGGCGGGCCTCGGTATATTTGTCTATAAAAAATATCCCATGTTAGTCACGATCCCGAACAGGATCGCGCTTGGTTTGATTCTCGGCGGCGACCTGGGCAACCTGATCGACCGTTTTCGCTTCTCCGGACACGTTACAGATTTTATCGACCCCGGCTTTTTCCCTGTATTCAATGTTGCTGATTCGGCCATTACTATCGGTGTTATTCTGGTAATTTTTGCCGTCCTGCGTGAGATGATGCACGAGAATAAGTAGGGTCGCTATGAAACAAAACCCGAACAGCTATCAGTTCATTATCGATAACCCGGGTATTCGTCTCGATAAGTTTGTCAGTGAAAATTGCCCGGGTCTTTCCCGTTCACAGGCACAAAAGTTAATTGACGACGGTTATGTTACAGTTAACGGGTTGATGGAAAAAGCCAGCCACAAGACTGAAACCGGCGAAAAAATTGAAGTCACTATCCCGCCGCCTGCGCCCAGCGGTTTACAGCCCGAAGCCATCCCGATCAAAATTCTGTATGAAGATGACGACCTGCTGGTAATCGATAAACCCGCCGGTCTGACCGTACATCCGGCACCCGGCCATCCCAGCCACACACTGGTAAACGCTGTGCTTTCGCACCTCTCCGATATGCCTGACGAAAATGAAGATAATCCACGTCCCGGAATCGTTCATCGCCTGGATAAAGATACTTCCGGCGTGATGCTGGTGGCAAAAAACAATATTGCCCTGGCAAATTTATCCGACCAATTCAAGTCCCGTTCTGTCAAGAAAGTATATATTACGCTGGTCAAAGGTAAACTGCTGCCGGAGAAGGGCGTCATCGAAGCTCCCATCGGGCGCGATTCCGGCGACCGGAAAAAGATGGCGGTGACGGGGGAAAGCCGCGGCAGGGCAGCCCGTACCAATTACCGCGTGATCCGGTATGTCGGTAAAAACAGCCTGCTGGAAATCACCCCGGAAACCGGCCGTACGCACCAAATCCGCGTGCATCTGGCGGCCATCGGCTATCCCGTTATCGGTGATGCCACCTACGGTAAGAAATCAGCCTATCTGAACCGCCAGTTTTTACACGCGCACCGTTTGGGTTTTTACCTGCCTTCGACCGGTAAATTCGTAGAGTTTGAATCACCGTTACCGTCCGATTTGGAGAAGGCGCTGCAAGATATTCCATAGTAATTTGTCTTCATACGCGAATATGTTTTATAATGGCGTTTATATAAATAATGTTTCCATATATAATGAGCGCATAAATAGTGGAGTATACCGATATTCGGCGAAATAAATAACTGGGAAAACGAGATGGAAGATAAGTCAGAATTGTATGAAAACCAGCTGAATACTTTAATTGATTTGGCGCTTGAAGAGGATATCGGCGGGGGTGACATCACCAGCGAATCGCTGATACCGGAAAAACTGCAGGCAAAAACTACCCTTTTAGCCAAGGGCGATGGTGTGCTGTCCGGTCTCGATCTGGCCAAACTGGTCTTTATCAAAGTCGACCCTGACCTGAAATTCAAGGCGTTACTTAAAGATGGCACCAGGCTGCATCCGGGGGATATTATTGCCTCAGTGACCGGTAACGCCCGCAGCATCCTCAAAGCGGAACGGCTGGCGCTTAATTTCCTGCAAAAACTGAGTGGTATTGCCACACAGACAAATCAATACGTAGAATTGATCAAAGACCTGCCTGTAGACATCCTGGACACCCGCAAGACGACACCAGGCATGCGATTATTGGAGAAATACGCAGTCTCGATGGGCGGCGGACGGAATCACCGCTTTAGCCTCAGTGACGGTATCCTGATCAAAGATAATCACCTTGCAACTTTACGCGCCCACGGCAAAACATTGAAACAAATCGTCGGCCAGGCCAAGGCCAATGCTCCTAAGGGGATCAAGGTAGAAGTTGAGGTGACAGACCTCCACGAAGTAAAGGAAGCAGTGGAAGCCGGCGCGGACATTATTATGTTTGATAACATGACGCCGGCAAAAATGCGCCGTGCGATAAAATTGGTGCCCGCCAATATCTTCACCGAGGCTTCCGGCGGCATTACCCTCAAGAATGTGCGCGCGGTGGCTGAGACGGGCGTTAATTTTATCTCGATCGGGGCTTTGACGCATTCCTCGAAAGCGCTGGACATCAGCCTGGAATTCGAACCGATCAAGCCGAAGAGAAAATGAGAAAGAGAAGCACAAAATCCGAATATAAGTTGATGCAATCTTTCTTAATCTCTATCTGATATGGAGTGGATAGGAGAGATTTTGCCTTACCTCGCATCCTTGGATTATTTCAGAGGTAAAGCGGCCGCAAATTCTCTGGCCAACTGAAGATCACTTTCATCCGGTCTACCTTTGGCAATACCGCCAACAAGTTTATAAGGCCCCCATGTATCCCAGCCCTTGCATGCAAAACTACCTGTTATCTGGAATCCTTTCTTTTTTAAAACTGATTCCAGTGGCGTATTAAATTCCGGCAAACAGAGTCCGCTGGTAGAGAAAACGAAAGCCTGTTTGTTTTTTGTCTCCGGCAAACTTTCTACAAAATCAAAAAGCGTTTTATGATGTTTTTGATAAAATATCCCTGAGCCAAAGCCGATCATTTCATATTCCGGGATACGTTCACGGTCTGTATCTTCCAGCGTCTTGATTTCGGCTTTCAGGGTTTCAGCGATCACCGCAGCGACTTTTTGCGTATTGCCGTGGCACAGCGATTTGTAGAGAACCAGTGTCTTCAAAATTCACCTCTTGTTTATCATTTCGGAATAATAATATCACATCCTGTCATATCGATATGAATTAGAAGTACTCTAGTAGAACTCACCCTTTTGTGCAGCAGGCGAAGTAGCTGTCTGTTTTATCCTCGACTTTGATTCCGGTAAAGCCCGCATTGGTCAACCGCATAGTCATCTCGATGGCGTCAGGCAGCAGGTCATTTTGCATGGTTGGAATGCGCCGGTGGAGCCCGTCAATATGCTGACAGCCAATAGAGTAAGCGTGGCAACCGGCGAAATTACTGTGAGTAAACGATTTTTCTTTAACAATGTACTCGTTGTTCTGCGTCTGGACGCTTTAGCATGCATCTGCAACATATTGCAACTTGAACCCCAAAAATTTAGCAGTTTTTAAATAAGGGTATATTATCTCCTGCAATCTGAAGTCTCAGAGTGTTCGCGGTAAAATCAATTTCCATGATCGACCCGGTGAATTCCCGCTTTTCCCCGAAAAGCGTTCTTAATACCAGTTTAGGCCCGTCTATTTTGACGGAAGCAATATCGGTCATAAGGAATTGTTTATGGCCGTCTTTTTCAATGTAGGCTTTTGATAGGCACATATTATTTTCCTTCCGTGCTGAGCTTTTGGAATGCCTGACGGAAAAGCGTGGTCGCTTTATCCATCTGCGCGCAGGCTTTCTCGATGTCAACGGCGACTTCATGCTCGCCCATTGCCTGGGCTTTACCCGCCCATTCTTTAAATTCTACACCGTGGTCCTGGTTGTGGGCGACCCAGTATTTGAGTAATGCCTTGAGGTTTTCCTTTTCTTTATCAGCCATTTTCCACCTTACCCTGTAATTTTTGTTTACAGCCGGCGCATAAACCAAGTATCCCCAGGTGGGTTAACTCCGCGCTGAACTGGTAGTCGCGCAGCAAAGATTCCCGCAAAGGTGAGAGTGTGGAATCATCCAGATCGATAGTTTTCCCACATTCGCGGCAGATCAGATGGTGGTGATGACCTTTTTCGATGGGATGATACATCACCCGACCGATGCCCATTTCCGTCTTGGTTACGAGTCCGAGCTGTTCCAGTAAATCCAATGTCCGGTACACAGTAGAGACATTAACGTTGGGATATTTGGCCACGACCTGGGTGTAAATGTCTTCGGCGCAGATATGGTTTTCGCTATTCTCGATGGCAGAAACGATCATCAATCTTTGCGGCGTCATGCGGTAACCCTGATGACTTAATTCATCGGTCATATTGCGGTGGACATCCGCCTGAACCGTCTGTTTTTGTTGCTGCCAGGGAAATCTCATACATTGCCATTTTAACAGACATGTAATAACGTTGCAATCAGTTGCAATTTGAAGCTGTCAGATTCCGGATGCAGGGGCGAGTTTTGAACTCGACCGCATGATTTTTGTTACTCTACTTAATTCATTCCTTGTAATAGGAAATACAGAGGGAATTAGCAGGCAGAAATTGGTTTTTTATGCTGTGCGACTGCTTAATCTTTCGCGGCTGTCTATGAAGATGGTGACGGGGCCGTCGTTGTTGATTTCCACCAGCATGTGGGTCTGGAATCTGCCGGTCTCTACCTTCAGACCCACGGTTTTAATCTGCTGTACGAATTGATTGAAAAGCGCTTCGGCGATCTCCGGAGGAGCTGCATCCGTAAAGCCTGGACGGCGTCCTTTACGAGTAGAGGCCAGAAGCGTGAACTGACTGACCAGCAGTAATTCCCCATTGACATCGAGGGCAGAGAGATTGAATTTCCCTTCCGCATCGTCGAAGATCCGTAACTCAACAATCTTACGGGCCAGGTACTGGATGTCTTCCGCGGAATCATCATTAGCGACGCCGATAAAAACGACCAGGCCCTGCATGATCTTCCCGACGGTTTCCCCATTCACACTGACTTGTGCGCCGGTGACGCGCTGGAGCAGAGCTTTCATTTATTCACCGTTCCTGTTTTTAGACCTAAGATCATTGCCTGCTCGATGGCACCGGCCGCAATGAACAAAGAGCCTGTGATGCAAATCATGTCGTTTTTCCCAACCAGACTGAGCGCCAGCGGCATGGATTCGGCAATATCTTCAGTTTCCTGCGCGGCGATGCCGTGTTTCCTGAATTCGGCGGCAATGGGCGCGGTAGCCATGGCCCGCGGGTGCATGGAACGGGTGACAATTACCTGCGAGAATGCCGGGGCTAATTCCCTAACGATGCCGGACAAATCTTTATCAGACGACATGCCGATTACCAGTATTGCTTTCTCATACTTAAAATATTGTTCCAGAGACTGCCGCAATTTCTGAGCCGAATCCTGGTTATGGGCGCCGTCGGCTATCACCAGCGGATGGCGGTTCAGCACCTGCAACCGCCCTTCCCAATCCACATTTTGCATCCCCTGTATGATAGTCTGAAGCGGGATTTTCGCGCCTTTCTCCATTAATACTTCTAAAGCGCCGATTGCTGCTGCCGCATTGCTGAGCTGATATTGGCCGAGCAGGGGGATCGTAAATTCGTAGTCGCGCAATCTGCCGTGCACAATTAATGATTGCCGAAGATCATCGAACCTGGTGCGCTGAAAAGTAATGTCTTTGCCGACTCGGATCAATTTGGCTTCCAGTTTGCGGCAGGTTGTATCAATCACTGCATCTGCTTCATTGGTCTGTGGGGAGCTCACGACGACGCTGCCGGTTTTAATGATACCGGCCTTCTCGCCGGCGATTGCGGCGAGCGTTTTACCGAGAATGTCAGTGTGTTCGTAACTGATGGGGGTGATCACACATACATCGGGATTAACGACATTCGTCGCATCCAAACGTCCGCCCAAACCTACTTCGACCACTTGAAAATCAGCTTTTTTCTGTGCAAAATGCATGAATCCGAGAGCGGTCATCACTTCAAATGTGGTTAATCTGCCGTAAAGGGCTTCTTGATTGACGGCTTCCACTGCCGGTTTGATTTGTGCCACCAGTTCCACGATTTCGTCGTTAGTAATCAATTTATTATCTACACGGATGCGCTCATTAAAGAGGTGCAAATGGGGTGATGTATAAAGACCGGTTTTATAACCGGCTTGAGTCAGAACGGAAGCAGTCATGACGGCAGTGCTGCCTTTACCTTTACTGCCGGCGATGTGGATGGTTTTAGCCCGGAGATGGGGATTGCCGAGTTTGGCGAGCAAGGCGTCAACACGTCTCAAATCCCAATCGGTTTTTACCCGGTAGTCACGTTGTTTTTCATAGTCGATCAGACTATAGATAAAATCAAGAGCCTGATCTAAAGGGCTGTCGGTCACGTTTTGCCTCTATTTGATTGATATTGCGTAACGCTAATTTTAACAGCTTTCAGCGTTTTTGCAGGTGTTTTTTCCATGTGAAATATTCTAATACCAGCGCGATTGCTAGCAAACCCGCCGCGATCACTGCAGCAATCGAAGTAGTTAATAATGATGCCTGCAGACTTTCATTTTTGATAAAAGCGTCCCATCCCCAGTATCCGACATAGGCCAGGATGATATATTTGATGGTTTTCCCCAACCAGGAGGGGAGGAAAAATTTCCAGGCGGGCAAACGCAATGTGCCGGCAGCGATCCCCATGATATCGAGCGGCATCGGGGTCACGGAAAAAAGGAACACAATGAGCATACCCCATCTTTTCAACCAGCCGATAGCTCTTATGTAGTTTGGGTTATCGTTCCAGATACCGCGTCCGGTATAGCCCACAACATAGGCGGTCATCTCGCCGATGGCGCCACCCAGACCTGCAACAAGGCCGATATACAGCGGGTTAAAAGTAGCGCCCAGCGGCAGTATCATTAAAATACTGGGCATCGGCAAGAGGATAGTGGCGTTAGTGGCGACGCTCAAGATAAATGTCCCCAGATATCCGTAATTACCCAGTTTTAAAATCAGATTCCGGAAAATGAAAAGACTGATGGTAACGCCTAAAACGAGCAGCAGCATAGCCATAGCGACAGCATTTCGCTGCAGCCAGCTTTTTTGGGGCGGAGATTGTTTTTGAAAATTGTTTGTTTGCGTTTCCATTGACAGCATTTTAACACATCGGAAATAATCGGGTACCGGCTTGGTAGATAGTTTTGGGTGTACCACTATGAAATCTGTGTCACAGGTTGTAAGTTGTGAGTATTAAATCCGAATATCTAAATCCAAAATAAGGAATCTAAATTAATCTGAAAATTATTAGCTAACAGCTATAAACAAAATGTTTGTCGTTAATATCGGTATTTGCTATACTATATAAATACGCCCCCATCGTCTAGAGGCCTAGGACAACAGCCTTTCACGCTGCCAACAGGGATTCGAATTCCCTTGGGGGTACCAAATTACACTGAGCTCAATCCCAAAGGTACCGCCTATCAAACTGAAGGCTAGAGCTCCTAAGAATGAACAACTAAGCGGTACTCTCTCCGGCTACTTAGCAGCCCATGCAGCCGAAGGACTGCCACAACGCCCAATTGCTAAACGTACTATTTACCGTTATATGGGTGCGCTTTTAGCTTATGAAAAGGCGTTACAAGGAGTTAGCCCAAGTCCTTAAACCAGCCAACAATTCCTGATGCGCATGCGGAAAAATGGATTTAGTGAATTCTCCATTGGTGTCCATAGGGCTGCGCTGATAGGTTTTCATGAATGGCGGGGTGAAAAGTTGGTATTCCAGATTAAAAAATCGCATCACCTTGAAGTGGAACCTACAATTAAAATTATCAGTAAACGCATGAACAGGCGATACAAAAGGAATTATCTAACATTAGTTTTCGGGACGAACCCTGCACATGTTTTTTTGATATCAAGATGCTTTCTTTAATGAACACGTGACCAAGTTTTTTATAATAATGAAAATCATGATAAAGTGTTCCTGCATCTGTTTATGGCACTTTTCAAACTATTCTGAAGGATAGGTTTATTATTATGCCGTTCAATGCCCAATTTTTTGCAATTATCGGAATACAGTTGCTTGTTAATCGATTTACAAATATTAATTAACGATTAACAAGACATCAGAATTTGGAAATGAGCGTCTGACTTTTAGTCAGGTGGTCCTGGGTTCGAATCCCAGACGGCTCACTAAAAAATGAAGCTAAAATCAACTTATTGTAAAGTTGTCTAACTTAACATAATTCCAAATGGTCACCAAATGGTCACGG
>PMMG01000023.1:22232-22378 GCA_003162335.1 Dehalococcoidia bacterium
ATTCGTTTGTTTCAGGATAAACCAGTGCCTGAAGCTATTCTAATACAAGCCGTCGAAACGGCTACATGGGCGCCTAATGGAAGTGTGAGATCATTCTGAACGCCTTAAAAGAACGTACTGATCAATAAAACTTCGTAAAGAATATA
>PMMG01000036.1 GCA_003162335.1 Dehalococcoidia bacterium
GCCTGGGACAACAAGGTAAAACAGGGAAAGAGATATACCATTCCGGCCAGTCCGGAAGATATTAAGCAGGCGAAAGCGGGTAACTGGCAAATCAACCTGACGCCCTGCATCCCGGTACCCAGGGAATGGTTCCCGCCGCTGCAAGGTTTAAAGGTGCTCTGCCTGGCTTCCGGAGGGGGAAAACAGGGACCTATTTTAGCCGCTGCCGGCTCCGAGGTCACCGTTTTTGATAATTCTCCGTTGATGCTGGCGACCGACAGGTCTGTAGCCGCCCGTGATTCCCTGAAAATCAGGACGGTGGAAGGGGACATGGCCGACCTGAGCCAATTCAGCAACTCCTGTTTCGACTTGATAGTGCATCCCGTCTCCAATACTTTCGTGCCGGATGTGCGTCCTGTCTGGAAGGAAGCGTTCCGGGTTTTACGCAAAGGCGGCGCGCTGTTATCCGGATTCACTAATCCGGCGGTTTATCTGTTCGATTGGGAACTGGCGGAGCGTAACGGCGAATTGCGTGTCCGGTATAAACTGCCTTATTCGGATGCCGCTGATTTGGATGAAGCACAAAAACAAAAAAGAATTGCCGATAGCGAACCGATGGAATTCAGCCACACATTCGACACACAGATCGGCGGACAGATTGCGGCCGGGTTTGTGATTACCGGTTTTTACGAAGACAGGGACGAACCGGAAGCGATGGACCAACTGGGGAAATATACGGCGACGTATATTGTCACCCGCGCTGTGAAATTGTAAGAATTGTGCTGGATTCCCGCACATTCACTTCGTTCAGTATACATTGACTGCGTCAAGTACCGAAAATGGCTCTTCGGCTTTAGCGGGAATGACACGATGGGGAAGTATCATGGTGGGCTTTGCCCACCCTACCGTCGAAGGCTATTACACCGTGACCGAAAATTGTTTTTCCTTCCGGTTTGACAGATTTCTGTCCGTTTCGTTACCATTAACTTATGTTACGTGTTATTACCGGCACTGCCAAAGGCACTCACCTGAAAGTGCCAACTACCGGCCTGCGTCCTGCCACCGACCTGGTGCGCGGCGCGATTTTTTCTATGTTGGAGAATCTCACCGGTGACTGGTCGCAGGTGCTGGATGTTTTCTCCGGCAGCGGCGCTTTCGGCATCGAAGCCTTAAGCCGCGGCGCGGACTGGGTCGACTTTGTTGACCGTGAGCAGAGGTGTTGTGATATAATCAAAATGAACTTGGAGAAGACAAAATTTACCGCACAAGCACGCGTGTATTGCATGCCTGCGGCCAGAGCCATCTCCATCCTGGATAAGGAATATCCTATCGTCATCATGGACCCGCCTTACCCGGATACCTCGATCGGTGATGTAGTGGAACAATTGGCAAACTCGAAATTGATAAATCAGGATTCGATAGTGGTGGTAACACACTCTTCGCGTTTTGCTTTACAACAGAATTACGGCCCGTTAACCCAGTTCAAAGAACACCGGCACGGCGACAGCATGATTTCAATTTACCATAAGGAGAAACTAGCATGACAGTGGCTGTGTATGCGGGAACATTCGACCCCATTACGAACGGACACCTGGACGTGGCGATGAGAGCGGCCAAGCTTTTTGATAAATTGTACATCGGCGTTTATGACAGCCCGGCCGGGAAACGCATTCTTTTCTCCACCGAAGAAAGAGTCAAGATGGCTAAAGAGGCGACTAAAAACATCCCCAATATCGAAGTACGGGCATTTACCGGCATGGTGGTGGATTGGGCCATCAGCCTGGGCGCACAAACCCAGGTGCGCGGATTAAGGATGTCGTCTGATTTTGAACATGAATTTGAAATGGCGCTGATGAACAAAAAACTCTGCCCCGATCTCGAACTGGTTTGTTTAATGACCAGTTTGCAGTACCAGTTCCTCAGTTCCAGCCTGTTGAAGGAAGTCGCTAACTTGGGCGGCGATGTCGACAGCCTGGTACCGAAAAATGTGGCGAAGGCTATACGACAAAAAGTTTTAGACAAGAAAATCAATCTGTAGAGAGATTTTAATAATTTCGTAATTAAGCAAGGAGGCATTACACACATGGCTTACAAGATTACCGAGGATTGTATCAGTTGCGGCGCCTGCGAGGCTGAGTGCCCGAACAAGGCGATCAGTGAGGGCGATACCACCTATAAAATTGACCCTGACAAATGCACGGAATGCGTTGGGGTGCATGATACGTCCAAGTGCGCCGAGGTCTGCCCCGTAGAAGCCCCCAAACCGGACCCCGCCCACAAAGAAACCAAAGAACAACTCATGGCCAAATATAAGAAACTGCATCCGTAAACAGCGGTTTTAAATTTAAATAGGGTTTAAAATAAGAGTCCTTGCAAGGCGGTATCTACCAATCCTTGCAAGGACTCGTTTTGTTATTATGTTATTACGATTCACCAAATCATGGTGATTATTGTTTTATCCAAATCATGTATTAATGGCTATCAGAACAACACCCTGTTATGTTTGTGCTCGCGCTTGACCAAAAAGATAATGACCGTATCCTAGCCCTGCCCTAATTTTTGGGACTTTTCATACGCGGCCTTGACTGCCTGGTAAACCAGTTCGGAGAAACCGCCTTTTTCAAAGGTCGCGATCGCTTCCGCAGTGGTGCCGCCGGGCGATGTGACCATCCTGCGTAGTTCCGCCGGTTCCTTGTCCGATTGTGCGGCAAGGTGACTGGAGCCCAATAACGTGCCCATCACCATTTGTTTTGCCGTCTCGCGCGGCAAGCCGATTTTCACCGCGGCGTCCGTCATTGCTTCGATATACAGGAAAACATAAGCCGGGCCGCTGCCGCTGACCGCGGTGGCCATATCCAGCATCCCTTCGTCGGAGGCGTAGAATTCTTTACCCATTGCGCCGAGAATTATGCCTGCGGTCTTTTTTTGCGCCTCGGTGACTTCGGGGGTCGTAGTCCACATTGTCACCCCTTCCCCGATCTGCGCCGGGGTGTTCGGCATCGAACGGACGATTGCCTGATGGTTTAAACCGCCGGTTAATTTGTTCAGCCGGGCCCCAGCGATAATGGAAACAACCAGCTGATCCGGTTTGATATGCCCTTTCATTTCGGCCATCACGTTAGGCAGTGTCTGGGGTTTGATTGCCAGCAGAATGATGTCTTTGCCGTTGATCGTGTCGATGTTATTCTCTGATACACCGACCGCGTATTTCTGCGCCAGGTATTGCCTCTTCGTTTCCAGAATATCGCTGACGGTGATATCTTTGGCGATTGCCAGCTTCTTCCCCAGCATTGCTGCCAGGATCGCCTCCCCCATATTTCCCCCGCCGATAAATGCTATTTTCATAACTAATTCTCCTTTATCGCCACATTACGAAGAAGGAAAGTACGCATTTTTCTCCCTTTCGCGAAAGGGAGATTAAGAAGGATTTTCATTGGGATGACTTGTCGCTTCGTTTCTTTGTTACTTAACCACTATATTTACGAGTTTCCCGGGCACATAGATCACATTGACGACTGTTTTGCCCTGCAGGAAAGGCTGTACTTTCTCGCTGGCCAGCGCCATTTTCTTCGCCTCTTCTTCGGTGATCGAAGCAGGCACGGTCGGGCGGTCGCGCAGTTTGCCGTTAATCTGCAATACCAGCGTGATCTCGTCCTCTTTGGCCAGCGCCTCATCCCACTGCGGCCACTGTTGGTTGTGCACACTATCAGTATGTCCGATTCTATGCCATAATTCTTCGGCCATATGCGGCGCGGTAGGCGCGATCATGATCACCAGCGCTTCGATACTCTTTTGCCACTGTTCTTTCGAAACATTGGAAGATTCCTTGACCTTGTGCAGATAGTTGGTCAATTCCATCAATCCGGCGATCATCGTGTTCAGGCGTAATCTGTCCATATCGCCGGTCATTTTCTTGATCGTCTGGTGCGTGAACCGCTCCAGTTCTTTGATTGCCTGGGATTCGACAACCTTCGGCTCGTATTCTTCCAGCGTGATATTCCAGACGCGGTTCAGCCATCTGGAGACGCCGCTGATGCCGGTATCGAACCATTCGCCGCCTTGTTCCCACGGCCCCAGGAACATNNTTGCTCATTTTCTGATGGTCGGCCACGATAATGCCTTGGTTGAAGAGCTTTTTGAACGGCTCGCCGAAGTCGATCAACCCCATATCGCGGATGGCTTTGGTAAAAAAGCGGGCATAGAGCAGATGCATCACGGCATGCTCGGCGCCGCCGGTATAAATATCGACAGGCATCCAGTATTTCATCTGCTGCGGATCGAAGGGCGCTTTGCTGTCGTGCGGGCTGCAATAGCGCAGGAAATACCAGCATGAGCATAAAAAGCCGTCGATTGTATCTGTTTCGCGCTTGGCGGGGCCGCCGCATTTCGGGCAGGTGGTATTGACGAATTTTTCATTGTATTTCAGCGGCGATTCGCCGGTCGGGCGGAATTCCGCTTCTTCCGGCAGTAAAACCGGCAGGTCCTTTTCCGGCACAGGCACAATGCCGTCTTTGGGACAGTGGATCATCGGGATGGGCGCGCCCCAGTAACGCTGGCGGGAGATCAACCAGTCGCGCATACGGTAACTGATGGTGCCCTTGCCCCAATGTTTGGTTTCCAGGTATTCGGTCACCGCTTTGATACCGTCGCGGTTGTTCATACCGTCGAACTGTTTGGAATTAATCATCATGCCGTCTTCGACGTAGGCCGCTTCCAGTTCGCCGCCTTTCCATTCCGGACCGGCGATGACGATCTTGATCGGGATATTGTATTTCTTGGCGAAAGCGAAGTCACGCTCATCATGCGCGGGCACGGCCATCACCGCTCCGGTGCCATAGCTGGCCAAAACATAATCGGCGATCCAGACGGGGACTTTGTCGCCGGTGAGTCGGTTAGTGACATAAGCGCCGGTAAACACGCCGTCCTTTTCCTTTTCGGTGGATAAGCGCTCGATATCGGTAAAGCGGCGGGTGCGTGCCACGTAGGCATCGACCTCCGCTTTTTTATCATGGGTAGTGATCTTCGCTACCAGCGGATGTTCCGGCGCTAAGACCATGAAAGTGACGCCGAAAACGGTATCCGGGCGGGTAGTGAAGACCTTGATCTCTTTCTCGGCGACGCCGTGATGGTTGAGCTCGAAGGAAATCTCCGTGCCGTAGCTCTTGCCGACCCAGTTCCGCTGCATTGTCTGGATGCGTTCCGGCCAATCGATGTCTTTATGTTCCATCAGCTCATCGGCGTATTTGGTAATGCGGAAAAGCCACTGTTCCAGGTCGCGTTTGACGACCGGGGTTTCGCAGCGCCAGCACAGGCCGTTTTCCACCTGTTCGTTGGCCAGCACTACCTGGCATTTCGGGCACCAGTTCACCGGCGACTTGCTGCGATAAGCCAGATCGTGTTCAAACAGCTTGACGAAAAACCACTGCGTCCACTTGTAATATTCGGGGTCGCAGGTGATAACTTCGCGGCTCCAGTCGTACATCGAGCCCATCGTCTTCAGCTGTTTACGCATGTTATCGATGTTCTGATAAGTCCAGGTCTTCGGATGGATGCCTTTTTTGATGGCGGCGTTTTCCGCCGGCAGTCCGAAGGAGTCGAATCCGATGGGATGCAGCACGTTAAAGCCCTGTAGCCGCTTAAACCGGGCATAAACATCTGAGGGGGCCATCGCATACCAGTGCCCGATGTGGAGGTCGCCTGAGGTGTACGGGAACATCGTCAGGGCATACCATTTCTGTTTGGCGGCTGTTCTCTTTTACCTGCGTAGAGCTTTTCCTCTTCCCAGATTTTCTGCCATTTCTGTTCTATTTCCCTGGGATTGTATTTTTCAATCATTTTTAGTTCCTTAAAAAATTTAGTTCCCTCGCCCTCGATGGGAGAGGGTTAGGGTGAGGGTGATAAAATATTCCTAATAAAAAAGCCGCCCTGTGGGACGGCCTCCGCGCATACAGAGACAAACCCACTCAGTTGCCCGACTATGTGAGGATAAGTGTGAGGGAAAGCGTTTGTCTCATCATCAAAGCTAAAATAACATAATGAGAGAATAATGTCAATAAAATGAGAGTAGAAAGCGGTTAGATTAATTAGCGAGTATATCCCAATGATTAAAAAATGGTCAAGTATGTGTTTGATTTTCCCACAAAGCTATTTTGCAATTAGAACACCAGAATGCGTCAATCATTACCGCTAATCCAAATTGTTGAATATGTCCTATTACCCCTTTTTTATTACAGAGACTGCAATATCTGTCTTCGTCTAATTTAATTTCACTATCTTTGAAAGCACCTAAAAACGGTTTGTCGTTTAGGAGATGTTGGGGATAAGGAATTGATGGAGGAAATATATACTGTGGTGTTTTTTTGTTTGATGAGGACGCAGACCATTGCGGCAATTGAACGCCTTTACATTCTTCGTTATGCATCCTGGCACTAGCTACGTTATCAAAATGTTGACCGCAAGAGGCACAGATAATATCCACTTTGGTTTGCTTCTCTTTTATACTTAATTTTACCTATTCTACAACTAACTATATGATTTCTCAACATTATCAAAATAACGCAATATTAGGCGGATGGCCTCAATGTTTTAACGGTTCCCAAAAAACCGAGATATTGAACTGCACATTACTATCCAAAGATGATGAAATGAGAACCTGGATGATAATAATTAAGAATTAGAGTAACCAATATACTAATAATGATAAAGGCTAAAACAACGACGAGCCAGGCAGGGATTGGGTGCACTCGAATAGGTTTATCTCCATCGCGCCACTTTTTCTTCTTTTCATCATAATATTGATTCCCGACCCAAGAATGTGTATTTGCGTTGGATATTTCATCAAGGGCTTTCTTTTCCGCCTCAAGTTGTTCGTAATAGCGGTCTATCGATATTTTTAGGAATTGATGATGATAATCTGAACACTTTTGATTAGACATTCATAGGTATCGTCGGATTTGTTTAAAAACAATGATTTTTTTTGCAAGTGGGGCAAATCTGCAAATCAGGTTTTTCCATATCTACACTCCGTAACCATTCATCTATAGAAACGAGTGTTGGAGGAGACCTTTTATTGGATTCCGGCTTTCGCCGGAACGTTTGTGTGAGCCTACCTGTTTAATTCCGCGATCGCTTCTTTCAGCTTGATATCGCCGGTATAAAGTGCCTTGCCGACAATCGCGCCTTCCACCCCAAGTTGTTTCAGCATCTTGAGGTGCAATATCGAGGAAATGCCGCCGGCAGCGATGACCGGCGCCTTCGTGCTGTGCACCAGTTCCGCGATGGCGGTAAAATTCGGCTCTGTCAGTGTGCCGTCGCGCACAATATCGGTGTAAATGAACCGGCGCGCGCCTAGCTTGACCATCTTTTGCGCAAAATCAACTGTCGTCTGGTGGGTTTCTCTGACCCAGCCGTTGGTAGAAACAAATCCATCGCGGGAATCGATGCTGATGATAATGTAGTCGTTAAAGCGTTTGCAGGCTTCGGCCACCAGTTGCGGGTCTTCCACCGCGCTTGTGCCGATAATCACGCGTTCAATACCCATCTGCAGGATCTTCTGAATTGTTTCGATGTCGCGCAGGCCGCCGCCTAACTGGGTGGGGATCAGCATTGCACTGGCGATATTCTGGATAATTTCGATATTACCGATCTGGCCGCTGGCCGCGCCGTCCAGGTCGACGATATGCAAACGGGAAGCGCCCATTGCCTGCCATTTTAAAGCGACGTCCAGCGGGTCGTCCGAAAATTGAGTCACCTGATTGTAATCACCCTGGTACAGGCGGACGCATTTGCCGCCTTTCAGATCAACGGCCGGTATTATTTCGATGGCAGTGCTCCTTGATAATAGCTTTCAGCTCTCAGCTTCTGGATTAATGATCTACCTTAGTCCCCTCGCCCTTTATGGGAGAGGGTTAGGGTGAGGGTTTTCTTTCCCCTCACCTCTAATCTACTACTATCCAAAACCGAAACCCCATTACTCACGATTACAAATTGATGTTGGCGTACTTGCGCCAGACTCTTCGATTGAATGCCTTGTTATTTTTATTCTTTTCTTCGAGGATGTCCAGCAGGCGGTTGATCATCTTGCGGGTGTCATGCGGCATGATGATCTCGTCCACGCAGCTGCGGTCCGCGGCGACGTAGGCGTTCTCATAAAGCTCACTGTATTCTTTGATACGCTGTGCTTTCATTTCTTCCGGGTTCTTGGCATCGCGGATCTCGCGTGCGAAAATGACGCTGGCAGCAGTTTCCGCGCCGACGATGGTGATTCTAGCGGTCGGCCAGGCGACGACAAAATCCGCGCCGATTGATTTATCCAGCATCCCGAAATGTGCGCCGGCATAAGATTTCCGCAACATGATGGAAATGACGGGAACAGTGGCATCCGCCCAGGCGAACAGCAACTTGGCGCCGTGCCTCAGGATACCTTTCCAATCCTGTTCCGAACCGATCATGTAACCGGGACAATCCCCAAGAGCCACTACCGGAATATTGAACAAGTCGCAGAACCGGATGAATCTGGCGCCTTTGTCCGCGGCATCGATAGTGATCACGCCGGCAGCCTGCATCGGCTGGTTGGCAAAGATCCCGACGGTGCGGCCGTTGAAGCGGCCAAAACCGGTGATAACGCTGGTGGCATGCAGGGCCATGGTCTCAAAGAAAACGCCGTCATCGACGATTGCTTTAATTACTTTCTGCATGTTATAAGGCGCGGTAGATTTGTCCGGGATAATTATATCGAGTTCCGGACACAGCCGTTCCGGATCGTCTTTGGTCGCCAGCACTGGTGCTTTCTCGGTATTGTTCGTAGGCAATAATGCCAGCAGCGATTTGGTTTTCTCGAGGGCGTCTTTCTCGTCCGTAGCCACGATGTGGGTGCAGCCTGATTTCACCGCGTGGGCTTTATAGCCGGACAGGTCTTCCAGACTGATCTTCTCACCCAGCTGGGTTTGCACAAAAGCCGGACCGGCAATGCCCATGAAGCCGGTGTCCTTGCACTGGATCACAAAGTCCTGCATCACCGGATGATAAGCCTGACCGCCCAGACAGGGGCCCATCAGGATTGCGATCTGGGGAATCACGCCGGAGGCCAGGATCTGCGAGCGGAAAGCCCAGCCGTAGGCTTCCAGTGTGTCCATGCCTTCCTGCAAACGCGCGCCGCCGGAATCGTTCATACCGACGAACGGCCAGCCTTTCTCTTTGGCGAAATCAACGGCATAGGCCAATTTCTTGCCGTGCTGTTCGCCGAATGTGCCGGCCATTGCCAGGTAATCCTCTGCCGCGGCCACCACGTAACGGCCGTTTACTTTGCCGAAACCGGTCACGATGCCGTCGGCGGGTATTTCTTTTTTGTCCAGTCCGAAAGCGGTGGTACGGTGGGTGATAAACATTCCGATTTCGGTGAAAGTGCCTTTATCGAAGAAATATTCAATACGTTCCCGGGCCGTCCATTGGTTGCCCTTATGCCGTTTTTCCAGCGCATCCGGTGCGGTTTCCGCAATTTTCTTTCGCTTCTTTTCGTATTCCTCTAACAATTCTTTTGTCGTCGCCATGCAATTCCTTCCTCTCAATATTATTTGTCGTGTTGTTAATCAGGCGTGTTTGGCGCCTGAGTTGTACGCTTAATGAAAAATCAGATCGTGTCTAGCGCAGCCCCATTTTCAGGCGGACTTCCTGCATCGTCGACTGTGCGATGACGCGGGCGCGTTTTGCGCCGTCTTCCAGCACCTCTTTGACATAACCCGGTCTGGCAGCTAGTTCCACGCGTTTGGCGCGCAACGGAGCCAACGCCGCATTCATGTTCTTGGCCAGTAATTTCTTGCAATCCACGCAGCCGATACCGGCTTTACGGCACTCGATGCCGATGTTTTCAACTTCGGACGGGGTGAAGTACTTGTGCAGTGCATAGATGTTGCAGATTTCCGGATGGCCGGGGTCTTTGCGGAATTTACGCTCTGGGTCGGTCACCGCGGTCATGATCCGGGCGCTGGTTTCTTCCGCGGTGTGCGCAATATCAATCGTGGAACCTTCCTCGGATTTACTCATTTTACTTTTGCCGGTCAGGGAGGGGATAGTGGGGAAATTGGTCAGCACGCCTTTCGGTTCCGGGAAGGTCTCCCCGAATTGGCCGTTAAAGCGGCGGGTAATTTCTCTGGCCAGTTCGATATGCGGCAGCTGGTCTTCACCCACCGGTATCACTTCGGCTTTGTATAAGACAATATCCGCGGTCATCAGCACGGGGTAGCCGACCAGCCCATAGTTGATATTATCCGGTTGCGCCTTGGCCTTTTCTTTAAAAGTGGGCACTCTCAGCAGCCAGCTTAAAGGGGTTAACATCCCCAGGTAAGTTTGCAGTTCAGTTACTTCAGGTACGTGCGATTGCACGAAGATAATGCTTTTTTGCGGGTCCAGACCGGCAGACAGCCAATCGAGCGCCAGGTCGTTGATGTAACCCTGGATTTTGTGGGTATCCTGCAGCGTGGTGAGGGCATGAATATCGACGATGCAATACACACAGTCGTATTCTTCCTGTAACTTTACATAATTATCGATTGCCCCCAGCAAATTGCCGATGTGCTGTCTGGCTGTGGGACGGGCGCCGGAAAATACACGTTTCTTCATATTCACTCTAACCTCGATATGAAAACTCTAGCACAAACATGGCCACAGGGACAAGAAAAAGGAAGAAAGTATGGGTTATGAGTTGACAGTTAGCGTAATAAGCCGCCGGTAAGTAGCGCGGGTGCAGGCGAGTCGCATTCGAGACGAAACCCACCAAATATTCTCTTACCGCTGATCACTGAAAGCTGACAGCTAATTGCTTTTCTTGAAATTAGAATTTGTTTGGTTTTTGGTTATTGTTATTTGGTCATTTCCCCGAAGGGGACACATGCATTCGCTTAAAGCTCATTCAGTATGACGCTTCGGCGTCACATTCTATCCGGCGCGTTCATACCCATCAGATGCAGCGTCTTTGCCAGCACGGTCTTACTGGCCATCACCAGTTTGATGCGGGCTTTGGTCAATGCTTCATCGTCGGTGACGACGCGGCAATCTTTATAGAATGCGTGGAAGGTATTAGCCAGTTCCTGCGCATAATAAGCCAGGTGATGCGGCTCCAGCGTCAGTGTCGCCATTTCGATCAGTTCCGGGAAATGCAGCAGTTTACGTATCAATGTCAGTTCGGGCTCGGTAGTCAGCAGGCTCGTATCACCGTCCGCGAATGTGATCTTTTTCTCTTCTACCAGGCGCATGATGCTGGTGATGCGGGCGTGCGCATATTGGACGTAGTAGACCGGATTTTCCTGTGATTGTTTTTTGGCCAGTTCCAGGTCGAAGTCCATCTGGCTGCTGGCGCTGCGGGCCAGGAAGAAGAAACGGCAGGCATCGACGCCAACCTCTTCCATTACTTCTTCGAGCGTGATCAGGTCGCCGGTGCGTTTCGAGACGCGCACCAGTTCACCGCCGCGTTTTAGTGTCACCATCTGGTGAATGATTATCTGCAGCTGTTCAGGATCGATTCCCAGCGCGGCCACGACCGCTTTCATGCGCGGAACATGACCCTGATGGTCGGCGCCCCAGATATCGATGACTTTTTCAAAATGCCGTTCGATGAATTTATTGTAGTGATAGGCAATATCGGTGGCAAAATAGGTCGGCATGCCGTTGCTGCGCACCACAACGTTATCCTTGTCTTCGCCTAAATTAGTGGAAACAAACCAGGTTGCGCCCTCTTTTTCGGCGAGGTGGTCGCCCTTGCGCAGAATAGCCATCACCTTGTCGTACTGGCCGTTTTCGTAGAGGCTTTGTTCGCGGAACCAGACATCGAACTCCACGCGTAATTGTGTGAGGTCTTTCTTAATCTTGTCTTTGACCTTACCGATGCCGATATCGCCCAGTTGTTTCAGCGCTTCCGCTTCAGTTAATTTCTGGAATTTATCACCGTGCTCGGTAATGATCTCCTGCGCGAGGACGATCATGTAATTGCCCATGTAGCCGTTTTCCGGCACTTCCGCTTTTATGCCGAGTGATTGCAGATAGCGGGCTAACAGCGAACGCCGGAAGATGTCCATCTGGTTGCCGGCATCGTTGAAATAATATTCCTTTTCGACGTTATAGCCGCTGGCAGCCAGAACATTGACCAGTGCGCTGCCCAGGATGGCTCCGCGGCCGTGCCCGACATGCAGCGGGCCGGTGGGATTGATGCTGACAAATTCCACCTGGACCTTTTTGCCCTGTCCCATGTTATTGTTGCCGAAGGATTCGCCTTCAGTGAGAATATGGTCGACCTGGCGGTTCAGCCAGTTGTTTTTCAGGGTAAAATTAATAAACCCGGGCGGGGCCGCGACCGCGCTCTCGATTTCGTCGGTCTTCGGCATTAAGGTTACCAGTTCGTTGGCAATCACCATGGGATTGGCCCTGGCGATTCTGGAGAGCTTCAACGGGAAATTGGAAGCATAATCGCCGTGTTCCGCCTTTTGCGGGCGCTCGATGGTGATCTCCGGCAGTTCCACCGATGGCAATTTGCCTTCTCGCTGTGCTTTCTTTGCCGCTTCGGTTAGTAAATTGATTAATATTTCTCTCAACATTTTCGTGTACCTGTCTGGTTCTTTTATAGACTTTGATTATAACATAATGTAGGAGCGTGAAGCTAATAAACGAGCGGTCAGCAATCAGCTTTCAGCTTTTGGAAAGAGGCAACATTCAATAAACAAGAATCAAGAATCGACAATTAATATAATTAAGGGAAATAACAACATTGGCGTCCCTGCCTGCGGTTTGAAGAGTATCCATTCCGGCGGGGGCCAGAATGCAATTCAAGTTATGGATACCGGCTTTCGCCGGTATGGGAGTTAAGTATTATTTGTATCTTGAAAAACGATCTCATGTTCAAGTTGAAATACAAATAATTTCATGAAATCAACCAGCGGTGTCGCCAAGTTCCTCGCCGTTTTTGTATGTAGATTATCGTAATAGCTTATTTGAAAGTTTATCTGGTCGAGAAGATAATTACCGATGCCCAATTTCTTCGCAAATCGCTCATCAAATTGTTTCGATGAGAGCCCCCACGTCTCACCTTTGATGTTCAGCGGGTCATATTCGGGGAGCGAGGCTTTGGATGTAAATGCCCGCATTAAACCAATTGCACCGACAGCATCAATCATGTCTGCATCCCGGACAATTTTAAGCAGCATTCCACCATTGTCATCATTTTCGAGAACGGCCCTGACTGTTGATGGTGATGCGCCATGATATTTTATGGCTGTTGTAATGCTGTTGATTTGTTTTTCCGATAGGTTCGATTTCTCCCTGAGATATTTAATCGCTATCTCAGCGCCGATTCCTCCGTGTTCGCTTCTCTTTTTCTGTTTCTGAAAATAAGGCAGAGCTATATCATGAAGCAATGCAGCGAGTTCGACAGAAAGAATATCTGTATAGCCTTCTCCATGCGCAATTTGCAATGCCCAATTTCTGACGCGGCTAACATGTTTATAATCATGACCTATCAGTAAATTATTGTTCCGCTCGCCTTTCGCAAAAGTGTCCTGAACATATTCTTCAACTTGATAAATCAATTCGTTTTTCACTAACTTAACTCCTCAATCTGGTTCGTCCACACTCTTGCCAGTTCTTTGACCAGCGGGGCATGTTCCGGATTCGTCAAGTGGCGGTCTTTGGTAAAGAGCCTTTCCGCTTCTTTCCGCGCCAGTTCCAGCAGCGCGACATCGGAGAGTTTGGCCATGCGCAAATCTGGCAAGCCGCTTTGTCTCGTTCCGAAGAATTCGCCCGGGCCGCGCAGCCGCAAGTCTTCTTCCGCCAGTTTGAAGCCGTTGTGTACGGTTTCGATCACGGCCAACCGTTCCTGTCCGACCTCCGACGGATTCTGCGACAACAAAATACAGTAGCTCTGTGCCGGACCTCTGCCGACCCGCCCCCGGAACTGGTGCAGTTGCGAAAGCCCGAAGCGGTCGGCGCTCTCCACCATCATTACGGTGGCGTTCGGTACATCGATGCCGACTTCGATTACCGGCGTGGCAACCAGGATATCTAGTTCCTTGTCGTGGAATTGCTGCATCACCTTTTCTTTGTCTTTGGAGGCCATCCGTCCGTGCAGCAGACCCATTCTTAGATTTGGGAAAACCTCGCGGGAAAGATATTCGTATTCGGCGATGGCGGCTTTAGCCTGTACTGATTCCGATTCCTCTATCAGCGGGCAGATGATAAATGCCTGATGTCCGTCAGCAACTTCCTTGCGGATAAATTTATAGGCGCTCTCCACCTGGTTGGGTTGTAACCACTTTGTCTTGATCAACTGCCTGCCCGGCGGCAGTTCGTCGATTACCGATAGGTCGAGGTCGCCATAAATGGTTAAAGCGAGCGTGCGCGGAATCGGAGTGGCCGTCATTGCCAGCACGTGGGGATTCGTGCCTTTCTGGCGCAACGTAGAGCGCTGGGCCACCCCGAAGCGGTGCTGCTCGTCTACCACGACGAACCCCAGTTTTTTAAATTCCACTTCTTTCTGGATGATTGCGTGCGTGCCGATAATAATATCGATATCGCCGTTCACCACCAGTGAATGGATTTCCCGCTTGTTTTTAGCGGTCATCGCCCCGATCAGCAGCGCGATTGTAACCGGCTTCGGCAGAATACCGGAGTAAGTATACAGATGGTCTTCTTCTGTTTCCATGTGTCCCACGGCGGAAAGGAGTTTGTGAACCGTGGCAAAGTGCTGCTCCGCTAAAATTTCTGTGGGCGCCATCAATGCCGTCTGATAACCGTCGGCCACAGCTGTTAGTAGAGCCGCCGTTGCGACGACCGTTTTACCGCTGCCGACCTCTCCCTGCAGCAGGCGCGACATGGCTTGCGGTTTCTGCATATCGCCCAGTATTTCCTGCAAAACCTTCTGCTGTGCGGCGGTCAATTTGAACGGCAGCGATTGCAGAAAATTGTCCAGTAATTGCTGATTGACGCGGATCGGGGTGCCGGGTTGGCTTTCCTGCCAGTCGCGTTTTTTACTTAAAACACCCAGCTGTAACAGGAAAAGCTCGTCGAAGGCCAGTCTGACCCTGGCTTTGTCTTTCAAATCCACGCTGTCCGGATAGTGTGCCTGCGCGATGGCCTGCGGCAGCCCGATCAATTTGCACTGTTCTTTCACATCGCGCGGGAGAAAATCAGGGATCTGTCCGGCCCATTGGTCGACGACGCCCTTGAGCATTTTGCGTGTCTGCCGCTGGTGCAGGCCTTCGGTCAAAGGATAGACCGGTACCAGCCTGCCGGTGTGCACTAGGTCGCCCTCTTCCAGCGGTTCCCATTCCGGCGATTCGAAGACAAACCGTCCGTTGAACAATCTGACCTTGCCGCTGAGCACGATTTTCATATTGGGTTGTAATGTTTTGGCCAGGTAGGGATTATTAAACCACATCGCCCGCACGTTTCCGGTCTCATCTCCAACGATCGCCTCGGTGCTGCGGCGTCCGCCCGGCATCGTGATTTTTGCCTCCCAGACATTAGCGACGATGGTTTCTTCCTGTCCTTCGCGCAGCTGGGAAACGGTTTTCATCTGGCTGTAATCGACATGACGGCTGGGGAAAAAATAGAGCAGATCGCGAATCGTTTTGACACCCAGTTTGCCGAATTTGGCGGCGAAACTGGTGCTGATTCCTTTGATGGTGGTGATCGGGGCATCCAATTGTTGGCCGGAAGCAATTGCCTGGGTTTTCGGCTTCAATACTGGTTTTTCCAGTGTAACACTGATCTTACGGACGGGCGCCGGTTTTGGGGTTTTACCGTGTTCCAGTTCATCGGCGAATTTGCGTACCTCTTTGATCCATGCTTCCCGTTCTTTCACGGTCATGGCTGCATAGTTACTGTTTTTCAGGCCGAGTTTCTGGATTTTTACTAAAACGGAAGGAGCAGCAACTGCCTCGAGTGTTTTTTCTGTCCACTGGCGGATGAATTTATCCAGGCCGCCGAACACAGTAGAATCGGAGAAGCCTTTTTTCTGCTCTACTTCCAGGATTTTACGTAGTGCGCTAAAATCAATTTCCGGCATGTTATTTGTCCCTACCGGTGAGATGGAAGATTCAATTTTGGCAGGTGCAGTAAAGATTTCTTCACAGTTGCTTCGGCAGCGTCAGCTGAGTTAGCTCTGCCGCTATCCCGTACAACCACGACCATAGTGCCAGGACCGGTATGCACACCCATTGCCGGACCAAGACGGGCGGCGTAAAGATGCTGAGCGTCTACCAGCACACTGAGCCGGTCTTTCAATATCCGTGCTTCATCCGGCGTTGTATTGTGTAACACCGCGATTTCTTTAATATTAGCCGTGTCGTTCACAAAATCGAACAATCTTTCCAGTGATTTGGCACGGGTGCGGACATTGCCGATCGGAGCCAGTTCTCCATCGCGAACCGTGACGAGCGGTTTAACATTGAGCACGCTGCCGACTAATGCCTTGGCCCTGCCGATGCGTCCGCCGCGGGCCAGGTATTTCAGCGTATCGAAAGTCCCCAGCAAGCGTGTGTTTTTCATCGCGTCCTGGATTTCGTTGATGATCGCGGGCAGTGGCTCATTTATCCGCGCTAATCTGGCGGCAGACATTACCATAATTCCCAGCGCCATGGAGATGGTTCCGGAATCAATTATAGTAATATTGCTTCCTGTATTTGCCAGTTCTTTACCCTGCCGCGCAGCGCCGATGGTGCCGCTGAACTTGGCGGACATCTGGATTGAGATTATTTCATCAGTTTCTTTGGAAAGTTCCTGGTATATTTTGCAGAAATCGGAGGGAGTCGGCTGGGCGGTGGTGACATGTACGGAACCGTTCACCAGCTGGTCGTAAAGTTCATCGCAACTGATATCGACACCGTCGCGGTAGCTCTGGTTGCCGATTTGGACATAAGCCGGAACTACGGTTATTCCCAGTTCTTTGACAATTGCAGACGGAAGGTCGGCGGCGCTGTCTGTAACAATTTTTGCCGGCACTGCTTATTTGCCTTCCGCTTCCAGGACTGTCACTGCGAGCGCGTTAGGCCCGCCGTAGACTCCCAGAACCGGGCTGACGGTAGAACGCAGAATGGGTACTTTAGGATGGTTGGCGGCGAAAAGCCTGACCAGTTCATCGGCGTTATCTTTGGAAGTGGTATGTTCGATGCTCACAGCCTCGATATTCTTAAAGCTGTTCATGTAATTATTCAAATAGGCAATACCCGCTGCCGACGAACGTACCCGGGTGACCGGCGACATTTCCCCGTCTTTCACGTTTAATATCGGTTTAATGGAGAGCACGGAGCCGAGTAGTCCCTGTGCCTTACCGATACGTCCGCCTTTGGCCAGATATTTGAGTGTATCGAAATAAGCGATGAAATGCGACCGTTTTAATGTTTGCCGTGTATAAGCAATCAGATCGTCCATTGAAGCCCCGCCTTTAGCTTTGCGGGCTGCCGCCAGAACTACTAATCCCAGGCCGCTGGCGACTGTTTGTGAATCGATCACTTCGATGCGGATTTTTTTAGTTTTCATCAGGTTTTTACCGGCCATTGCCGACTGGTTGGTGCCGCTCATCCGGGAAGAAAGAACGATGACCAGAATATCACTGCTGGTTTCGGCCAGTTTGTCATAGGCATTGGCAAAATCTTGCGGTGAGGGTTGTGTAGAAGCGGGCCAGATATCGCCGTGCACCAGCCGGTGATAGAAATCGTCGGTGCTGATAGTGACCCGGTCCTGAAAGGTTTCATGTCCGAATAATACGGTCAAAGGCACTACGGTGATATCGAGATCACCAATTAATTCTGTTGTGAGGTCAGAAAGACTATCGGTCACGATCCTTACTGTCAATTCTCCGGTCCTCCTTGATTATTCTACCGATATAATGTAATTGTAGTGGGGTTGACTACCGCGTATTATTTCAACCTGTAATCTGGAATATTTCTCGCGAATCGTCTTGGATGCTTTTTCCGCTTCGGAAAGTGTAGTATCGTCGCCGTAATAAATCGTCAGGATTTCGTTTTCATCCAGGCTGATTTTATTCAGAGTGTCCATCAACACTTCAATGGCGTTATTCCCGACGGTGATCAGTTCATTATCAAGCAGGCTGATGATCTGCTTCTTCTTGATTTTCAGCCCGCCGATCTGCGTCGAGCGCACGGCGCGGGTGACTTCGATGGTTTTCACGTTCTCGATGGCCTGTTTCATCAGACTGGTATTAGTTTCCAGGTTGGCATCATAATCAAACGCCAGTAAGGCGGCCACACCCTGGGGGATTGTCTCCGTGGGGATAATCTCCACCATTTTCTTGGTTAGCGGCTTGACCTGTTTGGCTGTAAGAATGATATTTTTATTATTCGGCAGCAAAATTACCTTATCGGAAGGCACCTGTTCCACCGCTGTTAGAATGTCTTTTGTGCTGGGATTCATGGTTTGTCCGCCGTGGACGATGGCCGTTACCCCGAGGCTGTTAAACACTTCCTCGAGGCCTTCGCCCGCCACCACGGCAATAGTGGCGACGTCGGTTGCGACGGCTCTTTCTTTCTGCGCCGCCACAAAATCACGGTGCTGTTCATCCATGTTGCGGATTGATACCTGGTGGATAGTCCCTAATCCGGTAGCGACATGCACAATATTGCCTGGGTCCAAAGTGTGAATATGGACTCTGATCGTACTGCTATCGCCAACAACAATGAGCGACTCTCCTTTCTTCACCAGGCGGGTTTTAATTTTATCGGGGTCAAGGTCTTCACCTTTGAGCATCAACTCGGTGCAATATCCATAAGGTACTTCATCCGCGGCAATCATCTCCGGCAATCTTAATGTCAAAGGAATGCTGCTGGTGATAACCTGGGGTTTTTTAAACTGCATCTGTTCGGTTTCACCCTTGAGGTATTGCAGAGCGCCTTCCAGAATGGTATAAAGCCCTTGGCCGCCGGCATCCACCACGCCGGCTTCTTTCAATACCGGTAATAATGTAGGGGTGTTTGCGACAGATTCTTTGGCGGTGCTGACGGTAGTTTCCATGACAGCGATGATATCTTTGCCGTTACCGGCGGATTTCTTCATTGCGGCGGAGGACGCTTCTTTGATGACTGTGAGGATGGTGCCTTCGGTGGGGTTGCTGAGTCCTTTATAGGCTGTTTTTGCGGCTTTGGATAGTGCTCTGGCTAAATCGGCGCCGGAAATTTCTTCTTTGTCGGTCATATCTTCCGCCATACCGCGGAAGATCTGAGAGAGGATAACGCCGCTGTTACCTCTGGCGCCCAGCAGCGCGCCTTTTGCCAGGGCTTGCGCGATTGCGGAAGCGCTGTGGTCGGGGGCGCGGTATGCTTCCTCTACGCTGGAACGCATGGTTAACAACATGTTGGTGCCGGTATCACCGTCGGGCACGGGAAAAACGTTCAATTCATCAATATCAGGAGCGTTCTTTTCCAGCCAGGCCGTGGCGGCGGCGAACATTTCGCGCAGTTCCTGCCCTGTTATTGAACTTACTTTCTTTGTCATTTGTTTCCTCTCAATTGGTTACTCGGAAATAATTGAGGCGCCTATGTCTAATATCTTTAAAAGGCGGACAGGGTTTTGTCCAATTTTTCCCGGCCTGCCGTTCTTGTTAACTTTGCTGGAGTGTGTTAATATAAAATACTGTAAATCCGTTAAATAGTCAAGGAGTACCTCTATTGAAGTGCGATATTTGTGGGAAAACCCCTCAGTTCGGTAATACCATCAGCCACTCTAAACGGCATACCAACCGCAGTTGGGAGCCTAACGTCCACCCGGCCATCATTATGGTCGCTGGTAAAAAGAAACGTATGAATCTTTGCACACGCTGTATCCGCAACCAGCATAAAGAGGCTAAAAAAGTGGTTGTCAGGAAAAGCTCTCCCGCAGCTGCTTAATTGATTCCTCAATGCTCGCTCCTGAACTGAATATTGCTGCTCCCGCTACTAAAGCTGTCGCCCCGCATTTAACTACGCGGGGCGCTGTTTTTGTATTAATACCGCCGTCCACTTCCAATTCTATATTTAATTGACGTTTATCCATTTCCGCGCGCATTCGCGCGATTTTATCCAGCGAACTTTCAATAAAGGTTTGTCCGCCGAATCCCGGGTTCACGGTCATAATAAGCACCAGATCGACTTCCGCCAGGATTTCATCGAGTGCACTGAGTGAAGTGGCCGGATTGATGGAAACGCCCGCTTTCACCCCGGTATCCTTTATCATCTGA
This sequence comes from Dehalococcoidia bacterium, assembly GCA_003162335.1. GTDB lineage: Bacteria > Chloroflexota > Dehalococcoidia > Dehalococcoidales > Fen-1064 > Fen-1064. The sequence continues at coordinate 20,192 of PMMG01000036.1, forward strand.
ATCACGCGGTGCAGGTGTGCGCAAGGTTCCTGATGGACGGTAATGATGTTTGCGCCTGCCTTTGCAAATTGCGCGATCTGGTTTTCCGGTTCTTCCACCATCAGGTGCACATCCAGCGGCAGGTTGGTATATTTACGTATGGCCGTGACTACCAGCGCCCCGAACGTGATTTGCGGCACGAAATGTCCGTCCATCACATCGACGTGGATCAGGTCGGCGCCGGCTTTCGTGGCTTCCGCCACCTGCTCGCCCAGCCGCGCGAAATCAGCCGATAATATCGAAGGCGCGATCTTGATTTTAGTATTATTCATCACTCATACTTTCCTTGAGTTTTCGTTTTGCCGCGGCGATCTGTTTTGCGACCTGTTTATAGCCTGTTCCGCCGGGCACTTCCCGGGCAGCAGTTGAAGTTTCTACCGTAATATTAAATACATCATTATCAAAAACAGCCGAGAATTTCTGGTATTCCTTCAAGGTCAGTTCGCGTAGAGACTTGCCTTTTTTCACCGCATAATTTACCAGTTTACCGGTCGCTTCGTGCGCGGCGCGGAATGCCATGCCTTTTCCCACCAGGTAATCCGCGATGTCCGTTGCCAGCATGTAACCCAGCTCTGCTGCGGCGGCCATGTTTTCGGTTTTGATCCGCATGGTGGCCAGCATGCCGGTAAAAACTTCCAGTGTGGACATCAAGGTGTCCACCGTATCAAAAAAGCCCTCTTTATCTTCCTGCATGTCGCGGTTGTATGCGAGCGGCAGGCCTTTCATTGTGGTTAGCAGCGCCAGCAGGTGGCCGTAAACCCGGCCGGTCTTGCCGCGTGCTAATTCGGCCATATCCGGGTTTTTTTTCTGTGGCATGATACTGGAACCGGTAGCGTAAGCATCGTCGATTTCAATATAATTAAACTCGCCGGTAGACCATAATACAAGCTCCTCCGCCATGCGCGAGAGGTGCATCATGCACACACTGGCTGCGGCTTCGAATTCGATGATAAAATCGCGGTCGGCAACGGCGTCCAGACTGTTTTGCGTGATATTAGTGAAGCCGAGTTCTTTGGCCACGAACTTGCGGTCGATATTATACGCCACACCGGCCAGCGCCCCGCTGCCTAATGGCATCACTTCTACTCTTTTCAGGCAGTCTTCCAGCCGCGCAATGTCCCTTTCCAGCATTTCGAAATAGGCCAGAAAATGGTGCGCCAGCAATATCGGCTGCGCCTTTTGCAGGTGCGTATAACCGGGTATGATCGTGGTTTTGTTAGCGTCGGCCAGATCTACCAGTACGCTCTGCAGCTCCAGAATATGCCCGATGGTGTGAATGATCGCATCTCTCGTAAAGAGCCTGACATCGAGCGCCACCTGGTCGTTGCGGCTGCGCGCGGTATGCAGTTTTTTCCCCACGTCACCGATCTTCTCAATCAGGCGGGATTCGATATTAATATGAATGTCTTCCAGTTCCGGTTTGAACTGGAAAGTGCCCTGGGCGATCTCTTCCCCGATGCTGCTCAAGCCCGCTATGATTTTATCACTTTCGGTGGCCGTGATGATGCCCTGTTTGGCCAGCATGCGGGCGTGCGCGATGCTGCCGGCGATATCATAAGGATACAGCCGCCAATCATAATGGATCGAAGAGCTGTAGGCCACAGCGTTTTTAGCGGCTTCTTTCTGAAAGCGGCCGCGTATCTGATTCGCCATTTATTTCTTCCCGTTTTTAGTTTTCTTGCCTTTCGTTACGGGTTTCGCAGCATCGATGAGCCGCATCGGGTCTTCTTTATCACCCAATAATTGAATCTGGGCCTGGGTAGCGACCGGCAGACCCCACAGATGTATAAAACCAACTGCGGCGCTGGCATCGAATTTGTCGCCCTTATCATAGGTCGCCAGGCTGAGATTGTACAGCGATTTCGGCGATTCGCGTCCGACCACCATCGAGCTGCCCTTGAAAAGTTTGACTCTAACGGTGCCTGTGACGAACCGTTGTGAACTCTGGATATAGGCGGAAAGATCGCGGTTCAAAGCGGAGAACCACAAACCGTTGTAGATAATATCGGCAATTTCAATGGCGGTCTTTTCCTTGAAACGCAACTGGTCTTTGGCCAGTGTCATCGCTTCCAGCGCCTTGTGCGCCTGTAATAAAACGACGGCTGCGGGTGCTTCATAGGTCTCGCGGGATTTAATTCCGACAAGCCGATTTTCAATATGGTCGATGCGTCCGATGCCGTGCAGTCCGGCCAGTTCGTTCATTTTCTGGATCAGGCTGACACCGTCCATTTCCTTGCCGTTCAGGGTAACCGGGATGCCTTTCTCAAAGCCGATTTCGATGTAAGTCGGTTTATCCGGCGCCTGGTCGGCATTTTTCGTCCATGTCCAGACATCATCAGGGGGCTCAACCCACGGGTCTTCCAGGATGCCGCATTCCGCGCTCTTGCCCCATAGGCAGTCGTCAATGGAATACGGACTTTTCTTGGTGATCGGTACCGGGATATGGTGCTTGGTGGCGTAGGCAATTGTCTCTTCCCGGGTCATGCCCCATTCACGCGCCGGAGCGATCACTTTGAGTTGCGGCGCTAAAGCATGCACGCCGACATCAAACCGGACCTGGTCGTTGCCTTTGCCGGTGCAGCCGTGCGCCACGGTCGTCGCGCCTTCGGCCAGTGCGGTGTCTACCAGCAGTTTGGCCATTAACGGGCGGGACAGTGCGGTTGCCAGCGGATATTGCCCTTCGTACAGGGCATTGGCCTGTAAAGCCGGCCAGATGAAATATTTGACGAACATATCTTTGGCGTCGATGACGATTGCTTTGATCGCGCCGAGTTTCAAAGCCTTCACGCGGGCGGCTTCAAAATCCTTGGAATTGCCCACATCGATCGTCAGGGTAATCACGTCCATCCCGTACTTTTCTTTTATCCAACGTATGGCGACCGATGTGTCCAGTCCGCCGCTATAAGCTAGTATTACCTTTTCTGCCATTTAAAACCTCTCCTTATTTATCTTGTCATTAAGGGAGAATTCTGAATTTAAACCTTCGTCTCTCCCTGTGTCTAAAACAAACTTACTACACCTTTACTTCCCCGAAAACCTTGTCCAGGATAGCCAGTGCTTCATCGATTTCCTTATTACTGATAGTCAGCGGCGGCATGATGCGCACCGCGTTAGATTTAACATCGTTGATGGTCATACCGTTTTCAATACAGGCAAGTTTGATTGCCCCGGACATATCCTTATTAAATTCAACGGCTATCAATAAACCGCGCCCGCGGACTTCGGTGATGAAGGAATATTTACTTTTTAATTTATTCAGGCCTTCCATGAAATATGCGCCCGCTTTCTGCGACTTGCCCGGGATGTCATGCTCAATTACATATTCCAGCACCGCCATCGAAGTCGCGCACATCAACGGATTTCCCCCGTAAGTGGAACCATGGTCGCCCGGTTGAAAGACGGCGCAATGTTCCTTCGCCAGGAAAGCCCCGATGGGAATACCTCCGCCCATACATTTCGCTAGAGTCATTATATCAGGTTCAATACCGAACTGTTGATATCCGAACATTGTCCCTGTACGTCCGATGCCGGTCTGTACTTCATCCAGAATCAGCAATATTCCTTTTTCGTCGCACCATTGACGTACGGCCTTCAAATAGCCTTCGCCCGGTATGTTGACGCCGCCTTCACCCTGCACCGGTTCCAGCATCACTGCGCAGGTGTCTTTTGTGGTGGCTTTTTTGATCGCTTCAATGTCATTGAAGGTTACATTTTTAAATCCGACATCCAGCGGCTTATATGCTTCCTGATAATGCGCCTGACCGGTAGCGGCGGTCATGGCCAGAGTGCGCCCGTGGAAGGAATTATAGGCGGTGATAACCTCATAAGCACCGTTGAGTTTGAGTGCGCCGTAACGGCGAGCTAATTTAACCGCGCCTTCATTGGCTTCGGCGCCGCTGTTGGAGAAAAACACCCTGTTCAGACAACTGATTTTTACCAGTAATTCAGCCAGTTGCAGTTGTGGCATGTTGCAGGACTGCGGACCGCACATCCCCAGCGTTTTAGATTGCAAGGTTAAAGCCTTGGTTATCACCGGGTGACTGTGCCCAAGACAACACACTGCCCACCCTCCGACCAGATCCAGGTATTTCTTGCCATTTTCATCCCACAGATAGGAACCCTTGCCATTGACCGGGAGAATCGGCCAGCGTACGGTATTCGTAAATAAGTATTTTTTCTCCATTTCTTGCCAGTTTGACATAATAATTTACCTCAACATATTAGATTTTAAAATATTAACATAATCAGGGAATAAGAGACAAACAAAGGGAAAAGAAGCACCTGTTTGAGCGTCATCTGGCGCGGATAACTGTACCGGCTGTGTCGCTTTCAATGGCGTTGAGCAATGCGTGCGGTTGGCGTCCGTCCACGATGCAGGTCGTGGTTTTATGGACGGCGGCGGTAAGGCAGGCATTGAGCTTGGGGATCATGCCGCCGGAAGCGGTGCCGGAATCGATCAGTTCTTTGACCTGATTGAGGTTGATCACTGCTAACAGCTTGCCGTCTTTATCCAGCACGCCGGTCACATCGGTTAAAAAGATCAGTTTTTCGGCGCCGAGGGCTGCGGCGATTTCGCCTGCCATCGGGTCGCCGTTAATATTCAGCATTAAAGGTGCGTCTGCCGGTCGGTCGATTGTGTATGCGGTGATCGGGGAAATTACCGGGATGAATCCGGCCTGCAGCAATGCATTAATGACTGTAGGGTCTACTTTTACGGTTTGTGCCACGTAACCCATCTCCGGGTTTGCGACACGTCCCTGGATTAACCCGCCGTCAACACCGCTGATGCCGACAGCCCGCCCGCCCAGATTGTTAATCGTGGCGACAATTTGCTTGTTGGCCAGTCCGCCCAACACTGCCGCGACGATGTCCAGTGACGGTTTGTCGGTAATACGTTCGCCGCGCACGAACTTGGTCTCCACGCCCTGTTTCTTGAGCCATTCGGTGACCATGTTGCCGCCGCCGTGCACCACCACCAGCGACTTTCCCTTTTTCTGCAGCGTAACGATGTCTTCCAGAATCGGGTCACGTTTCCCGAAGGTCGCGCCGCCTATTTTGATAACAATTGGTTTATCCATATACGTTCTATTATAACACTACGAAAATAAAATCCGAAAAACCCAATAGCCAAGCTCCAAGTTCCAAATAAATACCAATATTCAAATTTCAATTTAGAATTTCTTATTTTGACATTGTTTGGTTTTTGGTATTTGAGATTTGGAATTTACCCCGTTTAGGTTGTATATTCCGCATTGATCTTGACATACTGCTCGGTCAGATCGCATCCCCAGGCCGTTGCGTTTGCCGTTCCCATGTTCAAAACTACGGTGATCGGCACTTCTTTCTGCTTGAAAACATTGACCGCTTTGAACTTATCGAAGGGCACCGGTGCGCCGTCTTTCAGCACCTGGATGGTGCCCATAAAAACATCCAGTTTCTCTTCTTCCAGCTGCGCGCCGCTTCTGCCCAGCGCGGCTGTCACCCTGCCCCAGTTGGGGTCGTTGCCGTACACCGCGGCTTTCAACAGGTTGGAACTGACAATTGTCCGTGCTGCCTGACGGGCTTCCTTAAGGTTGGCTGCTTTCTTAACGTTGATCTCGATCAACTTGGTGGCTCCTTCGCCGTCGCGGGCGATCGCTTTTGCCAGATAAATACAGACCTGGTTCAAAGCCCGCTGGAAAATATCGGCCATGCCGCTCTTGCCGGTGATCAACTCGGTTTTTGCCGCACCGTTGGCCAATAATAGAACTGTATCGCTGGGACTGGTATCGCCGTCTACAGAAACCATGTTAAAAGAAATCGCTGCCGCATCGGTCAGCGATTTCTTCAGGTATGCAGGTGTGACATTGGCATCGGTGGTCAGGAAGACAAGCATGGTAGCAAGATTTGGATGGATCATGCCGGAGCCCTTGGCCACGCCGCCGATGGTGAAATTGTTCGGTCCGCTCTGCACCGTCACCGCTACTTCTTTCGGCATCGTATCGGTGGTCATGATTGCCTGTTCGAACTCATGCCCGCCGTCTGCTTTCGTCACAATTTTTTTCATCGCGGCCCGGATGGACGGCATTGGCAGATTGACCCCGATCACACCGGTGTTGGCGATCAGTACTTCATCCGGCTTGGCGCCGATTACCTTAGCTGCCAGCGCCGACATCTCGATGGCATCGGAAAACCCCTGCTCGCCCGTGCTGGCATTGGCGCAGCCGCTGCTGGCCACAATTGCCTTCGCTTTGCCGTCGAATACACGCTTCGAGCATAGCACCACCGATGGCGACTTGATCTTGTTGTCGGTGAACAAGCCCGCTACGTTGCAGATTTCTTTTGAGGCAATGATGCCCAGGTCGAGGCGGTTATCACCCTTTTTACGGATATCCGCCGAAGTCGCGCCTGCGGTAAAGCCCTGCGGTGAAGTCACTGTGCCGTTCGTAACGAAATCAATCTTTTCCATAATTGAACACTATAACATAACACGCACGGTTGAGGCAAAAAGACATTTGCAGAGTTTATTGAAATAACAATCAAGAGTTAGTTCTAGTTTTCGTAACTATAGTGTCTCATAAAGGGAATGATTAATGTTTTTCTAGCTATTTTTTGAAGGCTTTCTAGTTCATCTTTAAAAATAACTTCTATTGGAAAATGATTAAAATCAATAGCGCCGATTGGTTTTCTTTTTTATTCTTTGGATTTGCTGCAGTACTTGATTCAGATATTGTATATAGTTGGGTTGTAAATTTTGCGTTACGTTCTGCGTAGTCATAAGTTTCTGGATCATCACAAAGAAAGGATGGTGTATTATTATCAAAAACTTTCAACAAGTCAATGACGAAGAGAATTTATGATCATTCTCTTTGTCAATAATGGTTTATTCTTATTTCTTTACCCAGACATGGGTGATTTCCCCAAATACGTATTTGCGATAATCATTTTCTTCTTTGTAAGCTTCGTTTATATACTCTTTAGCTTCTTGTGTGTAAAAATCATCGGGATTGGGGGTAGTAATTTGCGTTAATTTACATTCAATAATTAGCCTGGCTTCTTTGAAAGACATATCTCCGGAAGGAGTTTGAACACTGATCAATTCAACTTCTTTCATTTTCTTACTATGTCTTCCGGATTTACTTCCCCAAAAGAGCATTTGTTCCTTATATTCATTGGGAAAGTAAGATAGCGTATAAGTTTGCTCTTTTAGAATCATTTCAAGCGTATAACGGTCTGCACGAAGAATACACCAGGTAGTGGGTTTTTTAAAAAGAACCGCCAAACCACCCCCACTGCCTATCATGGAATTATAATGATCTTCCTTCCCCGCAGTAATAGCGAAAAAATCTTTTCCTGCTAACGTAAATACGTTGTCGCTTATCTCTTCCGGAGAAATTTGTTTAAATAATTGATCAAAATTCATCTCTTTGACATTTACATGATTTGTTTTTTCTTTCATTTTTCTCCTTGCAAGTCTATTCAATTCATAATATTAGTATATTATCATGTAAATTTGCCCATAATTAGATCTTTCCGCGTGCCGTAAAATGGCTCTGGGCAACTAGCTTCGAGTGTTATATAACAACTACTCGATAGATTTCTCCAGAGTGAGGACATTTTTTATTTTGATTGAAGAACCATCGAACTCAATAATACCCTCATCGCGCATTAGACCCATCTCTCGTGAAAGTGAAGGCCGCGGCATCATCAGATAATCAGCCAATTCATGCCGTTTCATCGGAATTATAAATGTAGCATTTCTATTCATCCGGTACATATCCAATAAATACCTGGCTACTCTGCTCCTTATGTTTTTAGCCGAAAGGTATTCAATTTTCCTGTTCAGCATTAACGCACGATTAGACAATATTTTCAGCATGTTCGTAACCAGGGTGCTGTGAGAAGCGCAGACGTTAGAACAAGTCCCAAGTATTTTGTCTGGAGGAAGAAATAATAAAGAGCTGTCTTCCTGGGCGATAACCGTTACCGGCCAAACCTTGTTATCAGAAAAAGCAACCATTTCGCCAAATATCGCGCCTGCATTTAAAATATCCATAATAATCCGGTTGCCGGAATAAGTTTCTTTGGTTAAGGCAACACTGCCGCTCGCGACTATACCAACGCCCTGGAACGGAGTTCCATAAAGGGCCACAATCTCCCTTTGTTTGCAACGCTGAATCCTGGGTTTTAGACATTCCAGCATTATATTTAGTGACTCGGGGCTTATTCCCCGAAAAAGTATGGAGGCGTTTAATACTTCGTTCCATTCCTGATACATTGCAAAATATTCCTTAAATTGGTAACAGGTGTTACCGCTTTCTATTTCCAATTGTATTACATTGTGAATATCAGAACAATATTATTAAGAGATAAGGAGCAATAAAATGACTGAAATGTTTTGTTTCCAGTGCGAACAAACAGCCAAAGGAACAGGTTGTACAATAAGTGGAGTCTGTGGGAAGAAACCGGAAGTAGCAGGTAAACATGATGAATTGACAGTTGCCCTGATCGGGTTAGCACGCGCCGCCGAAGGTAAGAGTCATAATAAAAACACCGATGAATTGGTGATGCAAGGGCTTTTCACGACAATAACTAATGTAAACTTCGACCCTGCACGAGTAGACGAACTGAAAAAGATGGTCNNAACCCCGAAGTGACAGAAGGGCTCTATAAAGGATTAAGGGCCATCGGGCAGGAGCATAGCGTTGACGAGTGGCTTTCACTTATCATGGAATTAGGCCGGATGAACCTGAAGTGCATGGCCCTGTTGGACGAAGCAAATACATCAATCTATGGGCATCCGGTGCCGACCANNGTCAGCATGAAAGTGGAGAAAGGGCCTTTTATTGTTATTACCGGCCATGACCTGCTTGATTTGAAAGAACTTCTGGAGCAGACCAAGGGTAAAGGCATTAATATCTATACCCACGGGGAAATGCTTCCGGCTCACGGCTATCCGGAACTGAAGAAATATCCTCAACTTAAAGGTAACTACGGTACCGCATGGCAAAACCAGCAAAAAGAATTCAATGATTTACCGGCACCAATTCTCTATACTACCAACTGCCTGATGCCCCCGAAAATTACGTATTCTGACAATATTTTCACGACATCCGTTGTTGGTTATCCCGGGTTGAAACACATATCCGAAAAAGATGGGAAAAAGGATTTCTCCGCAATTATCAAAAAGGCCATTGAACTTGGTGGTTGGAAAGAGGATAAACAGTTTACCGGAATTAACGGTGGAACAGAAATGACAACCGGTTTTGCCCGTAATACGGTTATGGGAGTTGCTGACAAGTTGATATCAGCAGTAAAATCCGGAGCCATTAAGCATTTCTTCCTGGTGGGAGGATGTGACGGTGCCAA